>DAOUDX010000406.1:0-9027 GCA_034430835.1 Anaerolineae bacterium
GGAACGGGACAAAAAACCTGTGCGTCTCCCATCTCTATCAACGGGTTCTGCTCTCTCCACATGATGGGGCAGAGACACTTTATCGGTATTGACGGTGGTGTCAACCACCCACAAAATCTATGATACCAGGAGGGACAAATGAGCAAGGGTAACATTTTGAAAGGAGAAAAAGGTGTCTGAACCAAAATCTCTCAAGGATCGTATCGCAGAAATTATCGAGAACGCTGCATCAAACAATACGCAGCGCCCTCTTATGCACCCAATGTTTGAGAAAGTCATGGAGATGATGCCAGAGGAGTTGACTGAGCAGGACTTCAAGCATTATATACACTACTTCGGAGAGGGCAGAGATTGCACCCTGAAGTTGTCACTTCTAACCAATGAACCGATTGTCTACGACTTTCTAGTCTCAGTAGAGAAGGAATTGGTTAAATGCATGCCGCTTAACCACACCACATCAGTCAAGATCGAAACCACCCTTGCGGAGTCAGATATTGGCCGCCGACAACCTCATAGAACTGAACTTGAGATCACCACTGGCTCAACCAGTTTGCACTATTTCGCAGAAGGTGGTGAATACTTGAGAAAACACCTGGTCGCTTATGGCCAGGAGTGCCTAGGAGTGCTACGTGAGTTGGCCAGAGCATACAAACCCCAGCCAGAGGGGGAGGAATGAGCCAATGTCAAAAAAGGCCATTGTTTACGACCGGGCTTCCACCAGACACTAGGCTATAGCTTCCAGTTGTCAGCCGGGCTTGTTCTCCTTGCCCGCTCCCCTACATCCTCATCCTGCAGGGCTGTGAGATATTGCCTTGTGGTGTTTATGGACTCGTGCCCCAACAGGTGTTGGACGCTCACCAAATCCATGCCGTGTCTCAGGTGCTCGATTGCCGCTGTATGTCTGAACTGGTGAACCGTGGCCTTGATACCTGCAACCTCTGCCAACCGGCAGATAATACCGCGCAGCGTGTGGCGGGTTAGCCGGTAGCCTTCATCAGTCAAGAAGAGATAGTCACCGTCTACCTGTGCCGGCTCTGATCGCCCATCCTTGACGTAGAGCCACAGGGCGGAAAGCGCCCGTTTGCCAAGGTAGACAAACCTTTGCTTTGCGCCTTTGCCTGTCACCAGAACTTTGCCAGTCTTGAAATCCACATCGGCCATAGTCACACCACAAACCTCTGAGGCTCTAGCGCCAGTGTCCAGGAGAAACAGCAGCAGAGCCTTGGCACGTCGCTTGCGGTGTACCCGGTCTGAGGCAAGCAACAAGGCCTTGATGTTTGACTGACTTAGCGCCCGGTGCTTAAGCTTAGGCAGTTTGGGCGGCGGTACTCGCTCAACCGGGTTGCCTTCTGCAAGCCCTACGTCTGGAGAGGATAGCCAAGCATAGAATGCACTCAGGATCGCCCGGTGTCGGTGTAGCGTATGTGGGGCCAATCCGCGCTCTTTGTGGTAGTTGAGGTATCGCCTTATATCCTCACTGGCAACGGTTCCCACTTCACCGTCACCGCACCACGCTATGAACTGCTTTAGCAAGAACGTGTCAGTCTTGATGGTCTCTGAGCTTGCCCTGCTTGCCTTAAACAGCAGATAGCCTTCTACAGCGTCAGTTAGTTGCATTGTAGTGCTCTCCTTTTGTATTGATTTGTGAGGGTTGCCGAACCGGCGTCAATGCGGACTTGCAGCCAGCGAAGTTCAGTGCTATAATCTCGGCGCGTCAGATCGGGGCGCGTAGCTCAGTTGGTCAGAGCGCTACACTCACATTGTAGAGGTCAGGGGTTCGAGTCCCTTCGCGCCCACAATCTAGAGCCAGGCCGCGGATAAGGAGAAAATCCCTTCTCACCGCGGCCCATTTGGTCGCCAGCGAGAAAGGCATGCTCACGCTCAAGAATGCCAGAGAGCGCTTCCAGATAGACTGGCTGATCAGTAAACTACGTTGGCTACTCCTAGTCTGCGTGGCACTCATCAGCTTCATCCACGCTCGCGTCAGCGGTATTCCCTTCGATGCCACCAATTTCCTTCCCCAGATCATTCTCATGGCTTCGACCATTCTCTACAACGTCTTTATCCTGCTCATGCTCTCTTTTGGCGTTTTCCCCGGTGTCTTGCCCGTGCTGGCGCTGGTGCTCGACACAATCGCGACCGTCGGATTCGTCGTTTCTTCAGGAGGTCTGAGAAGCCCGTTGCTGCTCTTTGCCCTGTTCCCTATTCTCACAGCAGCGCTGCGCTTCCCATGGCTGGTCAGCTTGCTGGTTTTCGTCGTCATCGTGGTGGCCTACGGCGTTACGGGGTACATCCTTCCGCCACTTGGGATGACGGATGCGGATCTGGTTGTCTACTTCACTACCTTTGCGGTGCTTCTAATGGCGACCCTAGTGAGCGGCTACGCGGGAGATAGGGTGAAGAAAGTCGTGGCGCGAGCCCGCAGGCTGCGTGAGGAAGCGGAGTTGCGAAGGCTGCAAGCAGCTCAGGAGCACTCGCGGGTGATTTTCGAATTAGCCAGCACGCTCAGTGCGACGCTGAACTACAACAAAGTGTTGCAGGCAGTGCTTGAGGTGGGCGAGGAGGGGATGCGCGGGCTAGGTCGTTTCAATCCGTCGCACGTGAGTATGGTGCTGCTTTTTAGCCACAGAGATCTACGCATCGTGGCCTGCCGGCATTTGCCGTCGCGCGACCAGAGTGCTGTGTTTCATGGCAAAGACGGTGCCCTTGCCAAGGCGCTGGTAAGTGCAGAGCCTGTGATCGTCAGCAATCCAGCGGCGGACCCAGAGCTCGGGCAACTGGTTGCCATGCACAGTTGCCGACAAGCCATCGTAGTACCACTTCGGGCTGGCTTCGAAAGCTTTGGGGTGGTGGTTTTCGGAAGCTCCCATCCCAATGCCTACACCCCTGAACATCAGGATTTGCTCATAGCGATTTGCAATCAGGCTATCGTGGCTCTGCAGAACGCTCAACTCTACCAGAGTCTGATGGACGAGAAAGAGCGCATCGTTGACGTAGAAGAAGACGCACGTAAGAAACTGGCTCGAGACCTGCACGACGGTCCGACGCAGAGTATCGCGGCCATCGCGATGCGGCTGAATTACGCGCGAGTGATGTTGGAGAAGAACAAGAGCGTGCAGCAGACGGCGGAGGAGCTGGCGCGGATCGAGGAGTTGGCTCGTCGCACGACGAAGGAGATCCGCCACATGCTCTTCACTCTTCGGCCACTCATTCTTGAGACGCAAGGCTTGCTGGCAGCGTTGGAGCAGTACGCCGCCAAACTGGCCGAGACGGAATCGACGCCGATTTACCTGGAGGCGGATCCGTCTGTGGACGACTTGCTGGATCAGAACGTGCAGGGCGTGATCTTTTACATCGTCGAAGAGGCTATCGGGAACGCCCGAAAGCACGCTCAAGCCGACACTATCTGGGTGCGGCTCCAACGTCGAGACGACGTGTTTGTCGTCGAGGTCGAGGATGATGGTCGCGGATTTGACGTGGAGGCAATGCAGACGAGCTACGACGAGCGCGGCAGTCTGGGCATGATCAATATGCGCGAGCGGGCCGAGTTGGTTGGGGGTCGGATTGGCGTTTCTTCGAGGGTGGGCGAGGGAACTCGGGTCACGTTGACTGTGCCGCTGGGCCGGAGGTAGCTGCGTGCCCGGGTTACCCATAGCGTGGGATGAAAGCTGGCTGTGGCTGGGAGGTTCGCTGTTCGCGGCTATCCTGTGGGCGAACTTGGCTTGGGTTTTCCGCAGTCCCCGCCCCGGTTCAATTGGTAAGTTCGTCGCTCGACTGTCTTCCTACCGTTTTTCCCCCTGGCTGTTTCAGTTCCTCCGTTTGTTGTACTACGTCGGTGTGCCCTTTGCTGCCCTCACGTGGAGGAGCGTGCTCGTCGGGCGCTACCTGGGCCTGTCGAGCGGCATGCCCAGCGCGTGGACCAATTGGGCACGTGACGTAGGGTGGGCAGCCGCGTTGGGCGCTGGAGCGTGGGTGCTGTTGGCGCTGGGCCGGTGGGCCTACCGTCGGGCCTTGGCCCCTGTGGGCGAGGGAGGTGCAGTCGCGGGAGCGGTTGCTCCTGGGTGGGCGTTCCTGTTCGAGGCGGTTTGCCACGAAGTTCATTGGGCTTTCTATCGCAGTGTACCGATCGTCGCGCTGGGAGGGGACACGTATTGGGGAGCTTGGGTGGGATTAGGGCTGGTTGCGCTGGAAGCAGCGCTCAACCCTGCCTGGCGCCAAGGGCTGCTTGACCCAAAGAAGGCCCCTGCGCAATTGATGCGTGCGGCGCTGGCTGTCGTCAGCAGCACGTTGTTTGTGTTGACTGGGGACGGAAACCTGTGGCTGGCGCTGGCGCTCCACTGGGGCGTGTCGTGGGGGTTGGCTGTGCTGGTGCGGGCGATCTCTCCGCTGCCTGCCCGCACTACAGACCAGTCTCGGACGCAGGTTCCCTTGGACTAGTGTCGACAGGGAAAGGACGACTACTCGGCCAGTCAAGCCAGTATCAGCACCAAGACGATCACCACGGCTAGGATCGGTGCGGCGATGATGCTGATGCGCTTGAGCTCGGCGGCGACATGTCGGTATTCCTCCCGCAAATCGGACACCTCCTGTCCCGTGACAGCGATGAGGGTGCCATCAACTGTTCCAGTCACCCCTGGCTGCATCAGTTGAGTTGCCGAAAGGCGTACTTGCTTCTGCCTCTTTGCGCGACGTGATTTCTTTGCCATAAGACACTTTCCTTCTACTTTAGTTCGGCAATGACGACGATGCGGTGCGTGTCAATGCCGTATGGATAGCAAGAAATGAGCGTCAGCACCGGGCTGGAGGTGGGGTACATCACGCTCACTTCCTCCGGCTCGATGATGCGCTTCTGGGTGATGACGTAGCGGTAGACCTGGCTGGCGGTGTAGACGAACACCTCGTCGCCTAGATCGACGTCCGACAGGTCGCGAAAGATCTCGCCATAGATGTCGTTGTGGGCCGAGATGACGCAGTTATCGCTTTCGCCGGGATCGGCGCTGCCGATGTGATGGCCGGCCCCTTGCTTGAGTGCCTCCCAGTCGTCTCCTTCCACGACCGGCGCCTTCACGCTGATGGAGGGGATCTCGATGAGGATAGCCTGCTCCGGTCCCTTCGTGGGCACGGGCATCGGCGTGACTTCGCTCACGATGTGGCGCAGGTGGGCGGGAATTTCCTCCGGCGAGCTTCTTCCGAGCGAGTCAGGCGGCGTGTGTCCGCCTGGCAGCAGAGCTACCCGGATGAGGGGTGTGGGTGTGAGGGTAGGTAATTGCTCCACCTGCTCTTGCTGGGCCTGGCTGGATTCCTCGTTGAGTTGCTGCATCAGCACCCACATATTGACAAGGACGAGGATCAGTGCCACCAGTATGCCCAGCTCGATCACCAGCAAGCTCTTGTCGCGCAGCCAATCCCAACGGATCCGGAGTGGCCGGCGCGGGGGTCTTTCCTTTGTGGGCGGCTCGTCCACCGCGTGGGCGCGGTACTGTGCGATGGCTCCGGTGTCCTGGAAGCGCCTGTGATCGGTTGGCAGGGGCTGTGGTTGCGGCTCGATAGTGGGTTTGGGAGCCAAGGGATCAAAGGTGCCCTCATCGGCATCCTTGCTCATCTGGCGCAGGCGCTCCATCCGCGTCTCCCGCCTGCGGATGCGCAGAACCTCTTCTAGCTCCTCTATCGTCAACTCGTCAACCGGACGGCGATCTTTCATATCAATGCGCTGTAATTCAATCCTCTTGGTCGTGGGCGGTCAGCAGATCCAGCACGATCGGTCCCAGACCATAGGCCGACCCAGCCATCATCCCCAAACCAGTCACGAAGTAGACGATGTTGCCCAGGTAGGGTATGGGCAAGTTCAAGAAGAAGATGATGCCCCCGTCGATGGTTGCCCATGCAATAGCTGTGGAAAGGCCCAGTCCGCCGATAAACGTGGCTACCCCGATCGCTATGAGCAGAGGGCTTTGTCTCCGCGCGATGCTGCCTCTGCGTTCGACCTTGACGTTCTCCACCAGTTGTCTGGCTTCCTCCCAACTCAGGTTCTCCCGGTGAGTCACGGCGAGGATAATTTCGTTCTCGGCCCGATGCCGCCCCAGTTCTCTCACAATGTACTTGGATGTCTCCTGACTCATCAACAGTCCTCCAGAGCAAGCAACTCGGACAGACTCTTCAGGACCCTGCAAACGGGGTAGTCCCTAAAAGCCTCCTTCGGCGTCGTGCCTGAAAGGATGGCCACAAACGGCACGCTGGCCCGTTTCGCCGTCTCCGCGTCGATCACGCTGTCGCCCACGTAGAGCGTGCTAGCGGGCGTGCTGCCCAGCCTCTCGACGGCGGTAAGCAGGCCCGTGGGACCGGGCTTGTGCGCCGAGACATCCTCTCCGCCGACGATGACGTCAAATGCATCCAGCAGGTTCTCACGTTCCAGAATCGCCTCGATCCTGTGCCGAAACTTGGTGGAGACGATACCCAGCGAAATACCCCGTCTTCTCAGTCTCTCAATCGTCTCTGGAACCGACTCGAAGAGCACCGTCAAGTCAGCCACCACCTCGTCTGCCCGCTGGATGAACAGGCGCGCAAACTCGTCAGCCCTCCCGGCGTGTTCTTGACCGACCAGCGCCGCAAACGTGTCGGGAAGCGAGAGTCCGATCGTCCGGCAGGCTGCTTCGCCAGGGACGGGCGGGAGACCATTGCTCTCAGGGCGAAGTCGATGCACTCGACGACGCCCTTTGAAGAGTCGGCCAAGGTGTAGTCGAAGTCGAAAACGATCGCCTGAAAGCGATGGCTCATCCTACACCGGCCTCGCCACCGCGAACACCTCTCGCTCGAAAAACCACGAAAAAGGCGGCCAACTGAAGAGGATGTGGCGCGCTGCTGCCAGCACCGGCCCCTCTCTCCGATCCTGCGGGGGCGTGTCGAGCCACACACGGGCGCAGAACCCTGCCTGTCTCAGCGCCTGCCACAGGCTTAGTGCGCTCTGTTCGTTCACGTGCACCTCGATGTTAGCCGGAATGATGGCGCGGGGGTCCTTGGGGTAAAGCTCCCCCTGGCCCATCAGCCTGCGCACGGCCCGTACCACTGGATAAGCACACCGATCGTACCAGGCGTTGGGGGCGGTGTGAACAATGAGCCGCCCGTCTGGTTTCAGCACGCGCCGCGTCTCCGCCAGTGCCTGCCGCAGCTCCCATGGGTGCAAGTGCTCGACGAGGTCGAACATCAGCACCCGATCGAAGAGTGCGCTTGGGAAAGGCAGTCGCTTGGCATTTGCCTGGTAGACATTCCCGGTCCCGCGTGCCAACTGTACCGCTGCCGGTGCATAGTCCACGCCGTGGGCCTCCACGCCCATCTCGGCACAGCGGCGCAAGATCTCGCCCCGACCACAGCCGACGTCGAGCACCCGCATGCCGGGCTCGACTCCCGCCGCTCTGAAGGATTGGCTCAACCGGCGTGAAAGGTGTGCACCCTCGCTGGCGACGAACTCTTCGAACCCTTCGCAGGCGTTCAGGAAGTATGCCTCGTCGTACCGATCAGGGCGAACCGGTCGTTGGCTGAGATCGTTACTCAATGGCGTCTCGCGATTCCAATCCTTACGTACGAGGGATTATAATCTACCCCCCAGGCCCCGTCAAGGGCAGCGCCCGCTCTGCTAGGATCGGCTGTCTCGTGCCGGACGGGCAAATCCGATCTCCTATTCAACCTTTCTCAAACGATGCAGGCCGTCGCGGACGGCGGCGCGAAACAGGTGAACTTCTTCGAGCTTGAGCGCGAGCGCCAGCAGTACATAGATCGCCGCACCAAGTCCCCCGGCCCCGCCTACGATCGCCAGGTTTCCTACCCAGCCCGAAGGTACGATCTGCATTAGCCCGCGCATCGCGCCCCACGTCACCAGTGCCATCAACAGAGAGGCCAACGTGGCCTGAAGCGCCAGGGACCACAGGCCGTGGCCGCCCAGCCCGCTCAGGCGCAAGCGGGCCAGCGCCAGCATCGCCAGGGCATGAGCGGTCAGCTTGAGCGCGTTCAGTAGAACCAAGAATGGTAAGGTCAGCATCCCCAGCTCCGCCGAGATGGTGGCGGCTATGACGTAGAGGATCGTTGTCCCCACGCCCACCAGGGCTGGCGTCAGCGTGTCCTTACGGGCGTAGAAGGCAAAGATGAGCGGCTGGTCTATCGCAGCGGCTAGCAGGCTCAGGAGAGAATACTGCAGTGCCTCCGCCGTCGCTATCGTATCCGCGGGTGTAAAGCCTCCGCGCTCGAAGATGAGGGCAATGGTGGGCCGCGCCAGCACGTAGAGACCCACCGTCGCCGGAATGACCAGCACCAGGACCATCCGCAAGCCTCTGACCAGCGTGGCCCGGAAGGGACCAACGTCGTCGGCCTCGGCCCGCTGAGAGAGAGCGGGGAGGATGGCGATCGAGATGGCCGCCGAGACCAATCCCAGGGGGAATTGGATGATCTGGGTCGCGTATCCCATCAGAGAAATAGCTGGATCGCTGATGGTGGAGGTCAGGTGGTAGCTAAGCATCTCTGCCGCCTTATCGACCACCAAGCTGATGATGATGGGAAGATAGAGTCGACCGACGCGCCGCAGGGCGGGATGATGAAACGCGAGCGTGTATCGGGCATCGCGCATGCCGGGTAGCTGGATCACGACCTGGAGTATTGCACCTACGAGGGTGCCCAGGACCATGCTGCTGACACCCCAGCACCGCCCCAGGAACAGAGACATCAGGATGATGGCGGCGTTGGAAGCTGCACCGACAAAGGCCGGGAAGGTGAATCGCTTGAGAGCGTAGAGCGCGCCGGAGAGAACGCTGGCCAGGCTGGTAAAGATCACCGCGGGAAGTGCCAGCCGCAGCAAATCGACGGCCAGCGCCTGATACTCTGGCGAGAGGCCTCCGGCCTGCAGCCAGATGATCTGAGGGGTCAAAACCTCTCCGGTCAAGACGATCACAGACAGGACGAGCAGAGTGATATTGACCAGAACGCTTAGCAAGCGCCACAGCTCCGGCCGACGCTCGAGGGCCGCATAGTCGTAAAAGATGG
>DAOUDX010000407.1:0-27854 GCA_034430835.1 Anaerolineae bacterium
GCGTGTTGGCAACCTGTCATCAGAGAGCGATCCCTATCCTGGACTTCTTGGTCGAGTTGCAGCGTGCTGTGGGAAACCCGCCGTCCCTAGGTCCACCGCAGCCCGCTCCCACTTGACGCTAAACAAGTACGGCAAACCCATCCGGCGCGGCAAAGGGAAACCCGGCGGACGCCTTGGCTCGGGCGTTTTCGTCCAGCATTGACACGAGCGTGTTCATGTAATTGAGCCACGGCACGTCGATGGCATACGGGCGCTCGCCATCGGAATCGGTGCTCCACGGGCGCACAGAACCTACAAGCACGCGTGCCCGTGGGTTTTCGGTCCGTATCACGCGGACTGCGTTGTCGGTACGAGACACGCCCTCGCCGTAGCCGGCAAAGATGCGGGCGTACCAGGCCGGCGTCACCGGTCGCTCAGGTGATTGGGTGTTGCTATCGAGACTATTGCAACTGCTGCCAACGATGTATCCATACACATCTCGAAGCCGGTCATCCCGCGCCAGGCGTCGCAGGTAAGCCAGGTATTCGTCCAGGGACTCCTCATCGCCCGCGGGCGGCAAACTCTGCCCCTGGTCGTAGTCAACCCGCACCAATACGCGCAATCCGTCTGCCGTGGCCCGATCGACTCGGATAACCAGATCATCGATACCCCAGTATCTCTGTTCAGCCAAGCTGGCGTAGGTCAGTTCCACGTCCCAGCCACTGCGGCCATGCCAGTCCCGATCAGGGTCGGCGAAAACAACCCCCAGCTTGGTCGGCACCAGATCGACGGGCGGCGGGAGATAGTCGGCCTGCAGATCAATACGTTTCCATTGCTGGCAGCCGGTATGGCAATCGTGATACAAGACCACCTTGTGCGCCCTGCTCTCTGGGACGACGAAAGACCACTTCCATATCAGCGTCTCGGCGCTACCTATCGGCCACGCGATGGGATCGTATCGCTGACCATCCACGGCCAGCATCACGTAGGGCCAAGGCTCCACGTCCGATACCCACAACTCGACCGTCTGCCCCGGCTTGGGCGACGAGGGGGAAAGACGTACAATAGGCCAGTGTGGCGCGTCCGGCGCCTCGCCCGGGATCACCATCACTCCGCCCGATATGGGCAGGAGCCAATACCCGCCCGCCAGCGCCAGAAGCAGGGCTAACCACAACCCACGCCGTAGCCAAGCCCGCTCTCTCATCACCCGACCTCCTCCGAAATGGGCAGGACAAAGCGCACGCAGGTGCCTGTTCCCTCACCCTCAGCGCGGCTCTCGATCCGCAGGTCACTCCGATGGCGGCGCAGGATCTCTTTGACCAGGGCCAACCCCAATCCACTGCCCTCCGTCCCACGACGGTCCACGCGGTAGAAGCGATGCGCGACGTGCGCCAGATGTTCCGCCGGAATCCCCGGCCCCGTATCGCACACGGCGCATTCGATCCCCTCTTGCCCCCGCCGCAACGAGACCTCCACTCGATCGCCGGGCCGCGAATACTTGCAGCCGTTGTCCAAGAGGTTCAAGAATACCCGCAAGAGGTAATCCGCATTGCCCATGACGAGAGGTAAAGGCGTGCCGGCCTGGAGGGAAAGAGTGATCTGCCGCTCTTCCGCCTTCGAAGCGGTCTGCGCGATAGCCTGCTCCACCACCCCCAGGAGAGCGATCGGACCGCGCTCGATCTCGGCGCTGGTCTCCAACCGACCCAGCTCCAGCATATCGTGGATCAGGCGCGACATACGCTGCGTCTCCGCCTTCAGCAGGCACAACGACTGCTGACCGGTGTCCGTGGAAATGTCGGGCAGTTGCAGGATCTCCAGATGCGTCAAGATCGTCGCGATGGGCGTGCGCAGCTCGTGGGCGAGCACGCTAAACAGGTAGCCGGCGGCCTGTTCGGCCCGCTGCTGCGCGGTGACATCCTGCAAAAAGGCCAGATGCCCGCTGCCGGACTTGGCGACCCACCACTGCACGGTCTCTCCAGAAGGCAACGAGACTGTGCGATAGCGTCCCGTCACCCCTCCCTCGTCCGGCGCGGCCTGTCGATCTCTTTCCAAAAGCGAGACCCACTCCGCCTGCGGGAGCGGGCCGGCGGGCGACGACAGCCCAAGCAGGCGCCGTGCGTAAGGATTGGCGTAGCGATACATTGGCGGGCTTCCCAGCGCCAGCAGGCCGACCGGTGCCTGCTCCAACACGTCGCGGATTTCCTGCAGGCCATAAGCCGCTGCACGCCGTCTGCGGTGCCAACGATCCAGCATGACAACGGCAAAAGCAACGCCCGTCACCACAACGAGCAAGCCAAAGATCAGCGAACGAAAGTCGATGAAAAACACCGCGCCCTCGCTAGGCACTCTCGCTGCGCAATAACCGGAACGCAGCCTCCGTCAACACCGCCGTGCCGATGGGAAGGCACCCCTCGTCGATATCGAAGCGGGGGTTATGCGCCTGACGCTCGTCGCTCTCGATCCGACACCCCAATCTGAACATCGCGCCGGGCGCCAGATCGAGAAACGCCCCCAAGTCCTCCGAACCCATCGACACCTCCTGCGGCAAGACGTGCTCCGCCCCCAGCAGCTCAATGGCAACCTCGCGGATGCAGTTCGCCACCGCCCCATCATTGACCATCGGCGTTCCACCGGGTTCAATTTGAAGCACATAGTCACCGCCCATCGCGCGGGCCATCCCCAGCGCGCGCTCGATCTCGGCGCAGATTTGCTGGCGCACCTCTTCGTCCATGAACCGGATGGTCCCCGTTAGCTCCACCTGTTCAGGGATCACGTTGGGTGCCTGCCCGCCGTGGATGGATCCGATAGTGACCACGGCCGAATCGATCGGGCGCAATCGCCGGGAGACAATCGCGTGAAGCGCCAGCACAACGTGCCCACCGATGAAGATGGGATCGACCGTCCGATGCGGATACGCACCGTGCCCCCCTCGGCCCTTTATGATAGCGCGAAAGGCATTGACACCGGCGGAGACAGGACCTCCTCCGATAGCGATCTCGCCGGTGGGAATGGTTGGCCACATGTGCAGGGCCAGCATCGCATCTACCCCCTCCATCGCGCCGTCCTCGATCATGCGCGGCGCGCCGCTGACACCCTCTTCATCTCCCGCCTCCTCAGAGGGCTGGAACAGGAAACGAACCGTGCCGGGAAAACCCTCCTCCGCCAACAACGTCGCTACGCCCAACGCGATGGCCACGTGCGCGTCGTGGCCGCATGCGTGCATCACGCCGGGGACCTGCGAGGCATAGGAAACTTCGTTGGCTTCCTGAATAGGCAGGGCGTCCATGTCAGCGCGAATGGCGACGATGGGATGCCCCTCTCCGTGCTCGGCCACCACCCCGGTGCGTCCCACACCGGCGCGGACGCGGTAGCCCAACGATTCCAGCACCTCCGCCACACGTGCAGCGGTGCGCGTCTCCCGGAAGCCCAGCTCGGGGTGCATGTGAAAGTCACGCCGCCAGGCCACCAGTTGTTCAGCGATCTCTTTGGAGCGCTCAAGCATCTCCATCACCTCATCACCCCTCCGGTGCCACCGGGATCAGCCCTTCGCGCATCAGTGTCTGCACCGTCTCACGCGCCTGCCGGATCGTCGTCTCGGCCTGGGCGTACAACTCCTCGCGCGACTTGTTCAGCAGAGCGATGCCTTGCTCCTGGGCCTTGACGCCCGTGGCCGCCGCCTCGCGCGGAAATACCTCCCAGTCGTCCATCGTGGGAATGAGATAATCCTCGCGGATACCGCGCTCCTGGGCGCAAGCCGCCAGCTCTTCGGCGGCGGCGATGGCCATCTCGTCGGTGATGGTTTTGGCGCGCACGTCGAGCACGCCGCGAAAGATGCCGGGAAAGCCCAGGGAGTTGTTGAGTTGATTGGGGAAATCGCTTCGCCCGGTGCCTACGATGCGCGCTCCGGCTTCCTTGGCCTCCCAAGGCCAAATCTCAGGGATGGGGTTGGCGCACGGGAAAACGATACCATCCTTCGCCATCCCCTGCACCCACTCCGATTTGATGGTGCCAGGGCCGGGCGTGCTCAGAGCGATCATCATATCCGCACCGCGCATCGCTTCGGCCGGCCCGCCCACGACGCGTCCGGCATTGGTCTCCTGACAAATGCGCCACTTGTCGGCAAACGATCCCTGCTGAGCCTCCACGTCGTGACGGCCTGGGTGGAGTGTGCCCTTGCTGTCGCAGGCGACGATGCCGCCAACGTCAACCCCACTGGCTTTGAGCAAGCGATAGGTAGCCACGTTCGCCGCGCCCATGCCGATCAGCGCGATCTTGACTCCTGACATCTCCTTGCCCACGACCTTTAGCGCGTTGATCAGCCCGGCCAGCAGGACCGTCGCCGTACCCTGCTGGTCGTCGTGCCACACGGGGATGCTCATCGTCGCCCGCAGCGTGTCGAGAATCCGAAAGCATTTAGGCTGGGCGATGTCCTCCAAGTTGATGCCGCCGAAGGAAGGCTCCAGCAACTTGACCGTCTCGATCAGTGCGTCCGGGTCCTTGGTGCGCAGCACGATGGGCACGGCGTCCACCCCTCCCAGGTATTTGAACAGCAGCGCTTTCCCTTCCATCACCGGCAGGCCGGCTTCAGGGCCGATGTCACCCAGGCCCAGCACCCGCGTCCCGTCAGAAACGATGGCGATGGTGTTACCGCGGTTGGTGTGCTCCCACACCTTCTCCGGATGCGCCTGGATATCGCGACAGGGAGCCGCGACCCCCGGCGTGTACCAGATGGCAAAATCCTGAAAGTCGCGCACGATACACTTGGGCACAACCTGCACTTTGCCTCGATAGTAGGGATGCAGGCGCATGGCGTCTTCGGCGGGCTTCTTGGCTTTGGCCAGCAGTTCCTCTTTCGTAAGCATTGATGTCACCTCCTGCAATGAGTCGAGGTATTTTAGCACAACCTCAGCAGAAAACAACGCGGGAGGCTCCCGAGAGGCCTCCCGCGCCGATTAAACGCCAACCTGGAACGCGCTATCCCAGGCGGTTTCTGAATGCCACGAACTGCGCCCTCAGCCGCGCTGGCAGGCGGTCGCCGAACTGGGCAAAGTGCTTTTCGATATCCGGGAGCTCAGCCCGCCACGCATCGGCATCGACCTTCAGAAGCTCGCGCAGATCCTCGGGGGGAACATCCACTCCGGTCAGATCAAGGTCGTCCGCGCATGGCAATAGCCCGATGGGTGTCGTCTCTGCGCCGACTTTGCCTTCAATACGCTCGCACATCCACTTGAGGACACGGCTGTTCTCGCCGTAGCCGGGCCACAGCCAGCGGCCTTCGGGGGTCTTGCGGAACCAGTTGACGTAAAAGACGCGCGGAGCCTTGTCGCCCAGTCGGTCGCCCATATCGAGCCAATGCTGGAAGTAATCGCCCATGTTGTAGCCGCAGAAGGGCTTCATGGCGAAGGGATCACGGCGCAGGTTGCCCACTGCGCCGATGTTGGCCGCCGTGGTCTCAGAGGCCGCCGTCGCACCGACAAAGACACCGTGATCCCAGTTGTACGCCTCGTGCACCAGCGGGGCGACGGAGGCACGGCGACCGCCAAAGACAAAGATATCGATAGGAACGCCCTGCGGGTTTTCCCAATCGGGTGAGATCACCGGACACTGCGCCGCCGGGGCCGTGAAACGCGCGTTGGGATGCGCCGCCGGATCACTACTGGCCGGCGTCCAATCGCGGCCCTTCCAGTCGATGGCGTGCGCGGGTGGATCGCCGTCCATCAGTTCCCACCACACGTCGCCGTCGTCGGTCAGGGCGCAGTTGGTGAAGATGCAGTTCTCCTTGAGCGTGTCCATCGCCGCCGGGTTCGTGTCGTAGGATGTCCCCGGAGCCACGCCAAAGAACCCGCTTTCGGGATTGATCGCATAGAGCCGGCCGTCGGAGCCGATCTTCATCCAGCAGATGTCGTCGCCGATGCACTCGGCTTTCCAACCGGCAACGGTGGGCAGGATCATCGCCAGGTTGGTCTTGCCGCAGGCGGACGGGAAAGCGGCGGCAATGTGGTACTGCTTCCCCTCGGGGCTGATCAGGCGCAGAATGAGCATGTGCTCCGCCATCCAGCCCTCGCGCCGGGCCATGGCCGAGGCGATGCGCAGCGAGAGACACTTTTTGCCCAGCAGCGCGTTGCCGCCATAGCCGGAGCCATACGACCAGATCAGGTTTTCATCGGGGAAGTGGCTGATGTACTTTTTCTCCATCGGGGCGCAGGGCCAGGCTACGTCCTTCTGCCCCGGCGGAAGCGGGGCGCCGACGGAGTGCAGGCAAGGAATGAACTCCCCATCGCTGCCCAGCGCCTCCAGGACCCTTGATCCCACACGGGTCATGATGTGCATGTTGCACACCACATAAGGGCTATCGGTGATCTCGATCCCAATCTTGGCTATCGGAGAGCCGATCGGACCCATCGAGAAGGGAATGACGTACAGCGTGCGTCCCTGCATACACCCCTCATAAAGACCGCGCATAATTCCCTTGAGCTCGTCCGGATCGATCCAGTTGTTGGTAGGACCCGCGTCGTCCTTCGAAGGTGTGCTGATGTAGGTACGCGCCTCCACGCGGGCCACATCGCTGGGATCGGAGCAAAAGAGGAAGCTGTTCGGGCGCTCCTTGAGCGGGGTAGCGCTCCCGCTGGCGACCGAGTGAGTCATGAGCCAGTTGTACTCTTCCTTGCTCCCATCGCACCAGTAAACACTGTCAGGTTGGCACATCTGGGCCACCTCCTGGACCCACTGGTTGAGCTGCTCGTGCTGCGTCGGGGTGTCTATCTCAAGCGTCATCAGAATTCTCCTCCTCGTTTCCAGTTGTGTATGATAACACCACCGCCGGGCCATAGATGCGCCGGCAGGTATCCTCTTCTATTGCGTTCCCTCTCGGCTCACAGCTACAGGGAGGGATAGCCAGTTCGTGTTCACAAAAGCGCCGTCGGCGTCTATCTCGTACATCGCGATCCGCACCGCCACAGGGAGCGAGCCGGGCCGAACGGCCAGCGCGTAATCATCGCGCACCACCTCTCCCGCCGCCCACAGGCTGGTGGGATACCACCCTCCAACAGGGTTCAGAGCATTGGCCTGCGCCAGGATATCTTCCCCACCCTCCGGCGGATCCCTGGCAACGAGGTGGATGGCCACACGGTAATTCGGTTTCACAGGCTGCGCCGCCTCCCAGTAGATCGTCACCCACAGTCTGTCTTCACCCTCCCAGGCCAGCCTGGCATCCCTGATGCGTATGCCATTCGCCAAGTCGAAGCCAACCCGCACAGGGACATCAGCGGCATCGACGGGCGGCTTGACGCCCAATTCCACAATCCCCGGCGCCGCCGAAGACAGATGGAGCCGCCCTCCTAGCCGCGCCTCCCACCACGCTGGCGTCAGCACAATAAACGTCTCGTCAGGCGTAAGCAGGCGCCCATCTTCAGCAACAGATCGAACGTTGACGTTGTGATCCACCAGGTTCAAGCCCTGCAACTGCCCACGGCACTCTTGCGCGTAAGCCAGCGCCCAGTAGTCGTGTCCCCACAGGACGACGAGAGACGTGAGACGATCTTCTGGTAACGGGAAGAGCTGCTCCGCCATATCGATCACATCCTGGGCAGATGGGTCACGGGTGATAGACAGCACAAAGGGACGTACCTGCCATCCCCACACAACCAGAGCCAACGCAAGGACAGTCCCGCACAGAGCGCCAAGAGCCCACGACCTCTGCCAAGCCCAGTCTACAAGCAGCGCGAGCCCTAATCCCGCCACCAAGACAACCGGCAGCTTGGCCGCGAGTTGAGCATCGCCCACCCGGGCCTTCCAAATGGCGAGCGTAAGCAAGAGATTGGATGCCCAAGCCAGCGTCATAGCCAGCCCCAGACGCTTCCTGCCTTTCAACAGCAATAGCCAAGCAGCCAGCCCCACTGCCAACAGCGGCCATGCGATATCGTCAGCCAAGAGTTGCATCGCGGTACTTGCCCGGGTCAGCCACTCCTGCAAGCCAGCAGCCGTTCTTACCACACGCTCAGCCCGGTTGTCGAACACCATCTCCCAGAACCCCGCCCAGGTGCCCGGTGAGCCAAAAACCCATGTCGCCCCAGTCCATACGCGGAACGGCATGTACAAGTAGGTCAACGGAGCAAGAACGGCCACCCCAATTGCAGGAACGATCCCCAGCCACAAGGCACGCAATTGGGGCCACACCAGCACGGCCACAGCCGGGGCCAGGAGCACAACCGAGCGCTGATGCGTCACGCCCTGCGAGAACGCAAAGGTCAGAAGGAGCAGATCGTGCCGCCGACCCGAGTGACTAAATCGCACCGCGAAAAGTAGCGTGGCCGCCCTAAAGGCAAGTGTGAGGGTATGAACTTCAGCTATGGAGGCATCAACCCACATTGAGGTCGAGACTGCCAACACGAGGGCTCCCAAAGCAGCTGCCGGTCCCGCCACACCCAACTCCTGCGCCAACGCAACAACTAACCCAATCGTCACCACCGCCCACAATGCGGAGAAAAGAGATACGCTGGCGGCAGGCTCGATACCAATCCAACGCAGCAGCGTGGCGAACAGTGAGCCTGTCGCCGTGTAGAGCGGGTAACCGCTGCGGTGGATCAACCCCCAGCGCGGCAAAGCATTCTGTATCTCGCCAACGTCAGTCGCGTAGGCGTGACCGCTGCCGTTGATACCGACTTGAAGCGTGGATAAAAACACAACAACAGCAACGATCGCAGTGATCGCGGGCCACAGTACACGATTCTGAGAGTGGAGAATCTGGCGCATTCTTTTGAGCGTGGCAAAGACATCC
This sequence comes from Anaerolineae bacterium, assembly GCA_034430835.1. Taxonomy (GTDB): domain Bacteria; phylum Chloroflexota; class Anaerolineae; order B4-G1; family B4-G1; genus JAFGED01. The sequence goes on from DAOUDX010000407.1 coordinate 8,756, forward strand.
ATGGTTAAGTTCCAGATCTCAGGTCACGGGTTTACGCAAGAACTTCCGGCAACCACCGGCAGCGTCAATAACGCGTGCGGCACGATCAGCACGTCCAGGTCCGGCCCCAACTCGCTCGCGGCCAGCGCCAATGCCTCCTCCATCGTCGCCACAGGCATCATCTTGCATTCAGTCACCGCCTCCGGACACTCGCTGCCCACGATGACGACACGCGCTTCTTTCAGCACTTTCGCCATCACGAAGGCACGCTGCTGGCCTGGCGGGTAACCGTTGGCACGTGCATCACACAGGATCGCCTGCACGTCGGGTACATCCCGCATCGCGCCAAGGAAGCGCCGTTCCCCCATCCCTTCACCGGCGCCCTCCTGGCAGCGGGCCGGGACGATCAGGAAACCCCCTGGCCGCACCACGGACGTTGGCGCAAAGAAGAGATAGGACGCCGCCCGGCTGGCCTGATAGAGATTCACATCCTTTGGATGCCCCACCCCGCCGATGGCAACGTCATACTGGCGAGGAATACTCACCTCGTACACAGAGCGGGCAAAGGCCACCAGGCGGCGATGGGTCTCCTCCGGCTCCCCGGCTGCAACCTGGAGCACGCACCCCTCGCCATCGAGCACCACGTTCAGAATGAAACGCAGCCCCGCGCGCCGAGCCACCTCCGTGACCGCTTCGTGAAATGGGTTCCCTTCGATGCGGCCCAGCCGCGTGCCGGGGTGATCGAGAAAAGCGGGGCCATGCGTGCGCTCAATGGTCGGCTCCCCGGCTGCTCCAATAGCCACGGTCTTGCGCCCGCCGGAGTAGCCGGCGTACTGATGCGGCTCCACCAATCCGGTGGCGATCAATAGATCGGCCTCTACCACTGCCCGGTGAATCCGCACAGGCACACCGGCGGGCGTCGTGCCCAGATCGACCAGCACGTCGGGGTTCTGCGGCTCGTTGTCGATGACGCGGTAGCGGGCGACTACGTCCGCCCCCAGCTTGGCGGTCTTCTCCTCATGCGTCGAAGGCCGATGCATGCCGACGCCGCAGAGAAGGGTGACGTCCTCGTCCCGCACGCCCGCCACTGCCAACTCGCTCAACAGCGGCGGAACCAGCAGCCAGTCAGGGCTGGCGCGGGTCGCGTCGGTGAAAACGATGCACGCGCGATCGCCGGCCTTGGCCAGCTCCCGCAGCAGCGGCGAGTTGATGGGACATGCTAATGCATCTGCAATGGCACACTCTACGTCGGCCAGCGGCTCCACGGGCCTGGATTGAACCACAGTCCCCCGCATGCCCGGCGGCAGGTTGAATTCCAGATACGTTTTGCCATACGGGATACGGTACACAGCTCTTGCCCTCCGGGTTGGGCAAAGATACCACAAGGGGCCGATTTGCACAACCTCGGCCCCTTGCTGGATAGAACCGCACAGATGGAACGCGTACTACAGCGCGTTGTCCAAGATCTGCTCGATCTGTTCCAGCACGTCCGCATCGAGGCGCACGCCCGCTGCCTTCACATTGGACAGAACGTGCTCCGGCTTTGTCGCGCCCGTGATAACGGTGCTGATCTCTGGGCGGCGCAGAATCCACGCCAACGCCAGATGCGATACCTGCAAACCCAGCTCGCTCGCCAGCTCGGTCAGTTTGCGCACCTTGGCCACGTTTTCCTCGTTCAACTCGTTATCCAGCCAGTCGCTGCGCGCCGCGCGGCTGTCCTCCGGGATCCCATCGTTGTACTTGCCGGTGAGCAGCCCCTGCGCCAGCGGGCTGAAGACAGTGACCCCAATGCCGTACTTGGCGCAGGTCGGCAGTACCTCCCGCTCGATGTGTCGATCCAGCATGTTGTAGCGCGGCTGCTCCACCTGGGGCAGGTAGCAGTTGAGGGCGCGCGCCGTCCCCACCGCATCCTCGATCTGCGCCGCGCTCCACACGCTGGTGCCCCAGTAGAGCACCTTGCCCTGGTGAACCAAGTCGTCCATTGCCCGCACCACCTCGTCGGTCGGGGTGATGGGATCGTAGCGATGACAGAAGTACATATCGACGTAGTCGGTGCCCAAACGGCGTAGCGAGCCTTCGATCGATTCCATGATGTGCTTGCGGCTGAGGCCACGGTCGTTGACGTCGTCGCTCATCGGCCAAAAGACCTTGCTGGAGAGCGCCAGGCGCTGACGGCGCAACCCCAACTCGCGGATGATCTTGCCTACTACCCGCTCCGCCTCGCCTCCCGCGTAGATATCGGCGTTGTCGAGAAAGTTGATGCCGTTGTCCACAGCCGCCTTGACACACGCCCGAGCGTCTTGCTCACCGACGCTGCCTCCAAACGTGAGCCACGCACCCAATGCAATCTCGCTGACCTTGATCCCTGCTTTGCCCAACTGTCGGTATTCCACATCGCACCTCCTGAGCTACCCTCTCGCCTTTCGCAGCATTCCCCCCACCCACCCTTTCGCCGGATGATCCACCCGCTCCAGCTCGGCGATCACAGCCTCGCGATCGTAGGCCACGCGATGGACGGTAACATGACACTCACCATCCCCGAAATCGAGCAGGGCGTAGGCCGGGCATGGATCGCCGTCGAGAGGGATCCCCGCGCTGCCTCCGTTGACGATGCGGCAGCGCACACCGCCGACCTCGATCGTTCGATCTACAGGGCAGTGAGTGTGGCCATAGAGCACCAACCGTGCATCCAGCCCGGCAAAATACTCGCGCACCTCTGCAGCCGAGGCTTCAGGGCGCAGAAATGTCTCGTCGTCCACTGCGTTGGCGTGGACGGCGACGACGCGGCCATAACCAGGCACGTCCAGCTCCAACCGGGTCGGCAGGTCGCGCAGAAACCGATAGTCGGCATAGGAGAGCCGCTCGACCGTCCAGCGAAAGTTGGCATCTCGCTCGAGCAGCCTGGCGGACATCTTGGCCCAATCGTCGGGCGACTGAGCTAGAGGGGTTTGCGGACGACGCCCGGTTACCAGATAGCGATCGGTGTTGCCCTGCAGGAACGAGACTTCCGGCAGCTCCTGCAATCGCGCCAGTGTCTCTGCCGGCCAGGGACAGAAAGCCGCCAGATCGCCCAGGACCAGATAGGCGTCGGGGTCACCCTGAGCCTCTATGTCGGCCAAGACGGCCTCCAAGGCCATTAGATTCCCGTGAACGTCGGAAAGAACGGCGAACCGACTCATTCGTTCCCCCCTTTCTACACACTGACCAGCTCGTACACCTTATGGCCCAGCCCTATCTGCGCCGCCGCGTCTACCTGCAACTGTCCGTCCACACCCAGCACCTCCGGCAAGATACGCTGTCCCGCCTGAATGCCTCGTTCCTCCGCCAATGAACCCGGCAGCGGCACACTGCTGTTGATCAAGTCCAGCGTCGCTTGTTCCACTGCTACAACGTCGGTGGAAGCCAAGATGCCTTGATCCTGCACGACGGGCACGTCAGCCACCGGCATGCAGTCGCACTCCGGCTGCACCTCCAAGGCAAAGTCGAAGTACAACACCTTGCCCGGCTCGAAGGTGTTCAGCACAGCCTGCGCCGCCTCGGCCAACCCCGTCTGGAAGTCGGCCATGCTCCGCTTATCCAGTCGGATGGCGCCCTCGGGACAGACGCGCTCGCAGCGGCCGCAGCGCCAGCACTTGTCGTCGTCCACGACAAGCTCCCCATCGACCTCCGAAATCGCCCCAAGAGGGCATACGTGCATGCACTGCAGGCACAGTGTGCACAGCTCAGGATCGCGCGTGACTCTGGACGCATCGGTTGCAGCGTGCAAGTGGCCGCGCGCCTTCTGCCACTCGCCGCTGCGGTGACTACCGGCCGCGCCACCCATCGCCAGGTTCTTGATCGCACCGCCGTAGCCAGCCTGGATGTGCCCCTTGCAGTGACTGACGACGACCATGGCCGGCGCGTCATAAATGGCCGTGGCGAGAGGCATGTGACCCAACACAGGCCCGGCCTCCACCTCAATGCTGTCGCACCCAAAGATGCCGTCGGCCAGAATCACGGGGCAGCCCACAGACTGCGGATTGATACCATTCTGATTGGCAACTTCCAAATAGTCCCAGCCCTTGATGCGCACCGTATCGCAGACGAAGGGTTTGCCGCCGACCGCCTTGACCGCGTCGGCCAGGATGCGCAGGAAACGCGGACGCACGATGCGGTGCGCGCCCCACGAGCCGAAATGCGTCTTGACGGCCACGTACTCTCCCTCGCCGATGGCGCTGCCGAAATCCACCTTCTCGATCAATCGTTCCAGGCCAGCCGCCTGGCTGGCGCTATAGTCCCAGCGCGTCGCTCGCGCAGGTGCAAAGTAGACCTTGCTGCTCATATTTCCTCCTACCTGAGGCGGCCTCGTCAATCGCCTCGGCGCGATAGCTGCCCAAACTCCCGACGAACACTCGGCCAATTCAGCAACCCCCAAACGACGATCAGCAAGACCAACGTGAGCGCCAAATCCCGGGGCCAAACCTGGCGCGGATACTCGTTGGCATCGAACAACAAATGGTTGGCCCACACATGGGCCTCGTAGAGAGTCACTGCGATCAGCGTAGCCCACCGTCCCCACGGCCAGAAGTACACCAAGCCCAGCGCACAGACAAGGAAGGCCACCCCCCAAACGCCCCCCATCACGGCCAGGTACGTCCACGGGACCGCCATCGGCAGATCGGGCAGGTGACCGACATAGTACACAGCCATCGCCAGACGGCCCACGTTCGCCAACCCTAGCGCCGATATCAGAACACTCAGCCCAATCACCCACTTCTGGGCGCGGGTGAGGCGTCGCTTGGTTTTACCTTCGTTCACGTTCACTCATCCCCCTCGAACTGATGGCGGACTCTTGCCCCTCGACCAGCGCCGTCTCACCTCCCAAGGTGGAGCACCACTTCCACCATCCCCTCGCCGCCCACGCTCGCCGAGGCTCCATCGATGAGAGGGAGCGTCACGATGGCGGTATTGTCGCCCGCCACCGGGTAGACCCCGTGGAAATCGGGAGCGGTGACCTCGACGACCTGGTTCCAGTTCATGTCCAGATCGAGGACCAACTGCGTGCTGCCGGGCGTGTCCTCGCAGCTTCCGTCGAGGGCGACGTCCGCCTCGAAAGTCACGTCGTAGTTGATCTCGTCCTCGACCAGAACGTCGTGGTACGATATGTGGCCTCCTCCCTCGACACCATAGGGCGGCCCGCCGGACGTGACCACAAAGGGCACGCTGCCCACCGCGTGCGTCTCCAGCCCCACAACGGCGGCCGGGCCGACGAGCACCTTCACCTCGAGGGAGGCGCTCAAGCTCTCACACGGCGAAGTCTCGGCAGTCGGCTCGACGGTCGGTCCGACGATCGATTCGACGGTCGGCGTAGCCGTTCCTCCGCCCGGACCGGGCCCGCCTGGACTATCTGTCGCCCCAGGTGGATACAACGTTGCCGTGAGAGTAGGCGTAGGCGTGAGCGTAGACGTGGCCTCACCTCCCCCCGGCCCACACATCACCATTGAGACAACCAGACCCACAATCGCCAGCAAGGGCCACACACGATTACCTCTGCGCACCATTTTCATTCCTCCTGACCCGGATAGCCGGAACTAGATCTTGCCACGAACCATTGGAGCTTGTTTTCGCAGTTTATGGGAAATCGTAATGTTTCCTGATCGGCGCAGTGATCTTCCACGTACACGACATCCCCTTGGGGAACGTCACCAGGTCGCCCGGCCGAATCTCGACCGGCTCGCCGCCATCGGGCGTGACGACCACCCGCCCCTCCAGCACGTAGCAGACCTCCGTGGCATCGTAAGACCAGGGAAACTCGGACACCTCCTTGGTCCAGATGGGCCAATCGCCGACGCCCAATTCGTTCAGCCTATCCTCACTAGGTTCTCTCTCAATCTTGACCTCACTCATTCCATTCCTCCTCATTGCCCATTGTCAATTGGCTCATTGGTCATTTCATGATGTAATACGTCCCTTTCTTCGCCCCGATCTTGAGCAGAATGCCCCGATCGGTCAGATCGACCAAGTCGAGGCGCAGCGTCTCAGCGGTGACGTCCGGGCAAAGCTCCCGATACTCGCGGTTGGTGATGCGGCCATGCTGCTGCACGTAGGTCAGCGCGCGGGCCTGCCGCTCGTTCATCGTGGGCGCCCAGGCGGGGCTGGGCGCGCGCTCGCGCACGTTTCTGAGGGTGACGGTGAAGGCATAGGGTGCATCCTTGAATGTGGGCGGCGGATGCCCCGCCCGCACCATCTCCTCGATCATCAAGTCCACCCCCAACCCCAGCTCCTCGATGTAGCCCCACTGGTACAGCGCGGCGACGAGGCGCGGGTTGCGCGAGAAATGCTCCTCCACGATGTTGTCCAGCGTGATAAAGCCGGGCAGTCCGCCAGGGCTGACGATCTCCATCCGATCGGCGAACATGCGCACCTCGATACGTCGCCCGGCCAGCCGATAGTCCCGATGCGCCACAGCGTTGACCAGCGCCTCGCGGACGGCGGCGACCGGGTACTCAGTGCGCTCCTCCCGCTCCAGCCCGGTGACGACAGCCCCGATGCGCATCTCCTCTCCCACCACCTCCCACGTGCGCTGGATGATGCGCGCCAGCGGCCCGCCGATCTCCTCGCGGCGGCCATACCCTGGCTGTCCGGACTCGCCCCGTGGCAGCGTGCCGATGAACTTGACGAAGGTAAGCCCGCTCTGGGGAAAGAACGCCTGTGGATTCTGGGCAAAGAGCAGCACCCCTGCAACCGTGGGGCGGCCCTGCTCATCCAGTGCTCCGATCTGCACCAGCAGATCGTCCAGCGGGCGCGTCCACTCGCGGTGGCGGCGCTCCTGCCACTTGGCGACGAACTCCTCAATCACCTCGTCGTCCAGGTCTTCCCGCTGCGCCCCGGGGGCTCGCTCATCCTCAAAGTCGCCGGCCGACTTGGTGGCGGCCAACTGGCGGATCTGGTCGCCGCTGAGGGGGTGGTTCTCCGCGCCGGTGCGGGTGAGCACGCGCCCGTCGGCCAGGCTGTGGAGCTCCGAGCTGCGGTTGACGACGATGGCAAACACCATACCGCCCTCGCCCGCCGCCTGGTGCCAGCGCGCCTCCACCGGTGGGCGGCACTCCTGCGCCGCTTCTCGCAGCGTCACCTCCACCTCGTCCGCGTAGACACCCCCGGCGGCCTTGCCCGACTCGCTCACGCCGATCAGGATCGTGCCGCCATCGGAGTTGGCAAAGGCCACCAGCGTCTCTGCCAACAGGTCGGCACCCGCCTCCGGCATGAAGGCCAACGTCTGTCCCGGGCGACGCTCACGCCAATCGGTCCACATATCCCCTCTCCTTAACCCTCACCACTTACCACAGCCACCGACGTCACCTCGTCGCCCTTCTTCAGTTCCATCACCTTCGCCCCGCGCATCGCCCGGCCCATCCGGGGAATGTCGTCCACGGCGGTGCGCAGCACCATGCCTCCGGTGGAGATCAGGGTGACCTCGTCGCTGGCCCACACGACGCCCGCGGCACTGCGCATCTCCTGCTCGATGTCTAGGGGCTGTACGGTGCCGATTTCCAAACGATTCCTCCGGAAGAAGTGTGGGGAGATATTATACCCTAAAACGGGAAACATGAAACGGGATGCGTCATGCGCACTCAGTCACGTTTTGTGTTTCGCGCCTCACCTCTCGTACCGATACACGTCCACCCACTTGAAGTGCGCCTCGTCGGTCATGTGCATATTGGCGTCCAGCCACGCCTTCACCAACCCCCGCTCGTCCCACATCCACGTCTCTGTGGCGAACAGCCAGACCACATCGTGGTCCGTCGTCATCTTCTGCATCGCCAGCGCGGCGTTCGCCTCGCTCATCATGTAGGAGTTGTCGGGGTAGCGATGGTTGGTGTAGAGCCCATCGGCCCACGGATACGCCTCGTGAGGAAAATAGTAGTCGAAGGTGTACCGGGCGTAGGGAATCTGAAAGACGATCAGCCCTTCGCGTGGCTGATGGCGGCACATCACGAGCGGCAGATACGTCTCGAACACGCAATCCTCACACACGACAGGCGAGGGAGCGGAACGCACCGTCAGCGTCGTCTCGTCAGGCGCGAGGTAATGGGCGGCGAGGTAGGCTGCGGCCCCGCGATAGTCGGCCTTTCCGTCCGTCGTGGCCTGCTGCCACTGATTGAGGCCGTTGAAGCCCAAGACCACACCCAACAAGAGCGGCCCTGCCCAACGCCCTCCATCCCCGAGGCGGTACAGGGCAGCCAGCCCTGCGGCGATCAGCAGGTAGAACGCCAGCGCCGACCAGATCAGGTAGCGGTCGGTGAAGAGCGGCTGCCATTGCGAGACGAACCACACGGCCAAGGGCGGAAGCACCAGCCAGATCACGAGCGCCAGCGTCTTCCTCACCTCCAGTCGTTCCCGGCGCAAGAGCGCCGCCAGAGAACTCAGGACGCCCCAGACGCCAAGCACGCTCATCAGCACCGTGCCCCAGGGCCAGCCCCAGCCAAAGGTGCCGAACTGGCCGATGCTCCAATAGTCGAGCAGGATCTGCACCATCTGCCCCAGCGTGAAGCGGCCAAAGCCGGTCACGCGGGTCCGAAGCAGGAGCAAGTTCCCCGCCTGCCAGCTATCGAGCACCGCTTGCACGGCCCGATCCAGCGGTTGGCGGGACAGGTTCACCACACGATCGTCGAACAGCAGCGGCGCCTGCCAGGCGGCCAGCGGCAGATAGGGCAGCGTCAGGCAGGCCAGACTGATCAACGCCCCGATCCAGCGCTTCCGCGCCTGGGGCCACCAAGCAAAAGCGATCAGCACCTGCATCGGGATCAAGATGGCAGCCAGGATGTGAGCGTAGAAGGCCAGGGTGGTGGCAATGATCTGCACCGCCCACCAATACCACCCGCTCCCTTCAACCGCCCGGCGCAGCGCGTAGATGGCCAGCAGGACGAGGGCCGGCACCAGCGTGTACATCTTGACCTCTTGGCTGTACCAAGTGAGGTAGGGAGAGGCGGTCACCAGCAGCGCAGCGATGAGGCCCGTCGGTCGGTCGAACAGGCGGCGGCCCAGCACGTAGACCAACGGCACGCAGAGGACACCAAAGAGAAGCGAAAAGAAGCGCAGTGCAACCATGCGGGTGCCGGTGAGGCCGATCCAGCCGCGCAGCAGCAGGAAATAGAGCGGCCCGTTCCAGCCGTGGCGCGTGAAATTGGAGAGCACCTCCTCCAACGGTGCGGTGGCAAAGCGCATCGCGTCCACCTCGTCCCGCCAGAGAGACTGCACCTCGAGGGAGACGGCGCGCACGGTGAAAGCAGCCAGCGTCAGGAGAACGACGGCGGCAAGGCAGAAGGTGCGTGGTTTTCCCATCATACGTCTTAGCGATAGCGGCGGAGGATGAAAAAGGCCATAGCAAGAGCCAGGAGACCGCCCAGCACGACCCACAGCAAAGCCGCGCCACGGCCCGACCAGAGGGCAGGTGGAGACGTTTCGGCAGATACGATGGTCGGCGTGAGAAGCGGGGATACCTGTATCGGAGAGTCGGCAGGAGTTTGCGCCACATCCGGCTGCTTGCCAAGCTGCCACACTGCGACGGCAGCGCCACCGAGCACCACAATCAACGCCAGCACAAGCAGGAAACGAAGGAGATTCTGTTTAGTCGTCATAGATCAAAGCCCCACAGTGTCTCTCACACCTCGTGGTTTTCGCATCCTTCGCGGCTCGCCAGCACCAGCCTCCGCCGGTGATAGCGAGCGAACGCCTCACCCATCCCCAGCGCCTTCAGCACCGCTTCGGGGCGAGCAGTGGCCCCCTCGCGCGCCGCCAACTGCATCCCCAGCACCACCCCACCCTCCTCCACTCCTCCCTCGACAGACTCGGGACCCCGCTCCAGCCACAGCCGCTCGATCAACGGGCGCAGGTCGTACTGCTTGCCTTCGCGCCCCGGGCGCGCCTGCTCTTGCAGCAACACCTCAGCTGCCAGCACCTGCTCGATGCGCGCGTCAACTTGCTCGACCGTATCGCCCGACGCGACTTCCACCCGATACTCCGCCGACACGACCTGCGTCGGGAGTGCCGGTTCCTCCAGCACCACCTGGCACACCTCGTTGATTGCCAGGCCGTCCGGCAGCACAGGCACCAACGCCTTGGTGAGCGGCGCTACACTCAGCGGCTTCTCCAGCCAGACGTCCAACAGCTCCGCCTCCGCCGTATGGCCCAGCGGCAGGGCGGCGGCCAGTTGCAGCTTGGGGCGCGGGTTAAAGCCCTGCGAATAGGCCAGCGGAACCTCTGCCCGGCGCAGCGCCCGCTCCCAGACCCGCATCAGATCGAGGTGCGAGGTATAGGCCAGCGACCCGCCTTTCGAAAACACGATCCGCAACCTCATCCGATTTCACGTCAAAGGTCGATTACGAACTTGCCGTTCTTGTACAGCAGCTCGCCATCCGCCCAGATTTCCCCGGCCTCGCCCATGTCGCAGATCATGTCCCAGTGAATGGCCGACTCGTTCTTGCTGCCCGTCTCGGGATAGCCCGCGCCCAGCGCCATGTGGATGCTGCCGTTGATCTTTTCATCGAACAGGATCTGGCGCGTGAAGCGCGTGATACCTTCGTTGGTGCCGATGGCAAACTCGCCCACGTACCGCGCCCCCTCATCGGTGTCGAGTGTCTGCAGCAGGAAACCCTCGTTCTTCTCGGCCGCCGCCTTCACCACCTTCCCCTTCTCAAACCACAGCCGCACCCCCGTTACTTCCCGGCCCTGGTAAATGGCCGGGTAGGAGAAATAGACCTGCCCCTCGACGCTATCCTCCACCGGTCCGGTAAAGATCTCGCCATCCGGTATATTGTGCTTGCCGGCGCTGTTCTCAAAGGTGCGACCGCCGATGCGCAGGTGCAGGTCAGTCTCCCGGCCGATGACGTGCACCTGGTCTTTGGTCACGAGCCAATCCACGATCTTTTTCTGCCAGGTCTCAAAACACTGCCAGTAGCCCACGGGATCGTCCATATCCGGCATGCACGCCCCATAGACAAAGTCCTCGTACTCGGCCAGTCCCATATCCGCGTCTTGAGCGTAGGCGTTGGTCGGGAAGGGCGCCACCACCCAGCGCAACTCCTTGGAGGCAGAGCGCCGCATAAAGATCCTCATCAACTCGGCGTACGCCTGATCGCGCAGGACCATCTTTGCCGGGTCCACGCTGCTCAACTCCTTCGTGTTGGCCTCGGCGATGACCCTGATGCGGACGTCGTACGTTTCATACATCATCCTGAGCGGCTCTGGGACGTGCTGCAACTGCTCGTCCGACGCATAGCGGAAGAACACCTCCGAAAGGCCGGGCAAGCTCACCAAGATCAGTGGATGCCCACCTGCATGCAAAACCTTGGCGTAGAGTTCCTTGTACAGTGGCTCACCTGCAGACTCTCCCTGGATCAGCACCTTGTCACCTGGCTTTACCTCGACGGAGTAGTTGACGAGCACATCGGCCAACTTCTCTACTCGTTGATCTGCCATCGTTCACCCCCTAGTCAGTTTTGGCGGCCAGAGATCGACGGGCAGCGCCACGTCTCTGACCAATTGCTTCCATAAGCCGAAAGAATGCCGCAGCCATAACACTGCTCGCGGCAGTCGGCCAGCGTCTCTCCACGCTGGCTGCGCTGATACTCCCGCCACAGGAACGGTTTGCTCACCCCCGCGCTGACAACCTCCCAAGGGAAGACCTCCTCAGGTGAGCGCTGGCGGCGGGCATAGAAATCGGGATCGATCCCGTGCTCCGCGAACGCCCGCTCCCAGGCACCAGAGTCACGCTGGTCGCCCCAGGCATCGAAGCGCGCGCCCAGCCGCCAGGCCGTCTCGATGACCGCCCCCAGCCGCCGGTCGCCCCGGGCCAGCACGGCCTCCAATACCGTCTCCTCCGGATCGCTGTGGCTCAGCTTGAGCCCGCGCCCGCGCAACGCCCGTCGCAGGAGCGCCTGCTTCTCGCGCACGACGTCGTCCGCCTCCAGAGCGGCCCATTGGAACGGCGTATGCGGCTTCGGCACGAAGGTGTTGACGCTGACGTTGACCTGCGCCTTGCGCCCGTGTACATCGCGCCCCACCTGCAACACCGCCCGCGCAAGCCCGGCGATGGCTTGCACATCCTCCATCTGCTCCCCCGGCAGCCCGATCAGAAAGTACAGCTTGACCGTGCGCCAGCCACGCTCGAACACCTCCCGCGCCACGTCGAGCATCTGGCCGGCAGCGATGGGCTTGTTGATCACCGCGCACAACCGCTCGGTGGCCGCCTCCGGCGCAAAGGTAAAGCCCGTGTGCCGCCCATGCGCGATCGCCTCCGCCAGCTCCACCGAAAAGCTATCGGCCCGCAGCGCCGGCAGCGAGATGGACAGGTGCCGATCCCTGAACCGCTCGACGACGGCCTGCACCAGCCGCTCAATGTCCGAGTGGTCGGATGAGGAGAGCGATAGCAGCCCGACCTCCTCGAAGCCGGTCTGCGGCACGATAGCCTCAATGGCCGCCAGCACCTCCTCCACGGGCCGCTCCCGCACCGGTCGCGCCACCATCCCGGCTTGGCAAAAGCGGCACCCGCGCGTGCAACCGCGCTGGATCTCCACCGCTGCCCGATTGTGGGTCACGTCCACGTTGGGCACAAGCAAGCGCGTGGGTGGCGGCGGTAGCGGCGAGGCGATCCGCTTGAAGACCGGCAGCGCAGCACCCGGCACGTTGGGTTCAATTGCCGAGATCGTTCCATCGGCGTGATAGCTCACGTCGTAGAAGCGCGGCACGTAGACGCCGGGGATGCACGCCAGCGCCCACAATTGGGCCTCCCGCGACTCGCCGCGCACTTCTTGACAAGCCCGCACGAGTTCGACGGCCACGTCTTCCCCGTCGCCGATGGCGAAGACATCCACGAAATCGGCCATCGGCTCCGGGTTGAAGGCCGCGTGCCCTCCGGCGACGATCAGCGGGTGCCGTTCGTCCCGCTCGCGCGCCTGCACCGGCAGCCCTGCCAGGTCGAGCATCTCCAACACGTTGGTGTACAGTTGCTCGGACGGCAGGCTGAACCCAATGATGTCAAAGTCCGCCAGGGGCCGCTCGCTTTCCAGGCTGTAGAGCGGGATCGATGCCTCCCGCATCGCCGCCAGCATATCGACCCACGGCAAGTAGGCCCGCTCGGCCAGCACGCCTCGGCCAGGCTCGGCGGGCAGCGCGTTCAGAATGTCATACAGGATCGCCAGTCCCAGATTGGACATCCCCAGGTCGTAGAGATCGGGGAAGGCCAGGCATACGCGCGTGGACGTGGCGCCCCAGTCCTTGACGATAGCGTTGTACTCGCCGCCGACGTACCGGCCCGGCTTGCGTACACCAGGCAAGATATGTTCGAGTCGATCATGATCGATCTGCATATTGACGCTTCTGCCCATGGCGACGAAGGATGAAAGACCAACACCGAACCTATCGTCATTGGTCATTCGTCGTTCGTCATTGCTCCTTTGTCACCTGCGCTCCAATCACCCCGCGACCACCTTGACCATCACCTTGCGGCTGCGCGGCCCGTCGAACTCGGCCAGGTAGATCCCCTGCCAGGTACCCAACACCAGCTTGCCGCCGGAGACGAACACGAACAGTGACGCGCCCACGAGCGAGGACTTGAGGTGCGCCGGCGAGTTCCCCTCGCCGTGCTGGTACTCGGGCCGCCGCGGGGCGATGGCGTCGAGCCCGATGCCGATATCGTGCCGCACATCCGGATCCCAGTTCTCGTTCAACGTCAGTCCAGCAGTGGTGTGCGGGCAGAACAGGAAGCATACTCCTTCCTGCACCCCACTGCGCACGACGAGCGCCTGCACCTCGGCGGTGATATCCTCGAACGCCTGCCTGCCGCGCGTCGAGACTTTGATCTGCTCCATCATGCTCACATTCCGCGTAAGTTTCAAGGCTCACAGTATAACACCGTGCGCGCGGTTTGACAAAACAAGGGAAGCTGGTAGAATTTAGCGGTGCTTGGCCCCATCGTCTAGTGGCCTAGGACGCTGGCCTCTCAAGCCGGAAACAGGGATTCAAATTCCCTTGGGGCCATTTGCCAAGACACCCTACCCTTGGAGGAAGGGTGTTTCTTGTTGTGAACTGGCTGTGAGTCAGCAGTTCATTCGGCCAAAATGCAACGACACCGTTTTGACACAATCCTCATTCAATGGTATAATCGCTGCCGTTAAGTCAATCGGTTTGGCATTTTCACCGCTCCGGTTCACCTAATCGGAGCGGTCTTTTTTGTGATAGTCCAGACCACAACAAACCCACAGGCTAGACACCTGTGCGAACAATATCGTAAGGAGTTTCATGCGTTTCACAGAGTTAGATTTAAGCGAGCCTCTGCAAGAGGCAATCAGTAGTCTGGGATATGCGGACACAACCCCCATCCAGACCCAAGCCATCCCGCCGAGTTTACAGGGACACGACATCGTCGGTTGCGCCCAGACGGGCACCGGCAAGACGTTGGCTTTTCTTCTGCCGGCGTTGGAAAGCTTGTTGCGGGACCCAATCAATACCAAGAACCCCCGAGTTGCGATCCTGGAGCCGACCCGTGAGTTGGTCATCCAGGTTGCCGGGGAGGCCCAGAAGTTGGCCGCCCACACATCCTTGCACATCCTACCCGTATACGGCGGAGCCGGGATGAGGAAACAGACTGACAGGCTGCGCCAGGAAGTGGACATCATCGTCGCCACGCCGGGCCGCCTGATGGATCACATGCGCCGCAAGAACATCAGCCTGAGGGACGTGGAGATCCTCGTGCTGGACGAGGCCGACCGGATGCTGGACATGGGCTTTCTGCCCGACATCAAAAAGATCGTCGGACACATGCCCCGCCAGCGTCAGACGATGCTTTTCTCGGCCACGATACCGCCGACAGTTTCGGCTCTCGCCCGCCAGTTTCAGCGCGACCCAGTGAATATCGAGATAGATCTGGCCCGCCCTCCTGAGGCGATCCAGCAGGCGCTCTACCCGGTACCCAAACACCTCAAGATTCAACTTCTTTTGGCCATACTCAAACAGATGAAGGTCAGCAGCATGCTGGTCTTCACCAGGACCAAGCAAGACGCCGACTTTGTAACCCGGCAACTGCGCCAAGCCAGGGTTGCTGTGGCTTGCATTCACGGGGATTTCAAACAGCGCGAGCGGATATCTGCGTTGGAAGGGTTCCGGTCAGGCAAGCACAGAGTTTTGGTCGCCACCAACATCGCCGCGCGGGGATTGGATGTAGAAGGGATTTCACACGTGCTCAACTATGACGTGCCAGAACACCCGGAGGATTACGTGCACCGCATCGGGCGCACCGCCCGCGCCGAGGCCGATGGCGACGCCATCACGCTCGTCACCCCCGACGACGAACCGTCGGTCTATCGAATCGAGTATCTGTTGGGTCACAAGATCGAGCGCAAGACCTTGACCGGGTTCGACTATGACGTGCCAACACCCTCGTGGGCCAAGCCATCGGCCAAGGCCCTGCTACGACAGGCCGCCCAATCGCAAAGCCTGGCCGACCGCTGGCGATCTATGAGTTAGAAACATCGAGAGCCTCGGCTGCAACAGACTGACGCCCACCTGCGATAGGTGGGCGTTTTGCATTCAACCCCTGGCATGAGGGTGACAACCGTCAGTCTTCCTCGTCCTCGCCATCGCCTTCTTGATCCCTCACCCAGGCAAACTTGCGCTGGAGCAACCTGGGATAGTAGCACCTCAGGGCGTCGTAATCGACTTCCAGCCCCCAACGGTATACAACCCGCGGGTCGATGTAGGACTTGAGGCTCGTGCCAAAATTCCAGGTGCGCTTCTTTGCGGTAACGGTATCCTTGATCTTTGCTTTGTCCAGGGCAGCTTTGGCTCGATCTAGTCTGTCCTTCGTCGTCTGCACTTTCTTCTTGGCCCGCTCGATCTTCTTATCGTACCGGGCCTTGAGCCGCTCGCGCTGCGCTTTTGTCTTGGCCGACTTTTTCTGCTCGCGCGCCTCGCGCCGCAACGCCTTCAACACCTCTTCGGCCTCCTGAAACTGCGCGCGACGAAGCGCTGCCCGTTCCTTCAACCGCTCCTCACGCTCCTTGGCCTTCTGCCGGCGCTCGCGCCAGTTAGCCGGCGACTGCTTGGAGTGATTGCACAGCACCGCCGCCTCGAAATTGGCCAGAGCGACGGCCCCCCACTTTTCGTACTCCGGGTCGCTCGCTCCGACCCCGGATCCGGCCAGGCTCTCGCGGACGACCTGCGTGGCGTGATGCGTGCGAAAGACCTTGGCCGTCAGACCGGGAAGGATCTCGAAAAGATAAGCGTTGACGTCGCTGCTGCCGATCCTGGGAAAGATCTGCGGCCTATCGCGCGTGGGGTGACGCTTGCCGTCGCCGGACGAATTCGAAGGACGGGCCTGTTCGATCAACTCCTCCAGGTTCCGCCACACGAGAGGTGGCAGCGAGATCGTCTTGTGCCACAGGATCGAATCCTTGCCCAGGAATCTGAACTCGGCGGTGAAGTCGGGGTGCAACGTGACGTGCTCGGGACGCAGCGTCGTCGCGCCCACAGTATCCGCCTCCTCGGGGTCCTTTTCGTCTCCCACGCGCAGGCACAGCACGTCGATCAGATAACACGCCGTCGCCACCATCCGCCGCCTGGTATTCTCATCCTCGAGATCTGCCTCGATGCGCGCGCGGACCTGCACCAGATTCTCGCTCAGATTCACTGCCTGGTCGAACTTGGCCTCTTCCCGCTCCTGCTTCACCGGCGCGCTATCGTGAAGCCAGACGTACTTGAGCTTGCCGGAGAGCTTGTCTTGCCAGCGCGCCACCCACAGCGACTCGGGCTGCCACACGATCTCCGCCCAGTCGCCAGGAGGAGGAGGCGCGTCAGGGCTAAGGTTCAGCGTAATGTTGCTCTCGCGAGGCCCCTCCTTCCACTTGCCGCGCAGCGGATGCTTGCCCCGCCCCATGAAAATACTGCTGGGCTCGGCGACATAGTTGGCCAGCTCAACCCGCTCGCCGTCCACGATCGCGTGGCCATACTGCTCCTTGAGCTGCTCGCGCGCTGCCTTTCGTTCCGCGGCCAGCGCCTTCCGCTCCTCCGTGGTCAATTGCTCCTTGGCACGGCGCTCGGCCTGCACGATGGCTATCGCGTGGCCAAAATCCACCTCATCAACCGTCAGGGGCGGATCGACGTTCAGCGCAGCGCTAAAGTCCTCCATGAAATTGCGGACGAATACCGCATCCTCGACGTAGGGTGTGCCTTGCTTCCTGGCCCAGGCCATCGCCATCTCTGTTTGCCTAGGATTCAACGTCGCACGCTCGCCACGCACGACGAGTTCGAGGTGAGACGGCAATGAGACCTGAGGCACGATGATGCCGTTATGAACAAGCTGTTCGAACATACTGATCTGCACCTACCAGACAAAAGGTCGGGCAGGAGGATAACGCAAATCCTCAGTCTTGTCAACCATGCCGTCACCTACGGGATCCGGCAAGCTATGCAGGTAATTGGCAAGCGATAGCCTCCATCACCCGCCACACGACCGCGCGATCCCGTTCGTGCTTGCTCGACGGAATGCAAGGGTTGAACGACGGCCCAAAGGAAACACGCAGCCGCCCCTCCGCCTCGGCCACCCCCGCCGGCAACACGGGCAACCCCGCTTCCACCAACATCGCGATGAATCTCCCTGCGCCCTCGGGTGGGTCGCCCAATTGACCCGGTGTATCCCTACCCTCAGGCGCCAATCCTACCATACCCCCAGCCTTTGCCATTCGACGGGCCAGCCGCAAAGTCGCGAGCACCACCTGCGCGCGCTCTTCGACCTCGTCGGGAACCGGAGGCATCGGCGGCATGGGGATGAAGCCGTACACCTGCGCGACGCGCCGGAAGGCCCACCTTGTGAGCGGGGTCAGCCACCGCCGTCGCCAAGGGCTTTCAGGAAACGTCCACGCCGCCGTCATCAGCCAATGGATTTCTGGATCGGCATCAGGCGCGCGTTGGGCGGCCACTGCCGCCGAGATCGCCAACGCCAGCCACCATGCATCGAATCCCGGGCGGCTGTAGTGGTTGCACGTCAGCAACACCGGCCCACACACTGGGACGTTCTCCGCGCCGCGCACCTCCGGCGGCGGGCGCAGCCCGGCCACGGCAGCCCGCGCATCTCGCGCAAAGGAGCGCGGCCGCAACGCCAACGTGGCCGCCAGGCCGCCAGCGACGACCTGCCAGGGAAGCCGATACGAGGCTGTTTCTCCTTGCGATGGAGATGATGGTATAATGTCGTTCACCCTGGCTTGCCTCTGGAGGAACGATGAGAAAACGAGACCACGTGACGATGAACGCCTACTTCTTCGGCATGTCCCTCATGTGGAATGCCATCCACCCGATCATCCTCCCAGCGCTCTTATTGGACTTTGTGCAAGAGTCGCTCAAGAACACTTATCTGGGTGGAATGACCTTTGCCGGTCTTGTTCTAGCCATGATCGTCCAGCCTCTGGCAGGCGGGCTGAGTGATACTACGCAGTTGCGCTGGGGCCGACGCCGCCCCTGGATCTTTGTGGGCAATCTGCTCTGCATGGTCTGTCTGGCCGGGATGGCACTGGCTGGGAGCTTTCTAGGCCTACTGATCGCCTATGTATGCCTGCAAATCGTTTCCAACTGCGCTCACGGCCCCGCCCAGGGCCTCATTCCCGACTTGGTGCCCAAGAAACAACGCGGGCTCGCCTCCGGCATCAAGAACCTGGCCGACATGCTCGGCCTCGTCGTCGCGTCACTGATGGCAGGACGGTTGATGAGCAACGGGAATCCAGTGCTGGCCTTTGTGGTCATCGGCATGGTGCTGGCGACAAGCACCATGATCACGTTGCTGACTGCCGAGAAGAACATCGCCGGAGAACCTTCCGCCAAACAAGATGGCTCGACCGAGGTTCCCGGGAAATGCTCGCTGCGAGAACTCGTCGTGGACTTTCAGAGTCACCCAGGCTATGCGCGGCTGATCGTCTCCCGTCTCCTTATCCTGCTGGGCATCTACGCAGCGCAAGGATTCGTCCAATACTATCTTCAGGACGTGATGAAGGTACCCGATCCTCCCAGGGCCACCAGCGATTTGATGGCAACCATCGGACTGCCGCTCACACTAGCGGTGTTCCCGGCCGGCTTTCTCTCCGACCGACTGGGGCGC
>DAOUDX010000408.1:0-14938 GCA_034430835.1 Anaerolineae bacterium
CGAGAAGTAGCGAATCGACGAGTTCAAACTGGGCATCACCGGCTTTAGTGAGTCCGTGTTCGTAAGTGGCTTGACGAAACTCGATAAGGTTGTTAAACTGCTCCATGGTGGGAACCTCCGGTATTGGTGTACCTTAAGTTTCCACCATCGGGCGGTTTCGCGCAAGTCGCGAGCCGCCCTCATTATTTGTCTAAACTCGAGTATTGTACGTCGTCGCCAGTATCTGTCGGTTTCCCAGCTCCTCGTTGATGGCCACGCTCTTCTCGTACCAACCCAGCGCCGCGTCATACTCCCCGCGGGCCTTGTGAATCAGCCCGATGTTGCTGACCGTCGCCGCCAGCCCTGCCCGATCATTCAGTGCCTCGCACAGCGCCACGCTCTTCTCGTACCACCCCAGCGCCGCCTCGTACTCCCCGCAGGCACGGTGCACCTCACCGACGTTGTTGAACGTTGTCGCCAGCCCTGCCCGGTCGCCCAGGCCCTCTTTCAGCGCCATGCTCCTTGCGTACCATTCCAGCGCCGCGTCGTAGTCACCACGCGCTTGGTGAATCAGCCCGATGTTGTTGAGCGCCGTCGCCAGCCCTGCCCGGTTGCCCAGTGCCTCGCACAACGCCATGCTCTTCGCATACCACTCCAGCGCGGTCTCGTACTCCCCGCGGGCACGGTGAATCAGCCCGATGTTGTTGACCGTCGCCGCCAGCCCTGCCCGGTCACTCAGTGCCTCGCACAGCGCCACACTCTTCGCATACCACTTCAGCGCCGTCTCATACTCCCCGCGGGCACGGTGCACGTCACCGATGTTGTTGAACGCCGTCGCCAGCCCTGCCTGGTCGCCCAGCGCTTCGAACAGCGCCACGCTCTTCGCATACCACTCCAGCGCCGCCCCGTGCTCCCCGCGGGCACGGTGCACCTCGCCAATGTTGTTGAACATCGTCGCCAGCCCTGCCCCGTCTTCCAACCGCTCACAAGCTTTGCTGGTCTCCTGCAACCAGCGAAGTCCTCGTCCCAGTACCCTCGCAGGTCCAGAAACCTGCCCATCGCCTTGGTGTAATTTCGCACCATCGCATCGTCCCGCGTCACGGCGGCAGCGGCGAAATCGAACCCGGCGGAGATGTCAGGTAATTCCTGCTCCAGCGCATCGTAGTCATCCTTGCGCTCCTGAGCGTAGGCCAGGTAGTGCGCCGCATGGCGCTTTCGAAAACCGGCCTCTTCCTCCCCCAGCGCCCCCTCCGCCAGCCGCGCCCGCCCGAACTCGCGTATCGATTCCACTATCCGGTGGCGCCCGTCCACGCTCTCCACCACCGACCACAGCAGCAGCGTGTCCAGTGCCAGGTCGGCCTTGAAGTGGGCGTAGACGGCGCGCACGTCGGGCCGGCCCGGCGCACCTCCAAAAACCCCGGCCAGCACCGCCCACAGCCGCCGCGCGTGCTCGTCCAGATGGTCGTAGGTGTAGCGGAAGGAAAGCTCGCGGCTACGATGGTGGGGCGGCTCGTCGGGCAGCTCGGCCGCCGTCAGGTGATAGCGGTGCGCCTCGTCGCGCAGCCCCTCCAGGATGGCGGTCGGAGACGGCTCGGCGCGCATGTGGCTGGCCACCAGGCGGATGTGCAGCGGGACGCGATCCAGCAACTCGCAGATCTCGGCCACGATTGGGCGCTCGGCGTGGAGCAGCATCTTGCCCGCGTCCAGCGCCCGGTCGCGGAAAAGCTCCACTGCCGCATCCGCGCTCAACGGCTTTAGCGCGTAGGGCCTCTCCCCGGTGAACCCCAGCGGCGCGCGGCGGCTGGTGATCAGGAGATGCAGCCCCGGACAGCGCTCGCGCAGCTCGGCCACCAGCGCCAGGTTGCGCTCACCTCCCTCCCCCTCGCACACCGTCTCAAAGTTGTCGAGCACCAGCAACCGCTTCTCCTCCCTCAACGCAGCGCAGAGCGCGGCTACACTGGCGCGATAGGCCGCCTCCTCGCCGGCGGCGGGGTCGAGTGGGGACAGCGGCAGGTCGAGGGCGCGCAGGAGCCGGTCGGCCAGCGTCTCCCCCACCGCCACGCCCAGGTCGGCCAGGCGGACGAAGCGCACACCGCCGGGAAAGATGGCGCGCTCCCAGCACCAGGTGGCCACGGTCTGCGCCAGCGCCGTCTTGCCCACGCCGCCGAAGCCATGCAGCGTCACCAGCGGCGAGACCCTCTCCGCCGGAAGAGGAGTCAGCAGATGATGCTGTACCACCACTTGGTCCAGCTCGCGCCCGCGCAGGCGGATGACCAAGGCCGGGGGATGGGGTTCGACCGGAGGTTCCTGCAAGCGCACGTACGCACCCTTCAAACCCGGCTCCACCAGTCGGCTGCGGCACAGCCGCTTCGGGGTCGCCAGGCGCGGCAGGTCGTCCTCGCCCAGGCGCGCGCCCCAGCGATGGCGCAGGACGTCGCGCCCTTTCCCGTTGGCCTCCTCCAGCGCATCGCCTCGGGCCAGCCGCTCCAGGAATGTTTCCAGATAGTCGCGGGCGGCATCCTCCCGCACGGCCTCGGCCATGCCCACGACGGCAGGGACGCCCGCTTCGTGCAGGGTCTGGCAAGCGGCAGCGGAGTAGCATGCCGAAAGGATCGCCAGCCGCACGCCTCCATCAGCCAGCAGGCGCCCCAACTCGGCGGAAGGGATCGGGTGGCTCTCGCCATGGGGACCCTCGAAATAGAGCGTGCCGTCCTCGCCGCCGTGTGTATCGACGATGACCACATCGTATCCCTCGCCCAGGGTGGCACGGAAGTTGGCATGGGTGGGATGATACAGGACGCGCACAGTCATCGGCGCACCGCTCACCTGCAACGCTCCCTCCACCGCCTCGATCTTCCAGATACGCTGGAGCGGCAAGACCTCGCTCGCCCCCTCGACCTCGTCCCAGCGTGTGATCTCCACCCACTCATCGCCGTCTCTGCTCAGCAGCGTGAGCAGCGGGCGCGGCAGGGCCAGCAGCACGCGCAGCGGGCGGGCGGGCGTCACGCCAAAATGTTTGCTATCAGTCCGACTCATAGTCGTATTTCAGCACCTCATAGATCTTGACCCCGTACATGTCATAAATCACCTGCAACAGGCCATCAGCCACCATCTGGTCGAACTTGGCCAATCCTGCCGGACTATAGGGCCTGCCAAGTTCTCCCACGTTGTAGCGCTCGTAATCCCCCACATAGACGTAACGCACGCCGCAGCGGGCCAGGATATCCATAGCCTGAGCCACATCGGGTGTGTCATACAGCGCATTCACGTCAATCCGCCGCTGGTTGACCAACATACCGGGCAACATGGGTCGTTGTTGCCTCTGATGGTGACCCCAGCCCACGACCGTCGGCAGGCCGGTATGGACGGAGACCCGCCCTTCCCACAAATACTCCCGCCAGCCCAAGCCCTCTACAATGACCGGCGAGCCCTGGATGTTATCCTGCATCCATTGAATGACATAATAGTCACCGGTCAAGGCAACCTTACACCCACCGGGCGGCGGGAGCCTGCAATCACACTCGTAGCCCGGTGGCAACTCACAAACGGAGCTGGTCCGCACAAAAGCCATACCATCCAATGTCAGGCCGGTCAGCGGCGATATGCGGTCGTCGGCGCGGGCGTACACGCCGACAGGAAGGAACAGCGCGCCGCCGAGGATCAGCACCCCCATCGCGGCCCACCAAAGGTAGGCAAGCCCGGGCCGCCAACGCCGCGCGCGTTCCCATATCCAGGCCACACTGATTCCCGCTACTACCGAGAGCAGCAACCACGCCTGAAGATAGAACTTGAAGATGGTGTTTTGGCGACCCACATCGCCCTTGAGCACGATGATCTCGACGCCTATGCCGATCCCCATCGCCAGCCCGACTATCAACCACAGCAGGCAACGGTTCACCGGCATCGCCGGTGCAAGAAGCAGCACCGCAGCAAGGATCGCTACAGGCAGCGCCACGAACGATACCGGCACGACTCCTTCCGCAAGGCTTGCCGGTGTGTGTGTGTCCATCTGTTTCCAGAGCATCACTGCGCCCCACAAAGCGACGAGCAACACCAGCGTGAGACCGAGAAGCCCGCCCCACATCCCGAGAACAACGCTGGGCCGACGGGCCGTGAACCCGCACCGACCACCCTTCTGCCACTTGAACAGCCGCGCCACCTCAATCAGCATGCGCGTCACCACAGGGAAGAGCAGGATGGCGTGAATCCAAAGATAGATACTGACCGGCGTGCGACCGCCCCACCATCGCTGTATGGAGCTGTACCCCCCAAAGTGCTGGATATAGGGCAGGTAGAGCACAAAAGTCAGCCCGACGAGCAGGCCAATCTGCAGGGTAAGGCGTTTCGCCTGCTGCCAGAGAGCCACACCGCGGTCACGTCTGGAGCGCCACGCGATCCATGCCCGCATGGCCAACACGACCACGCTCAGGATCAAATAGGGATAGTAATCCCAGGTATTGGTCGGGCGCAGCGCGCCCACGACCACGCCCCCGATGAGCAGGCTGGCCCACGTCGGGCGGCGGACTCGCATCCAGTAAACGATCAATGCCATTGCCAGCAGAGTGAGGGGGAAGGCAATCATGTGCGGATGCAGATCGGCGTAGAGAAAGGTAAAGGCCGGGAACTCGACAATGGGATTCCCGGTATCCTGGGGCGGATTCCCCGTCATCTCCGGAATAATGCGGGTAGGATGCCAGTACCAGGTCGTGTTCCCTATGCCGAGCGACACGCCCTGGACAACCACCTTCCACGTCCCCTTCAAGAATGCCACGGCCTCCGGGAAACCCGGAATGGTGCTCTCGAACGATGGGCCGCCCAACTTGATGAGCGTCTCACCGACCAAGTGCACGACGCCCAGGTTGCCCAGCACGATAGCAAAGACGACTGCCATCACGCCCGCTACGAGCGCGCCACGCCGGTGGCCGCCAAAGAGGTTGTAGGCGACCGAGAAGGCACCCATGCCAGTCAGGGCGCACAGCAGCGGCACGACCAGGTTGAAGGCAATGGCTGGGACGGTACCCAACAGCTTGGTCAGTGTGCCGACAATGACATAGCCGAAATAATAGTAGTTCATGTACCCCCCGGCGAACCACGGGTTGTAGGGTGGAAACCAGGTGGACTTGATCACCGCGTTGAGGTAGGCGAACTCCATCGGCTTCTCGCCGCCCATGTATACGTGCCACAGGTCAGGCTGGACAAGCCGTATACCGATCCAGACCAGGTACAGTCCGGCAAAGAGGCCTTCGACGGTCAGAATCATTCGTCGCTCGCGCAGCACAAAGCGACGCAACTCAGCCCGCTTGAACCACCCCACCCCACCGCCAGCGAGCACCAGCAGTCCCAACACGCGCAGGATGGTATCCCGTGTATTGGGCAGGACGTGCAGGCTGGCCGCTATCCACGTCAGATAGGCCAAGAGCAACAGCGCAAAGACGCGTGCCAGGCCATAGCCCCGGTCACGCAGGCGGGGGAGCGCAAGGTACAACAATGGAAAGGCCAGCCAGCCCAATACCGCCACGGCGATCCACCACACAATCACTGCCAGTCCTGGATAACGATTGAGCAAGCTGTCGCGATTGAACATGTCCGACCACGTGCCGCCAGCCTGTTGATCCGCCCAGGTATCGGGATCGTATTCCATAAGATCGGGAGCCATGGTGAAATCGACCGGCTTGACGTCGCGCAGCGCCCGCTCGACCTCGATACGGCCCAGCACGCTCTCGACGAGTTGGCGGGAATAGGCTGCCGTCTTGCGAAAGATGAGCACGCGGGGATGATCGTAGACGCTGAAGGCCTCCTCGGCTGGAGGAAGGTGCACCTTGATTGGTTCCACTTGGTAGAGATAGTCTACCGGCTTCATCAACGGGAAAGGAATCTCCTGGTCAGGAAACTGGAAGGGGCCGATGGCCGGACTGTCGGTAAAATCGGCCGCCAGCTCGAAGCCCAGTTCCCCGGCAAAAAGCGCCCGGTAGTACTCGCTCGTCATCGGGTAACGATAGTCCTCCGGCTTCGAGGCATAACGGCCCTTCAAGCGCGGAACCACCGCGTAGATGCGGTTGCTGGAGATAACGATATAGTTCGCCTGGTCGAGCCAGCCGTACATCTGCTCACGCTTCTCCGCCGTATCCTCGTTATAGTTCTGCATCTCAATGATGGTGTACGCCTTACCTCCTGGGATGTGCGGCCCCCAGTCCCAGTGCTCTTGGGCTAGCACGGAGCCATCGGGGACGTTGTCAAAAATCCAACGTCCGGCAGCCATGCGGGTGTGCTCCTGCAGGTAGATGGAAAAGACCGCATAACCCCACAGTGCGGTGCCGGCGAGGACTGCTGCTGTCAGGCTGATGCCTGCAAGGCGCCACCACCGGCGGGAAGCCCGGCACAACCGCGCCAGTACATACGCCCCAAAGATGATCAGCAGGGGATACAGGTAGACAAAGTAGCGCATGGATTTGACCCAGCGGGTGCCAAGGTAGAGGAAGACGAGCCCTGTCCAGGCCCAAAGGATCAAATGGGTGCGCACCCGCTTACCGCGCCACATCTCGACGCCAGCCCACACCCACCCAGCCCAGGCAGCCAGTCCCAGCGGCAGCCCCATTCCCCAGACGACGATGTTCAGCCAGGGAAACAGAATGGGAGCGCGGTTGGCCCACTGCTGGTCGGGGGGCGAGTTCAAGTCGCCGCTCTGCTCGTTCTTGATCTGGTCGAGCCGTGCCAGCCACGCCTCACTGGGTTCCACGTCGAAAAAGCCCGGGCCTTCAAAGGCATAGGGCTGCGCTACGCGGAAGGCGATCACGCACAAGAAACTTGCCAATGCCAGGCCAGCCAGGCCGTTCCACAGTCCCCAGCGCCGCCGATCCACCGAAAGCGACGCGATCCACACCACTGCCGCCAGCGCGACCATGAGCAACGCATAGACGCCGCTGACCTTGCAGGCAGCCGCCAGGCCGACCGAAAGCCCGGCCAGTCCGAAACTACCCCACCCTCCTGTCTGACTCGCCCGCACGGCGTAGTAGGCGGTCAGTGTGACGAAGAAGCACAGTGCGCTATCGACAGTGAAAAAGTGAGCCTGCTGGATCAGGAAGGCGGTCAGCGAGGTCAGGGCTGCGGCCAGCAATCCGGCAAGCGTGCCATGCAGCCGCCGCCCGATGAAAAAGGCGAGCAGGATCGTCCCCAGATCGAACATCCCCGAAAACGCCCGTCCCAGCACCTTGCTGCGAAAACCAGTGAACCTGTCGCCGACGCAGATCAGGTTGTAGATCTCCTCTGCCACGCCAACTGGCTCTGCGCCCTCCTGGACGACCTCCGCTTTCCCCATCCGCTTCTCCGCCAGGCTGTCACAGGCCCCATCGAGTCCTTCGGCCGTGAAACGGACCAGGAACATGGGCAGCGTACCGTAGCTATACTGATCCCCGGCGTTGCGCACGTTGAGGGGCGACCTGTCGGTGTCAAAATAGACAGCCCAATTCTCCGGCGTGTGAATCTTGAGCAGAACCGACTGCATATGAGTTTCGTCGGGGTGGATGTGCTTTCCATCGTCCCAATTCAGGTTCGTGAAGCGGAGGTGGGCTCCCACCGCAAGGATCGCCAAGAGCGCCAAGACTGTTGCCATCGCTTTCACGACAGGGTGACCAAAGAATGACATGGGGGCAGCAGTCGATGATGCCGCTTCCGACTCAGGTTCAATCATTGACATCTCCTCCAGTAGACCCCACCTCAACCGCCAGTTTCGTACAACACATACAACAGCCGCCCATCGATTTCTGAATAAACAGGCTGCTCTGCGCCGCCCGGTATTTGCTGCTCAATGGCCGCCAACTCGTCCAGCCGGTGCGGGAGAAAGACGAATCGGGCAGCCTCGGCCACGACAGGCGTTGCGCCCCCTGCGTCGCCTGGCTGGTAGACATCCAAGCCCACAATATCCCGCGCCATAAAGCTCAGATTCCCATTGGTCCAGTACATCTGCGGCGCGCCGTAGAAGTATACGACGCGGTCGTCGTCTTCATCTTGCGCCGCCAAGTACCGGCCCAGCCTGGTAGCGACTTCGGCAGTGGGGTTGGCATAGACCCTCGTGGGGGTGTAGACGCCAAAGTAGAAATACAGATTCAGCACGGACACGATCACGAGCAGCCCGTCCGCGACGGTGTTCCACTTCAGTTGCAGCCAGCGACCAAACGCGCGCCGCCCCAGTGCCATCATCCAGCTCAAGCCGAGACTCACCAGCAGCGCCAGCGCAGGTGTGACGATGACCATGCGCTGGCTGCTGGGCGGGTTCTCCGTCAGCGCCCATCCCAGGATCACGGCCAACCAGAACCAGAGCAACAGCAGAATATTGCCCGACTGCCGCCAATGAACCACAGCCCCCACCATTCCGAAGAGAAGGAGCACACCGCTCACAAAGTCGAGAAACGGGATGGATGGGCGGTACCAGAACGTGGGGTCGACCGTGTAGTGAAAGGCAGAGATCGCTTTCCAGAACTGCTGAAGCAGGATGCTGGCAGCGCTGCGACCGGTGTACGCCTGCTCCTGCGCCAGCCAGCCGGGGGCCAGGATGGTGACCTGGTTCGCGCGGGAGGCCATCGTGCCAGGATACGCAGCATAGTGAAGCAGGAGCGGCATAAGAACGACCAGGGCGGCAGCCAACAGAGCGAGAGCCCAATACCCGTACTGAGCACCGCCCATCGCTTCCGAACGCGAGTGCGACCTCGTCACGAACAGCCAAGCCAGGTAGAGCGCCACGATGATCCCCACCAGCCGCGCCCCGAAGTAACCGTACCAAGCCAGTCCCACCACCGTGCCCGCCGAAGCGAAGTAGATCAGGTGGCGCCGACGCAGCCCGCGCGCAAGCAGCCACAGCGCCAGAGTGACAAAGAACGCATCGCCGATCTGATTGGATCCCAGGCGGCTGAAGTGAAGGTGGTAGTGACCAAAGGCCAGTAGCACCGCCGCCATCCAACCAATCCTTCTTCCCCACATCTCCCGCGCCAACAAGAACGTGGTCAGAACCGTGGCTGTGCCCACCAGCGCCGAGAGCAGCCGCAACCCGGCAACCGTCGCGCCAAAGACGCGCATCACGATCCCATAGGCCAGGAAAGACATCGTGGGTACACTGAACCAGCCGGTTGAAAAGGGGTTGCCCAGGGGCGGGGTTACCAGCTCCAACGCTGCCAGCCCTTGCGTACCTTCATCTCCACCGAAATTGATGGGGATATGCTCCAGGTCCACGACGCGCACGACCAGCACTGCCAGCAACAGGGCTGCCAGTCCCATCAGTTCGACCCGGCGCGCGCGGGCCCGGTTGACCAGATGCTGCCATGCCTCCGTGACCGAGAACAAGGGCACGTAAGCCAGGAGAAACAGCGATACGCCGATCACCCAAAGCAACAGTGGAAGCCAGAAATCGTCTATGGTGGATAACTGCCGGGCTGTGCGGCCTGCCACGAAAGTCAGACCCGCACCACCAAGTGCAGCCAGCACACGCGGCAGGTGTTCCGCTGCCTTCAATTGCCAGCCCTGGCCGGGATGGAGCCGTTCACGTCTCTGCCGCCGCAGCTGCCGCCGAAGCAGGATGAACGCGAGAATCGATACACACCAGAAGAACACGCCGTCACGCCAAAAGTCCGGTTTGTAGGTGAAGTAGGCCTGGCCCAGCAGCGCAAACACCAAGCCGGCGACGAAAACCAGGCCAGAAATGATGCGCTCACGATTCATCGCGACCCTTCTCCTTCTGCTGATGGAGGAACATCTGTCGGCAGGTGTACATTTGCCGCATCCACCTGATAGACGCTAAAGAGAACGCCGCCCTTCCGTCCCTCGATCTGCCACTTCTCGCCGCCAGGAAATCGATCGTACAACAGCGGCAGATCGTCCGACCGTTCCTCCATCACGACGAACAGAGCTCCTCGCCCCTCCCGAACAAAGCTCCAATCCGTCGGCGGAGACTCGTCCACCTGAACCCAATCAGCGCCGGGGGCCAGGAAGCGGACAGAGTTGAATCCGCCCAGCGGCATGTAGGACATGCCCAGGAAATAGGTGGCATAGTCTGGCCCCACAGCGGCCATCAAGCGAGCCGTGCGATCGGCGATCTCGGTGTTGCGGTCGCCGAAACCCCCGGCGGGCGTATAGATGCCAAAGTAGTAGCCGGCGCTGAGTGCCAAGAGCACGACTGCAGTGAGTACCACGAGATGCTGACACACTGCCGGTCGCCAGTCCCAGATCCGCCACGCTAGGCGCAGCAGGGTCACCGCGGCCCGTCCCACCAGCAAACAGACAGCGGGCGAGGCGATCAGGTAGCGCTGGTACTGGGGCGGGAACTCGAGCGCCCATCCACCAAGCACGACCGTCAGTCCAAGCCAAACGAGGAGGACGGCATAGCGTACCTCCCGCCAATGCAGTAGAGCCAGCCCTACACCCAGAACGAATAGCGTGCCTGAGAGAACGCAGAGCATCGGCGTGTCTGCCATGTAAAAGAACCCCCGGTCGCGGACGTACACAAAGGCGAAGATAGAACGCTCCAGGTGCACCAGCCATAGCCAACCCATGGACTTGCCCGTGTCTGCCCGTTCACCCTCCATCTGCATCGACCGGAGCGAGCCAAGCACCTCGTAGCGCTCCGTGAAACTGGAGGGAATCTTGACAAAGTGGACAAGCAGCGGGCCGGCTACCAAGAGTGCAGCGACAGCGAAGGCAAGCAATCCCCGGCGGCATCTCCATGCACGCCGCCATCCACTGAACGCCAGCACCACGAGCGCCAACAGAACGAGGAGCCGAGTCCCGTGATAGAAGTACAGGCTTGCCCCCAGGGCGAGGCCCGCAGCGACGAAATAACCCCGCCTGCCACGCACGAGACCACGCTGCAGGAATGCCAGGACCAAGGCCCCAAAGAACGGGTCTGCGCTGTTATTCAGTGCCAGGCGGCTGAGTTGAAGGGGCAGCCCCCACCCTGCCAGGGAAAAGGCGCCTATCCAGGCCACCTGACGTCCAAATACGCCTTTCCCCAACAGGTAGACCGCAGGGACACCCAACGCCCCCAGTACCGCTGCAGTAAAGCGTAGCCCGAAAAGGTTCCGGCCGAACACCCGCAGGGCCGCCGCTTCCATGTAAAAGAACAGATTGGGATGCGAGAGCCACCCGGTGCCAAAGGGATTGGCCGGATGACCATTCAGTATCCGCTCTGCGTCCAGCGCCATCGAGCCTTCGTCGCCCGACATCAAGTCAGGGATCTGGCCCAGTTTGATAATGCGCAACGCCAAGGCCACGGCAAACAGCAACACGATGGCAACAACTTCTTGTCGCCACCACTTGGGCGGCCTCCACTTGCGAGGCCAGCCACTCAATACCACCGCTGCAAGCGCAACACCTCCTATCCAGAGCAGCACCGCGTGTTCGTACCGATGACATGCGTGCGCCAGATAGGCCGCCCAGGCCACCAGCCCTGCCGCCCCGACTACCAGGAAGGGGCGCCAGGCGAGACGCGGGAGAGGCAGACGGCGACGCCCCCACACACCCGCCACGATGAGCGCCAGCGCCACGATATGGGTCGCTATCCCGGCCCACACCAGGTCCCGCCAGCAGTTCGACACACGTTGCGCCAGAATGGCAAAGAGCAAGCCAGTTGAGAAGGCCACTTTTCCCCCAACTCACCTCTGGCAAGAAATGCTAATGCGGAACACGCACCTTCAGGCAGATATTCATCGCCGGGCCGTCGCACACTTCCTCGTCCAGGTGGTCATTCAGGCGATCCACACGATTGAACAGCCACAGACCGAGATTCACCGGGTTGAGAAAGCCGCCCGCGCGCCCACTCACGCGGTAGCGCGAGGCCGCCTCGGCCATCTGCGCAGGCAGCACCCCTGATTCCAAGAGCGGCTTCCCCACGCCGTACACCAGATTGTGGATGAAAGGGAAGCAGTAGCGCACCAGCGTGCGCGTTTCCTCAACCTGAAGCCCAGCCCTCTCGACCAGCGCCAGCAGCCCGTCGAGCGTGTACAGCCGCACGTGACAGGCCCAGATGCCTGCCAACGGGCCGTCGGCAATGTGTGTGCCGAACAACGTCTCCAGGGTCTTGTTGATCGGATCCCACCAGAAGGGATAGTCGGCATTGGGTACGCTGATGACGATCGCGCCGCCGGGCCGTGTCACTCGTGCTGCCTCCATCAATCCGGCTCGGTCGTCTTCCAGGTGCTCCAACACCTCCGCCAGGATCACCTTGTCGAAGGTTCGATCCGCAAAAGGGAGGCGGCACAGGTCCCCATTGAGCAGAGGAACGGCGCGCGCGGCCAACTGCGCGTGGGCCTGGCGGACGTAAGCGTATTCCAAGTCCTGGCCGACCAGCGCGCAGTCGCTCACCTCCCGCAAAAAGTTCAGCATGAACCCACGCCCGCAGGCCGCATCGAGCAGCCGGTCGCCGGGCGCGGGATCGAGCCAGCGCAGGAACAGCTTGACGCGGCGCTTGTAGGCCATGTCGGCCTCGTTGGCTACCAGCTCAGACAGTCGTTCCTCGCCGATCACGTCTCTTCCCCGATCTGCTCCCAATCCTCTTTCCCCAGCGCAGCGGCGTCAGTCCGCAATCGTGCCAGAGAGAGGCCCAACTGTGCCAGGCCGATCAGTCCCAAGAGACTCGCCAGGACATACTGATAGGCATGTGAGACGAAAGCCACGGCAGTGGCTCTTTCCTCCGGCATGCCAAAGGGCAGCTCCAGCGCATAGCGAGCGAAGGATTCGAACACTCCCACCGCCCCGGGCGCGGCCGGCAGTGCCATTCCCAGCCCAATGGCGCAGGTGAGAAAGCTGCCTGCCGCCAACGGCGGATGCTCGACAAAGGCCCACAGCATACCCCAGTAGTAACCCACGACAAAGACCCACGACACCACCGACCAGAGCAGCAGCCCGGCGAGGCGGCGGGCGGAGCGCAGCGCGGAAAGGCCGTCGAGAAGACCTTCGAGCGTGGACATCCAACGCTCAGAATTGAGGCGCAGCAGCCGGTCCAGGCACCACCGCGCCAGGCGGCGCACCCAATCGGGCCGCAGGGCCAGCAGGATCAGCGCCGTCGAAGCAACCACGGCCGCAGCCCCTGCCACCACACCCGCTCCCAGTAGCCACCCCGATTGCTCGACGAAGGGCAGTGTGATGGCCAACAGCACAACCACCAGCAGCATATCGAGCACACGCTCGACGACGACGGTGGAGAGCGCTGTGCTCACCTTCACCTTGCCGCCCAAGCCGATGGCCACTGCCCGGGCTGGATCGCCCAGCCGGAAGGGAAGCACATTGCTCACCAGATAACCGACGTTGGTGATCCAGAAGCAGCGACGCAGGCTCACCTCAGAGCCCAAAAGCAGCCGCCAGCGAATGGAACGCGCGACCAGGTACAACAGCAGCGAGGCCCCGGCCGGGACGAGGTAAACATAGCGCGCCTGGGCCAAGTCCTCAACCATCCGCTCCAGATCGATCCCGCGCAGGGCCAGCACCAACGCCACGACGCTGATGATGATCCCTATCCACAGTTTCCACTGCTTCCCGATCGTCTTCACAAGAATGATTACACCTTCGCCAGTTGCGCGTCGCTGCTCACGCAGTCTCCCCGATGCTGGCTTTGAAGACAGACTCGTAAGCATCCACGGTGCGCTCAAGGCTGAAAACATCAGCGATCTGCTGCAGCGGTTTAACATACGCCTCCGGGCGCACCAACACGTGGGCGAGCGCCTCCGCCAGGGCAGGCACATCTCCTCGCGAAAAAATCTCGCCCATCTGCGTTACACGCACTGCCTCCCGGGCGCCCGGTGCGTCGCTGACCACTACCGGCGTGCCACAGAGCATAGCCTCTGCCTGCACCATGCCAAAGCATTCGGTCCCGCTAGGCAGAGCCAGAACATCACACAGCGCGTAGAAATCGGCTACCTTCTGGGGATCGCGCAACAGCCCCAGAAAAACGAGCTGATCCTTGTGTCTCTCTATCAAGCGCGCGCATCGCTCGTAAAAGCTCTCGTAGCGAATTCGGTACTCGCCTGCAAAGACGACACACAGGTTGGGAAAGCGCTCAGTCAGATGGGGGATCGCCTGAATGAGCAGGTCGGGCCGCTTCTCCTCCACGAATCTGCCGGCGTAGCCGATGACTTTCTTGCCCTCCAAGCCGTGTGCGCGGCGCATCGCAGCAACGCCTGTCGGATCAGGCTGGGGGGTCACAATCGGCGGGTAGATGATCCTCACCTTGGACAGGAACGGCCGCAAATAAGTTGAGCGCTCTGCATAGTCTTGATTGTAGCCGATCACTGCCGTCGCATACTGGGCAGCGGCCTGGTAGACACTGCGCATGCAGAACTCGATGAGACGGTTATGCAGGCCGCCTGGCATCACCACGTCCCCGTGATGGGTGACGACGACCGGCCTGTGCCGGTGGCGGGCCAGCCACGCAACCAAACCGGCCTCTGGCAGAGGGGTGTGGATGTTGATCACGTCGTGTTCGCCAATCAGTCGCCAGGCGGCCTGCGGAAAGGCAGGCATGAGCATCGTGCGGCTCATCCGCACCGGCGACCACAGGCGCACCACCCGCACGCCATTCAGCACCTCCTCATCACGCGGCAGGTCGCGGCTGTACCGCGAGGTCAACACAGTGATCTGATGGCCCCGGCGGGCGAGTGCCTCGGCGATGCGTTGCACGTGAACTGTCAAACCAGTCCAATGTGGCGCGTAGTAGGTCAGGACAGAGAGGACCTTCACTACTTCCCCCTTCAGGATGTTGTTGGCGCATTGGAACACATGGCAAGCAGGGCGATGGCCAAAACACCGGCCCCGAGCACGCCGACGAGTAGAGTCAAGGTGTACTCGGCAGAGGTACTTGTTTAGCGTCAAGTGGGAGCGGGCTGCGGTGGACCTAGGGACGGCGGGTTTCCCACAGCACGCTGCAACTCGACCAAGAAGTCCAGGATAGGGATCGCTCTCTGATGACAGGTTGCCAACACGC
>DAOUDX010000409.1:0-12195 GCA_034430835.1 Anaerolineae bacterium
GCGTGTTGGCAACCTGTCATCAGAGAGCGATCCCTATCCTGGACTTCTTGGTCGAGTTGCAGCGTGCTGTGGGAAACCCGCCGTCCCTAGGTCCACCGCAGCCCGCTCCCACTTGACGCTAAACAAGTACCTCATGAACTATGCCAGGCGCAGCCTGCTGCCCGGCCAAAAGGTTGTCTCCACTGTTCTACAACCTGAGATCCGCGTGGAGGTGCTCAAGTTATTCGGCAGGGCCTTCTACAGGGTGCTTTCCCCCGCACACATCAGCATTCTGACCGATCGGGAGTTGATCCTGATCAAGGATGGGATGGATAGGCGGGTAGGAGGAGGCGTCAGGTACGGCGGCGTGTGGAGCTACATCCCGCTGGACAAGATCGCCGCCACATCGCTGGAAGGTAAAGCGGGCGATACACTCACCCTGTCGATCCGTTTGCCTGGCGATGATTGCATTGAGGCTCTGCTTTCGGCCTCAAACAAGCCTGCAGCGGAGTCGCTCCTGGGCCGGTTGGCGGGTTCGAAACCCGACTGACCCGATATACCCCGCGCCCTCTCGCTGCACGCCTGAGGCCAAGCCGCAGTAGGAGGGCACGATTAACACGCGCACGCTTTTCGGTGCGGAGTACCGCAGTAAGGATCCGATCGCGCTTTTGCGCCTTTGCGACGAGGCTATATCGGACGGCTCTCTTGCACCTTTCAGCCACCCGTGCTATCATCACGGCTGAGATGCGTGTTGTGATGATCGGCCCGTTTGGGGTGCGGCCCCGAGGTACGATGAGCGTGCGCGCGTTGCCGATGGCCAGGATGTCCCGTTCCCCACTTTCCCTCACACCTATGGCTATCACGACCGCCATATTCACGATGCGATGGTTCTGCCGTACCTTCAGGTATAGCCCATCCAGCCAGAGATAAGGATACGCTTCTTCCAGAGGACGATTGCGAAATGCCGTCACGGCTTCGTCCAGTTCCTTGCAGATACGCGATACCTTACTCTTATCTACCCCCGCCAGCCCCAGGGCTTGCACCAGATCGTCGACTTTCCGCGTGCTCACCCCTTTCACATATGCCGACTGGATCACGGCTATCAGCGCTCTCTCCGCACGCCTTCTGGGCTCCAGAAAGCTGGGAAAGTAGGACCCCCGGCGCAGCTTGGGAATCCATACCGGGATATCCCCCACTCGCGTCTCCCAGCTCCGCTCTCGGTAGCCGTTTCGATGGCCCAGACGGTCATCACTGTGCTCATATCGCTCCGCTCCTATCTGCTCGCTTACCTCTGCTTCCATCAGCAAGTGAGTCAGCAGGGCGATACTCTCGCGCAGAAAGTCGCCGTCCAGATCCGTCCCCGTGTTGCGCAAGTACTCAAGCAATGCTATAGTTGGTTTAGCCATTGGATGCCTCCTCTTGTGAGTTTGGTCATACCCACATGAAGCATCCGGTGGCCTTTTTGTCAAGGTCCCTTTTTACACTACATCATGAAACATTATCAAAACCAAACCAGGAGAGTGCCATTGGACCCACAAACTGCATTTTGCCCCAATTTGGCTTGTCCTGCAAGTGGGCAGGTTGGAAAAGGGAATATCGGTATCCATAGTCACAGGGAACGCCGGTACAAGTGTCACGTATGCGGCAAGACGTTTGCCCAAACCAAAGGGGCCGTCTTCTATCGGCTGCAGAAGGCCACAGACCTGGTGGTCATCGTCACAACGCTGTTGGCCTACGGCTGTCCGGTGCAGGCAATCGTCATGGCCTTTGGCCTTGATGAGCGCACAGTGTTGAGTTGGCAAGCCCGCTCCGGCAAGCACTGCCAGCGTGTCCACGAGCACCTGGTAGAACAGCCACGCGATTTGGGCCAAGTGCAAGCAGATGAGATTCGGGCCAAGATTCAGGCGGACATCCTGTGGCTGGCAATGGCCATCCAAGTTCAGACCCGGCTTTGGTTGGGGGGTGTACTTAGCACGTGCAGAGATGCGAACCTAATCGGTACTTTGGTTCAGAAGGTGCGCGCCTGTGCGCTGTGCCGCCCCCTTCTGTTCTGTGTAGATGGATGCAAGACCTATATCCAGGCTATTCGGCGGGTCTTTCGAGAGCCGATGCGTGCAGGCAGAGCGGTACGTCCTCGCTTGCGACCCTGGGACGGCATCCACATCGCCCAGGTGGTCAAACAGTATGCTCGCAAGCGCGTCGTAGGGATAGTACGTCAAGTCGTGCAGGGAAGCCAGGCTCAAATCGAAACCCTGTTGCAGAGAACACAGAATGGCGGAACGAGCAACGTCGCCTACATTGAGCGCTTGAATGCCACCTTTCGTTCGCGGATCTCGGTGTTGATCCGTCGTGGTCGTGCCCTCGTGCGTCAAATGAGCTCTTTGCACGAGGCGATGTATTTGGTTGGCACGGTGTACAATTTCTGTACCTATCACAAGAGCTTGCGCATCCCGATCTATTTACCCAACGGTCAGCGACGTCGGCTGCGTAGAACGCCCGCCATTGCCGCCGGTATCACGCCGGATGTACTCATCCGCGATCACCTCTGGACTGTCGAGGAATTGCTCTCTTTTCGGGTACCCCCGCCCCCTTGGAGACCTCCAAAGCGGCGAGGATGCCCGTCAATTGCTGTCAAAATGCCTGTTGCTCAGTGGTGCACTTGACCACGATTGAATGTAGAGCTACCGGCGATCCCCTTTGAGCAAGTAACCAGCGGCTTATTTCCGCCAAGCTGCACTAGTGACAGGGGATGCCTGGCCCGGCCAAGAATCAGGCGATGCCTTTACCCCAGCCGCCGAACCGGCCTCGTAACAACTAGAGTCGAACAATGTCCATTGTAGTACGATGCCGCAGAACCGGCAGGTTTCGGGCTTGATGCTTCCTGGCCGTGCTTGCTGCCATGTACATTGCAATGGTAACTCAGCAGATCGCCAACGGGATTTAGTACGCATACAACCGCCCGTAAGGTCGTAACGAGAGCGGAACCAGCTTGGTGAACGTCAGGCTGAGGATGTCGCCTGCATCGCGGTCGAAGTGAGCGGCGTACTCGTCCACCAACCCGCGCAACAGCGCGTGATCGGCGTCTTCCATCGGCACCTGCCCCACCTCCTTGCCCAACTGGTAATCCTCCAATTCTCCCCGGATGTACATCACCCCGCCGTGCATCCCGGTGCCGATGAAGTTAGCCGTGTGCCGCTCGCCGGGACGCAGGGTCAGCCCAAGCACCACCAGCACGCCGCCGGCCATGTACTCCCCCAGAAAGTGCTGTGCCGTACCGCCGATGACGATGATGGGCCGCTTGTCCTCGTACTGCTTCATGTGGATGGCCACCCGGTAGCCTACGTCGTCGCGGATGAAAACCTTGCCACCGCGCATCGAGTAGCCGGTGGCGTCGCCAGCCCGCCCGTGGACGATCACCTCGCCGCCGTTCATCGTGTTGCCGCAGCCATCCTGCGCGTTGCCGTGCACCACGATGCACGGCCCGTCCATAAACGACGCCAGGTCGTTTCCCGGCGTGCCGTGAATGTGAATCTCGACCGAGCGGTGCAGATCGGTGCCGATGTAGCGCTGGCCGAAGACGTTGTACAGATCGACGCGCTCCGCCCCATCGGCCACGGCCTGGCGCAACTGGGCGTTCAGGTCTTTGTAGTGGACGCCGCCGGCGTCAATTTGCAGCGTTGGCTCTCCCATGCTCTCACACCCCCACACTCTGTACCGCGCAAGCGTATGCCGGTGCCTGCACGCTCAATGTCGCCCCCATCGGCGGTTCGATCGATTCTCCCAATCGCCCTACTACGGGCTGGCCGCCCACGGGCGTCCACACCCAATCGAGCTCCGGGCTGACCAGGCGGATCGGCGCTTCCTCCGAAGATAGATATAGCCGATCGCCGCTGGCCGCTGCCGTCAAGGGACGCAGCCGGATGCGGTCGGTGAGGCCGATCATCTCCCCCTGGCGGGCGATGATGACAGTGAACGGGCCGTTGATCAGCAGGCTGCCGTAGACCTGCCGCAGCGTGCGGGCCAGCATCTGATCCTCTGATGCCATGCGCTCGATCTCGATCCACAGCGGCGGGGCCATCACCGTCGCCGTGACCTCGACGGGCAGGTGATGCCGGCGCATCAACAGGTCGGCGGCGTAGGCCATCACCTCGGTGTCGGTCTGCATCGTGCAGTGGTAGCCCTGCATCTCCAGGTAGCGGCGGTTGGTGCCGTAGGAGGAGATCTCGCCGTTGTGCACCACCGTCCAATCCAGCAGACCGAACGGGTGCGCGCCACCCCACCAACCGGGCGTGTTCGTCGGAAAGCGCGCGTGGGCCGTCCACAGGTACCCCTCGTACTCCTCGATGCCAAAGTACTCGGCGATCTGGCTGGGATGTCCCACACCCTTGAAGACCCCCGTGTTTTTCCCGCTGGCGTAGATGTAGGCCCCAATGCCGGAGGTGTTGAGTTCCATCACCTTGTCGACGATGTACTCTTCCTCGTCCCCATTCTTTTCCTCGGGAATGCGCTTGGGGTCGATGCACAGAAAGTAGCGCCAGATGAGGGGTGGGTTGGGCAGTTCGGTCGTTCGCTGGTGCGGCACCTGCTCCCGGCGTGACATGACAAAGTGCTCGTTCAGAAACTCCTCCACCTGCGGCTTGCTGTCTGGCTCGGTGAACATCACGTGAAAGGCATAGCAGTCGGCGTGTTCGGGGTAGCAACCGTAGACGGCGAACCCCGCGCCCAGGCCATTGCCGCGCTCCTCCATGTTGGTGATGCCGGTGACGATGTCGCGGCCCGAAAAGCGCTCGCCGCTGACGTCCATAATTCCGAACAACCCGCAGGCGTCGTAGACCTTGTCGTCGCCGTAGCGGTTTTCCAAAGATGCCAAGCTTATTGCTCCTCCCATACTCCCACACTCCATCACACCACAATCCCCTCTCCGACGACCATATGCTTCCGATACTCCTTCGGCAGCGAGATCAGGCCAAAGCTGCCCGAAAGCAGGTGGTCCTTGAACGGGCTCACGTCCACCCGGTCGCGGATCAGGCCGGTGTAGATGCCTGCCCGGTCTATATCGCCCACGCAGATGGCCCCCACCAGCCGGTTGCGGTGCAATACTAACCGCTTGTACGTCAGCGCACCCCGGTCGTATCTCTCCAGAATCTCGTACTCGTCCTGATGTTCCTGCGGATCGGTAAGCCCCACGGCGATGGTGGGCATGCCGGCGATGTCCTCCGAGTTCATCGGGAAGCCGCCTTCGTATGTCTTTTCGATGCCGGCCATGTTGCACCCCGCCACGTGACCTTGCCGTGTGGCGTGCGGCCAGATGGCGATGGGGCGCTCGACCTCCAGGATCATATCGTACGTCTCCACGCAATCCCCGGCGGCGTACACGTCCGGCACGGAGGTCTGCATGTGCGCATCGACGAGGATGCCCTGGTTGACCTTGATGCCCGTCCGCTTCTCCGGCTCGGGCAGGATCAGGTCCAGGTTGGGGCGCACGCCGATGCCAAATATGACCAGATCACAGTCGACCATTTCCCCGTCCTGCAAGACGGCGTGATCTACACGACCTTCCTTGCCGACGATCTCTTTCACCGTCGTACCGGTGATGACCTCCGCGCCCGCCCTGCGCAAGATCGATTCCGCCAGCTTGGAGGCGGTGTGGTCGAAGGAGATGCTCAGGATGCGGTCGGCCAGCTCGACCAGCGTCAGGTGCAGGCCGCGCGCCATCAGCGCCTTGACCGCTTTCATGCCGATCAACCCGCCGCCCACGATGAGGGTGGTCTGCACATCGTGGTCCTTGATGTGCCGGTCGATCTTTTGTGCGTCCTCCCACTTGGTGAAGGTAAAGACGCCGTCCAGGTCGATGCCCTCCACCGGTGGGACGAAGGGCTTGCCGCCCACGGCCAGGAGCAGCCGGTCGTAGGACACCGCTCCCCCGCCTGCCAGCGACACTTTCTTCTCCTGCGTGTCGATGGCCGTCGCCCTGACCCCCAGCTTCGGCTCCACGCCGTACCGCTCGTAAAAGTCGAGCGGACGGTAGTACATCCGATCCTCGTCCACCAACTCGCCCAGCAGATGGCACACCAGGGGCCGGGAATAGACGTGGTGCGTCTCGTCGGAGATGACGGTGATGGGATTCTCTGAGTCGTACTGCCGGATGGCCTCGATGGCGCCCACGGCGGCAGCCGAATTACCGATGATGACGTATCTCATTGCTCTCGCTCCTCAAATACCAGAGCTTCGTTGGGACAATGGGCCACACAAGCAGGCATCTCATCGCCGTAACACAGGTCGCACTTGGAGGCCGCCTTGGTGCCCTTCAGGTTGCGCTGGATCGCGCCAAACGGGCAGGCCATGACGCACATCCAGCACCCCACGCACCGATCCTCGTCGCACAGCACCGCCTCCGTGTCCTCATCCCGGCGCATCGCCCCGGTGATGCAGGCATCCAGGCAGGGAGCGTCCACGCAGTGACGGCACGGCATGGCGAACGAGAGCGGCCCCTCCTCCTCAAACACCAGGCGTGGCATGAGTTGAGGCGCTTCTTCCTTGTACGCCTTGATGATCTTTTTCGACTGCGAGTGCTGTACCAGGCAGTGCACCTCGCACAGCCGGCAAGCGATGCAGTATTCCTCGTTCACATAGATGCGTTTCATTGATCCTCTCCCTAGCCCTCTCCCCTCCCCCTCCCCTCTCCCACCTGGGAGAGGGGAGGGGGAGGCGGCGAAGCCGCCAGGGGTGGGGTGAGGGCTGCTACGCCTGACCAGCCGCCTTAATGCCCAACGACCTTAACTCAACCTCGTTCAGCCCTACGCCCCGCAGGTGATCCCGGTTGCCGCGCAGGCTCTCGATGGCGTTGACGCCCATCCCGCCCAGCATCTCTTTGATCTCTAGTGACCAGGCGCGGATCAGGTTCACCAGGCGGCGGCTGCCGATGTTGGGGTTCAGCCGTTTGGTCAGGTAGGGGTCCTGCGTGGCGATGCCCCAGTTGCACTTGCCCGTGTAGCACTTTTGGCACAGGTGGCAGCCCAGCGCCACCAACGCCGCCGTGCCGATGTAGACCGCATCCGCTCCCAGAGCGATGATCTTGACGACATCGCCGCTGTTGCGAATTGAACCAGCGGCGATCAGGGACACTTGATTACGGATGCCTTCCTGCCGCAGACGCTGGTCGACAGACGCAATGGCCAGCTCGATGGGGATGCCTACGTTGTTGCGGATGACCGTCGGCGCAGCGCCGGTGCCGCCTCGCAGGCCGTCGATGGCGATATAGTCGGCGCCGGCGCGCGCGATGCCGCTGGCGATGGGGGCGATGTTGTGCACGGCGGCCACCTTGACGCCAACTGGCTTTTCGTAACCCGTCGCCTCTTTGAGGGCATAGACGAGTTGCCGCAGGTCCTCGATGGAGTAGATATCGTGATGCGGTGCCGGGGAGAGCGCGTCTGTGCCCTCGGGGATCATGCGCGTCCTGGAGACATCCGCCGAGACCTTTTCCCCCGGCAGGTGCCCCCCGATGCCGGGCTTGGCCCCCTGGCCGATCTTGATCTCCAGCGCCACGGCCACGTCCAGATACTCGGGATGGACGCCAAAGCGGCCCGATGCCACCTGCGCGATGGTCCAGGGGCCGTACTCGTACAGGGTGGAATGGAGCCCGCCCTCGCCGGTGTTGTAGACGATGCCGGCCTGCTTGGCCGCCCGCGCCAGCGAGACGCAGGCGTTGTAGCTGATGGAACCGTATGACATTGCGGAGAACATGATCGGCGTTTCCAGGGTCAATTGCGGCGCGAGCTGGGTATCCAGCTTGACCTGGCCGTCCTCGCAGTGGACCTCCACGCGGTCCGGCTTGCGCCCGATGGTGGTGCGCAGCTCCATCGGCTCGCGCAGCGGGTCGATGGAAGGGTTGGTCACCTGCGAGGCGTTCAGCAGTATGTGATCAAAATAGATCCGCTGGGGCTGGTCGCAGCCCATCCCCGAGAGCAGGATGCCGCCCGTCTCTGCCTGCTTGTGCAGGTTGGTGATCACCTGGTGCGCCCAGTTGGCATTGGCCCGAAAGTCCAGAGGATTGCGCACGCAGGTAATGGCCCGGGTGGGGCACAGCGTCACACAGCGGTGACAGCCCACGCATCGGGAGTAGTCGCTGTAGACCCAGTCATCCTCTGGGTCATAGACGTGCACATCGTTGGCGCATTGGCGCACGCACACCTGACAGGCAATGCAGCGCTCGTCGTCGCGCACGATCTTGAATTCGGGTGGCAGTAGGCTCAAGCTCATATGTGATCTTCCTTGGTACAGGCCCCAGATCGAAACACCGCCGGGTTCGGCGGTGCGCTCAGGTCAGGTTTCGCGTTCAGCACCTACCTGCGCGCAGCTATCCTCCGTCCAGAATAGTGATACCAACGATGCTCGGGGAGGTCGCGTTCATCATTCCCCCGATCCCCCTCGTAGACGATTCTCGAGGAGAGTAAAGTGTTCAGCCATAAACTTCTTACCTTCTTCGAACTTGCCAGCCAAGATAGCCTCGACCATGTTCCTGTGACTTGTCCAAATCCTCTCATAGTAGCCGTAGTCAAAATAGTGGTGCAACCCCACTGCCTCGTATGTGTCCCAATAGGCTCTCAGCAGTCCCTGAACGAACTCGTTTTCCAGCCTACGGAAGATGAGCAGATGCAGGTCACGGTGCTCCCTATGGGGGATCTCCGCAGGCGTACCTTTGAGCTTGTGCTCGGCGTGTCCCAGAACCCTTTGCAGCTCCTGCTTATCTTCCACGGTCAGGTCACCCACGGCCTCTTCCCAGAACCCGATCTCGAGCTGGACTCGCAGTTCATAAAAGTGATCGAAATTCTTCCAGTCGCACGCGGTGCTGTACAGGACCAGGGTACGGATGGCAGTGTAGAAATCGAAAGGGCAGATATAGGTGCCATCCCCGGGTCGCATCTCCACCACGCCGTAGGCCTCTACCGCAACCAGCTCCTCGCGCAGCTTGCCACGACTTACTCCCAACACATCAGCCAGCTTGTCCATAGGGGGGAGCTTGACCGGACCCCCGCCTTGTGAAGTGAGTTCCTCGTCGACGATGTATTGGAGAATTGCGTAGGGAAGTATCCCTTGTAGCATTCTATCCCAGATC
The DNA here is from genome assembly GCA_034430835.1 of Anaerolineae bacterium. Classification (GTDB taxonomy): domain Bacteria; phylum Chloroflexota; class Anaerolineae; order B4-G1; family B4-G1; genus JAFGED01. Next base: position 9,095 of record DAOUDX010000409.1, read on the forward strand.
CTGTTTCATTCTATCGATACAATATATCATATCTATATAATCTATAATAATTATAATCCCAACAACTGGTTTTGTCAAGAAAATCGCCCAATGCTTTTTGACTACCTCCAGGTACAGTAGTACAATACCATCCCATGCTATCACATGATAGGACACTGTCTTTGGACGAAACAAGCCTGATCGCCGCAGCCCAACAAGGCAAGGTGGATGCCTTCAACGATCTGGTGTTGACCTACCAGCACCAAGTCTATAACCTCGCCTACCGCATCATGGGCGATCCAGCCTCCGCCGCCGATGCCACGCAGGAGACCTTTATCACTGCCTTCCAGAACCTGGCCCGCTTTCGCGGCGGCTCCTTCAAGTCCTACCTGCTGCGCATCGTCTCCAACCGATGTTACGACGAACTGCGCCGTCGCAAGCGCCGCCCGGCCATATCGTTCGAGGACGTCGAGGTGGACGAGGACGCCAACCCGATGCTGGTCAACGGCGGCGAAGGACCGGAGGCATACACCGAGCGGCAGGAGATGGCCCACGTGATCCAGGCCGGCATCGAGACGCTGCCCCCCGATCAGCGCGTCACGCTGGTGCTCTCCGACGCGGAAGGGTTGGACTACCAGGGGATCGCTGAGGTGATGGAGGTGTCGCTGGGAACGGTGAAATCGCGGCTGGCGCGGGCGCGGTCCAAGCTGCGCGACTACCTCCGAGCCAACGGGGAACTTTTGCCTGCGCGGTACCGTCTTGAGGATGAAGGTTCGGGTAGGGGATAGGAATGGCACGAGAGATGAAACTGCGGAAAAAGGAACAGGTGGCCCGCGACGAGCTGCTCTCGGCGTATCTGGACGATCAACTGGATGCCGAGGAACGTGCTCGCCTGGAGATATGGTTGGCCGACGATGCGGCGCTACGAGCCGAACTGGAGGCGCTGCGCCGAACCGTAGAGATGGTGCGCGATCTGCCGTCGTGGCCTATCCCGCGCAACTTTATCCTGCCGCAGACGATAGCGCCCAAGCCGCAGCGGGCACCTGCGGCACGCCCGCGCCTTCGCTGGGCCGCTCCATTCCTGACGGCAGCCACCGCCGCCGTCAGCCTTCTCTTTGTCGCCGTGCTGGCAGGCGATCTGCTGCTCTCCGGTGCGGCGAGGATGGCTTATGCGCCGAGGGCGGCCGAGCAAAAGCTAACAGCGCCTTCGCCGGCCGCCGAAGCTATCGCAGTGGAGGAGGCCCCCGCCGCCTCTGCACCTGGCGAGACGCCGCCCCAGGAAACAGACACCGAGGGCGAGACGCTGTCTGTTACCGCCCCACCGAAAGCAATGGCACCCACTGACACGGCAAACGGTACACCATCCCCTTCACCCACGCCGGCTTCGTACGGTCCGGCGGCCGGCGATGGAGAAGGCGAGGAAGAGAGTGGAGAACGTGCCGAAGCAACCGTGCAGGCCACAGAACTCTCTGCGGCGGGTGGCGGCGTGACTGAGGGCGCTGGCGCGCCCACGCCGACGGCCGCCCCGCTCGCGGCAGAAATCGCGCCTGCTCAAACCGCGACACCCGCGCCCACCCTGATCCCAGAAGAATCGTTGCGCAGCCCAGCGCCCGCTCCAAGCGGAGAGAACGGCATCATCCCCACAGTAAACGCCGGAGAACTGGCGGATGAGGGTGGGGATCAAGGCGCCCACCGGGATGTCACTCCCCAACTGATTTCACCATGGCGGATTCTAGAGATCGCGCTGGGCGTGGTCGCTGTGGGAATGGCAGTGGCGACCGTTGTGGCATGGCGCGCCCGCCGTCGCTAGGAGACACCGGCTTGCCACACACCCCTGACTTGAACTACTGCCCCACCTGCGGCAGCCCGCTCGAGGATCGAGAAGCGTTCGGGCGCGTGCGCCGCTTCTGCCCGGACTGTGACCAGATCGTTTTCCGCGACCACAAGGTCGCCGCGGGCGTGCTCGTCGAGCGAGATGGCAAGGTGCTCCTCGTCCGCCGATGCATGGGACCGCGCCAGGGGACATGGAGCTTCCCGGCAGGTTTCGTCGAGTTTGACGAGGAACCTGCCGAGGCAGCAGTGCGCGAGTGCCGCGAGGAAACCGGCCTGGAGGTTGAGATCACCGGCCTGCACGCCGTCGTCGGGCCGGAGCCTTCCGGCGCGGCCACCATCGTCATCGTGTACCGGGCCCATGTGGTGGGAGGTGAATTGAAGGCCGGCGACGACGTGGATCGGGTTGATTTCTTCGCGCCGGGTGAACTGCCGCCGCTAGCTTTTCGTGCCACGCGCGTCGCCCTGAACCAGTGGTACGATCCCCCACAACGCGGGCTCTAGCCCGGCAGGCACATCGGAGGCATGGAAACCACAGCCGCTGAGGGTGATATCGCGCCCGACCCGCTCGTGGGAATTACCGGACAAGACGTGCAGCAAATTAGTACCACCGAGGAAGGAGACACCCCTCAGATCAGCCCTGCCTCTCAGGTCTATCTCAGCAAACTCCGCCCAGCCGGTGAAGACGGCGTTATGAATGACCAACCTCTCGTCGTTTTGAATGCCCTTGCCGTGGAAATCCCCCTCAAAGATACAGTCCTCGATCAACACCATGGAGTAAAAGTAGGCATGGGCAAAGTGAGCGGCCGCGATTCGGCAGCCAACCAGCTCCACCATATCGTAGAACGTGCGCCCCTCCAGATCGATCCCATCGATGACACAATTGTGCAGAACGATGGGCTGGTAGACGCCGCGCATGTCCTCGCCGCAGAGCCAGCGACTCACCACCAACGGATCGAGATCGAGCAGACCCGTGATCCGCAAGTTCTCAATAGACTCCCCCATACTCAGGCGCTCGATCACCTGGTGGGCCGATTCAACCCTCAGCTTGGCAGACGGCGGCATCTTGATTCCCTGCGCTAAGTATACATCCAAATCGCGAGGTCTGCACGTTTTGCTTCAGCGAGGGGAGAAACGACCTGCGACACGCACCCCGCGCACCGTGTCTGTTCAAAATTTGGGAACGTGTTCTGTATTCCCCACTGGGGCTGCAAAAAGACATACTTTTGGTGCAACTCGCCCCACTTCGATGCTATGTATGGCGCTATTTAGGGCTGACGCCCCACCAACAA
>DAOUDX010000410.1:0-18778 GCA_034430835.1 Anaerolineae bacterium
CTCAAGACTCGCGTTTCTTGCGGCGTGGGGGACAAGAGCATCTTGAGCCAGTTTGAACTGTGTTTCGAATGCCCCGCGGGGCGTCCAGATGGCCCTTTCGCCATTTATCTCAACTGTTGAGAAACATTACCGAGAATTGGGCACTCTATAAGATCAATCCCGGTTCATTCGATGGTGCCAATGGATCAATTTTTCTTCTATTCCTCGCTTATAGTCTCGGTCAGGTTGCAACCGCGAACACCACCACTATCCAGCCCTTAAGCTCAATAGCAACATTCTTAGCCACTGCTGAAGTCTTTTCCGGAATTCTCATTCTGGTAATTGGGGGGTTCTCCATACTCACAGCCGCACGCGATACTTATCGAGAGGATCTTCAGGATTTCTCAGAAGCACTTCACGATGTAGCGACAGCAATTGACAAGCGCATCCAGGCCAAGTACTCCTTGACTGCGTTACAACTCGAGATTTCATTAGCGGTTCACAGGACCAGTACAGTCAACATGCTCCGGCGCTGGCGTGGTCTGGCTGAGCTCCCAGAAGAAGATGGGCAATCGACGCCGCCTGACCCCGCGTGAACCGGACTCGCCTTCGGATCTGGTAAGCGGCGCGAAAAATGCGAAGACTGGCTACAATCAGATTATGCCGGATTGCAAAATCGGCGAGCCGGTTACGCCGCCGTTAGTGTACACGACCAGATAAAGCAGATTTCCACCCCATCTGCCGTATCGGAAAGAAAAAAGCCCCGGTGTTTGCCGGGGCTTGTGTATCTCCTATAGCCTAGTCATTCCAATGCAAGATCAACGCCGCGCACTCGTCCAACTCGCGCAAGCTGCGCGAGCCGTGCCACTCATGAAGGCCCTGCGCCGGGGGGTGGAGGAAGTGCGGGCAAGCTCGGCCCGTCCCGCTGTCGCACCGGTGAACCAGTACAGAGGCAGGCCAACACGGGGAGTCGGACATCGACAACCTCCGTCAGGCGCCATAGCAGTGGTTGCCTAGAGCCTATCTCAGCTCTCGAAATCAGGCCAGACAGCGCGAAGAATTCGTGTTCCTCATCGCTGCACTCACTTGCGCAAGAGGCCGGATCGTGGATAATCGAACCGATGGTACGCAGGGAAAACAACGGCGTCGTGTGGTACGAATTCGAGGGGTTGGCAGGAACTGGCGTGATCCACGCGATGCTCACCCGGCTGGGTGGCGTGAGCGAACCACCCTTCGACACCCTCAATCTGGGGCACACGGTGGGAGACGAGCTGGCGGCGGTGGAGGAAAACCATCGGCGGGCTCTTGCCGCGCTGGGAATAGCCCGCGCGCAGATCGTCAGCCCTTACCAGGTTCACTCCACCCACGTGCGATGGGTGAGCCAGGTCCACGCCGGCACAGTGCAACCCGCCGCCGACGGTCTGCTCACCACGACCCCAGGCGTCGCCCTGCTCCTGCGCTTTGCCGACTGCGTGCCCATTCTGCTCTTTGACCCCAACCACCGCGCGATGGGGCTGATCCATTCCGGGTGGCGCGGTGCCGCGGGCAACATCGCCCAGGCAGCAGTGGAGGCATTCGCCCGGCACGCAGGGACTTGGCCCGAGGATCTGTGGGCGGGCATCGGCCCCGCCATCGGCCCATGCTGCTACGAGGTGGGATCGGACATGCTGGAAGCCATCACCGAGATCAGCCCCGAGGGACTGGAACCAATACAGCGGAGAGACGACGCTCTATACCTGGACCTGCCCGGACTGGTGCGAGCGCAACTAGCGGCCGCAGGCGTCACGCAGATAGAGATGGCGGACGTCTGCACGGCCTGCCACACGGAGGAATGGTTCTCCCACCGGGCGGGGAATGGACGCACCGGCAGGTTCGGCGCGCTGGCGATGCTGGGATGAACGATTCAGCTCGCTGCCGAAAGGATGATGACGGCAGCGACGGCCACCAGAGCAAGGACGCCCAGGAAAGCCAGGACGAGACAGGCCTTGGTCGTCCTGATCAGGCCCCTGAAAAAGTACAACACCACCAGCATCGCCACCAGCAGCAGCCCAACGCCGATCAGCGCCGGTAGCAGAGTCGTGGTTTGACCGGCTTCCTCCATCGCCCCCCTCCCCTATTCCTCCGCTATGGAGATCGCCTCGATGAAATCGCCAACGGCGATGGACTTGACGACGTCCATCCCCTCGACGACCCGACCAAACGCTGTATACCCACCGTCCAGGAAAGGGGTCAGGGCCAGGGTGATGTAGAACTGGCTGCCGCTGGAGGCGCGCGACGGATTGACCTGATCCCCCCGCCGGGCCATAGCGATGGCGCCCTCGACGTGGGGCAACTCGATCTCGGCCGGGACGGTGTAGCCAGGCCCTCCACTGCCGCTACCCAGCGGGTCGCCGCCCTGAATGACAAAGCCTGGCTCGACGCGATGGAACGTCAACCCATCATAGAACCCCTCGCGCGACAAAAACACAAAGTTGTTGACCGTCTGCGGCGCGGCGCCGGCATCGAGCCGGACGACGATGTCGCCTTTGCCCGTAGAGATGGTGGCGACGTAAGCCTTGCCGGGATCGATCAGCATCCGCGGCGGCGTGCTGTACATCATACTTCGATCGAGCGGATTCTCAAGCATTGCAGGCTCCTTTAACCCTTACTCCTCGATTATCGTGATGCTCTCCATCACATCGCCGATTTCGATAGACTTGACCACGTCCATCCCTTCGGCCACCTCACCAAAGACCGTATAGGCCCCATCCAGTTGTGGCAGCGCGTTCAGGGCGATATAGAACTGGCTGCCGCTGGAGGCGCGCGACGGATTGACCTGATCCCCCCGCCGGGCCATAGCGATGGCACCCTCGACGTGGGGTAGCTCGATCTCGGCCAGGACGGTGTAGCCAGGCCCTCCACTGCCGCTACCCAGCGGGTCGCCGCCCTGAATGACAAAGCCGGGCTCCACGCGATGGAACGTCAACCCATCGTAGAACCCCTCGCGCGACAAAAACACAAAGTTGTTGACCGTCTGTGGAGCGGCGCCGGCATCGAGCCGGACGACGATATCTCCCTTGGCCGTCGAGAAGGTGGCGACGTAGGTCTTGCTGGGATCGATCAGCATCTGCGGCGGCGCGCCGTACATGTTGTTGCGCATGGCCGGATCGGCAGGCATCCCTCCCACAGGAGGCTTCCCCGGCCCCACAGTGAGCCACAGCGTCACCGCAGCAGCCACCGCCACAACAGCCACCCCACCGCCAATCCACCACCGGGAGCGGCTCGATGCAGCCACAGACTGCCTGCGCTGCATCCGTGCCCCGACCGATGGGGGGACGTGTTTCCTCTTCGATCGTTTGCTCTTGCGCGACATGCCATCTCCTCTTCACGTTTTTGGACGAATCACAGTATACTACACCCAACACGGATTGCACAATCGCCCCGTCGTCCGCCCGAATAAAACCACGGGCAACTCCGTTTAAGAGACAGAAAGGACTGGCATCGAAGTGAACGGACGGTCAGCACTGTCCACAGAAGCCGAACGCGACATGATCGCCCAAGCTCAGCAGGGAAACCGGCACGCCTTCGGCGAGCTGGTACGATGCCACCGAGAGGGAATGGTCAACGTGGTGTATCGCATGTGTGGAGATGCAAATCTGGCGGAGGACGCGGCACAGGAGGCCTTCATCCGCGCCTGGAAACATCTGCCCGGATACAGGCCCAAGTCGCCCTTCCGCAACTGGCTGTACCGCATCGCCACCAACGCAGCGCTGGACGTGTTGCGCCGCGAGCGGGAAACAGTGGACATAGACGAATTGCCGCTGGCCACGCCGGGCGAGGGGCCAGAGGCCGCGTTGGAGAAAACTGAACGAGGCGAGCGCGTGAGACAGGCTGTGCTGGCGCTGCCGCAGGCCAGCCGGGCGGTTCTGGTATTGCGGGAATACGAAGGGCTTTCCTACAAGGAGATCTCGGAAACGCTGAGTATCCCCATCGGCACAGTGATGTCCCGGCTGAACTATGCGCGCAATCGGCTGCGCGAAACACTGGCTCCTTATCTGGAGGCGCTATGAACGAACACGTGACACCCTGGCTGGGCCCATACCACGATGGCGAGCTGCAGGGCCGCCGGCTGCGACAGGTGGAGGATCACCTGGAACACTGCGCGGCGTGCCGCACGGAACTGGAGCAACTGCGGAAACTATCGGCGCTGTTGCAGGAAAGTCCTGTCGCCGTGACCTCCACATCGCCAGACCGTTTCGTGGCACAGGTAGGGCTGCGGATACCGCGCCGCCAGGAGAAACCAGCGTGGCAGAAGGTGTTGGAGACAGGCTGGCGACTGACACCTGCGGGCTTGGTCGGGGCGTGGGCTTTCGTCCAGACTGTCTTCATCGTGGCAGGAATCGCGCTGATCGCGCTACAGGTAGGCGCCGGAATCGACGTGCTGGGACTGGAGATCCCACAAGGCGAGACATGGCTCTCGGCTGGTCTGGGCTCTGTCCTTGGCCTGATGGGGGCAGAACTGGGCAACACCGCCCGAACGATCCTGCACCTGCTGGGCACGTTGGGTTGGGCCATCGTGCTATATCTCACAGCACTCGTCGTGATTGGCATGCTCTACTGGAGCTGGCTGGCCAGCCTGTGGGCACGCCGCCGACATCAAGAGCTTCAATCACAGACAAGCTAGATAACCTATCGAAATACCAAGGAGGTAAATGAAATGGATCACATCAAGGTTTTGAAACGAGCGTTCCAGATCACCTGGAACTATAGGGCGCTGTGGATCTTTGGCATCATCCTGGCGCTGACCGTTGGCGGAAGACCCAGCTATAACCCGAACCCAGGTGACAACTCTCAGGCAAAATACACCGTCGACCATCCAGGAGAGATACCTGAGAGTCTCGAGTTGCCCGATGGCAGAGAGGTAACTGTACCGCAGGTACTGAGGGAGGTCACTACGTGGATCGCCATCGGCGTCACACTGACGGGTCTGTGCTGTTGCGTGATCATTATCTGGATCGTCGTGGCGACCGTGGCACGCTACGTGGCAGAGACGTCCCTGATCCGCATGGTGGACGACTACGAGGAAACGAGCGAGAAGCGCGGCGTCCGGGAGGGATTCCGGATGGGTTGGTCGCGCGCCTCGTTCCGGCTCTTCCTGATCGATGCGCTGTTCCTTGCTGCCGGCCTGGTCGTATTCGTCCCCCTGTTCATCCTGGTGGCGGCGCTAGCTGGGGTATCGGTTTACATGTTCGTGAGCGAAGTGATTGTCCTCGGCGTCATCATCGCCGTCGCCGCCGCCGGGCTGTTCTTCCTGATCATTCTCCTGGGCATCCTCGTCGGCATAGCGGTCCAGTTCCTCAAGCCCTTCTTCCAGCGAGCGTGTGTGCTGGAGAACCTGGGCGTGATCGATTCGATCCGGCACGCCCTGGGCTTTGTGAAGCGGCACTTTGCATGGGACATCGTCGTCATGTGGGCGATCGTGCTCGGACTGGAAATCGCCTGGCTGTTCGTGATGGTAATGGTCGTATTCGCGCTGATACTCGCAGCCCTCGTGGTAGCGGCTGCCCCACTGCTCCTGATCGGCGGGTTGGGCAGTCTGATCATCGGGTGGCCAGCCTGGGTGGTGGGAGGTGTGCTCTTCCTCCTGGTGTTCCTCGTGCTGCTGATCGTGCCGAGCGTGTTCCTGCGTGGGCTGGAAATGACATTCCTCTCCACGGTGTGGACGCTGACCTACCGCGAACTGCGGGCCTTGGAGGGCTTGGCCGAAGAACCACAGGATTCGCCGGAGGATGCACCGGATTCTAAGTAGAGGTGCCATCCTGTGAAAACGGCCCCCGGCGTGGGGCCGTTTTCTTTTAGCGAGCACAGGAGCGCCCCACTGGTGCAGTGGGGCGCTCTTCTCATACGCGGCTGTGACAGCCAACGGAAAGCTGCTCTACTCGCGAGCCGGAAGTTCAAGCAGGCGACCATCCTCCAGGGTCACCTGCCAGGTCGGCACCCAGGCCAGGCCGCAGAACTCGACCGCCACGTCGGTGCGGCGAGGCTTGACCTCGAACTCTTCGATCTCCTCCAGCTTGTCGGCCCAGGCGTCTTTGATCTCGGCGGCCTGCTCCTCCCAGTCGGCCTCCAACGCCTGCAATTGCTGCTCCAAGTCCTCAAGCGCCTCGATCGATTCCTCCACGTCGGCCTTGGCCCGCCGGGTCATCGTGCGCTTGCGGCTGGCCTTGGAGAGCGCCGACGAGGCGCGCCTCCCGGCGAGCAGATTGAACGCCGACTCGCCTATCCCGAGCACCTCGTCCCGCTTTCGCGCCGCCAGATCTGCCTCATCTGTCTTCAACTCCCGCTGCTCGCGGCGCATTTGTCCCTTCAGCGTAGAGACCTTTTTATCCACAGCCTCACGCGCCTTTTTCAACTCGGCATCGCGCCGCTCCTGCGCCTCCTCCCCACAGCGCATCCGGAAATCGCGGCGGCTCTCGCCCACCTCGCCGTACAGGTCGAGCGCCGGATTGTACAGGATGGGAACAGACACGTTGTAATAGAGATAATCGGAGAACTCTTTCCCCATCTGCTTCAGATCGCGCGCGCGGGCCAGGGCCGAGGGCACGGGCGCGTAAAGCCCCTCACCCATCGGTTTCGACAAGAGATCGTCGCTGCCCACCGCCGCCTCCCCCTCCTCCCAATCCACACCCACGTCTCCCTCGACAAGCTGCACCAATCGCGCCACGGCTTCGCGGTGATTCACCCCGCGCTTCTGGTCCAGCAAGCGCACCGCGCCCAGGGCCAGCAGATGCGGCGCGTAGGTCAGTCTCCGCTCCTGTGCCAACACCGACCGCCCGGCCTGCTCCTCGTACGTCCGCAGCGCCCACTCGAAGGTCGTGGTCGGGGGCAAAAAGACCTGCGGCACGTCGGGGGGAAGCGCGGGCGGCGTCTCGGTCAGGCCAGAGGGCACGGACTTTTCCGGGCGCGCGGCGACGGGGGCGGCCGCGGTGACCGGCACCGGCGCTGCCACGGGCGCTTCCTCGCCCGATGCAGGGAGCGAGGGTTGAGGAGCAAGCTCGGCCAGTTCCCGAAGCTGCTTCCGCGTCAGCGGCCCCGCCAGGTAGGACATCGCCCAGCGGGTGTGGAAAAAGATCGGCGCGCCTTCGCGGATGTCGTGGAGCAAAAAGACGCGCGGCTTGAGCGCACCCAGCGCCTCGTCGAGTGTGCGGCGGTCGGTCTTTGCGCCCGCCTCGGCGATCGCCCCCTCCAACCCCTCCAGCACGCGGGCCTTGTCCCGCTCGGCCCGCAGCGCGCCCACCATCCACGTGCCCGCGTTGGTCAGCCCCTTGTAATCCAGATCGGCGGGGTTCTGCGTGGAGAGCACGACGCCCAAGCCCCCAGCACGCCCCTGCTTGATCAACGCCATCAGCGGCGTCTTGGTGGGCGGGTTCTTCGGGTAGGGCGGGAAGTAGCCAAAGACCTCGTCGAAGTAGATCAGCGCTCGCAGGTTGGAGGTTCCTGACTGGGTGCGCAGCCAGTCGCGCACCGCTTCCAGAAACAGGGTGATGAAGAAGAGCCGCTGCGCGTCGTCCAAGTGGGCCAGATAAAAGACGCTGGCGCGAGGACGACCATCCTCGAACCGACCCTGGTCGGCGTAGAGCAGCCCGTCCACATCCAACGACGCGCCTTCCTGCCAGATCTCGAAGCCGGGCGCGGCGATGAGGTTGTTGAGCGTCCGCGCCAGCCCGAAGCGATCCTTCTCCGGGAAAAAGGTCTCCAGCTCAAAGACGCCCACCTGCTGGAAGGGTGGCTTCTGCAATAGGCGGATCAGCTTGGGCAGATCGAGCGTTTCGCCCGCGCGCCAGACGTGCTCGACGATGCGGGCCAGCAGAACGTGCTCGGGGCTTTGGAGCGGGTCGGCCTCGACGCCCACCAGCCCCAGCAGCGCCGAGACGAGCCCACCGATGCGCTCCCGCAGCGCCTCCTCGTGCTCCTCCCAGTCGAGGACTTCGGCGAGCTCAGTCGAGCCGTCAGGTGCATCGAGGGAGTGGAGCACGTCCACTGGCTGCCCGGCCTTGGAGCCAGGGGTGAAGATGGTAAACTCGGCCGCCTGGCGCAACCGGGCGATACGATCGCCGGTGATACCCCACCCTGCCAATCCCTCCTGCCACTTGCGGGCCTCGTCGGCGGCATATTCCTCGACGCTCACCCCGCGTCGCTGCGCCCCCTCCGCATCCACCCAGGGCGCGAAATCCTCCGCCCGCAGGTCGGGGAAGGTCAGCAGCAAGTTGGCGATGTAACCCTTGGGATCAAGGGCGAGAATGGGGATCCCTTGCAGCAGCGCCTCTTCCAGCAGGACGATGCCCGCACCGGTCTTGCCGGAGCCGGTCATGCCGAGGATGACGCCGTGGGTCGTGAGATGGCGGGCATTGTAGAGCACGGGCGTTTCGGTGACCTCGCCCTTTTTCAGGTCGTACTCGCGGCCCAGGTAGAGCTTACCGCGCTCGCTGCTCTCGCTCATCATCATCGTCGCCTCCTGCCGGGAGTGATGCTTCCATTGTACTCAGATGAGGGGGGAAGTGCAAGTGGCAAGGAGGGATGCGAGGCGCAGTTTTGACTTGCAGGGAGGATTGGGTTATACTGAACGCGCACGAAAGGTAGAACGATGCCCACGGCTGAGACACTTGTCCAACAACGCGCCCCGGGAATCGCGCGGGCCATCCAGACCGCAGCGCAAGGCACGCCCACGGAAGCCGACTTCCGCCGCCCGGTGGAACGGGCGTTGGCGCAACTGGCCGAAGAAGCGGGCGTCCCGCTGCGCACCCACCACGAATACACCCTGGCCACCGGCCGCGCCGACACCGTCTACAACCGCCTGGTGATCGAGTACAAGCGCCCCGGCCACCTCGGCCAAGCCCTCAGCAACCGCAACAACCAGGCCGCCGTCGGGCAGATCAAGGGCTACATCGAGGACATCGAAAGGACCCAGCGTATCAAGCAAGGCCGCCTGGTCGGCATCGTCACCGACGGGCGCTGGATGATCTACTGCCGCCACCTCGGCGACCGCTGGCGCGTGGAGAAGGCGGTTCCTGTAGATACCGCGTCTGTGGCGCGGCTGCTGACCCTGCTCGTGCGCCTGCAGGCCGGCGCCGCAATGGTGCCCGCCAACCTGATCGAGGACTTTGGCTCCCAGACCATCGCCGCCCAGCGCGCCACCCGCGCGCTCTACGCGGCGCTCCAGACCTGCCAGGCACCACTCGTGCGCGCGCTCTTTGAACAGTGGCAGACCTTCTTCGGCGAAGTCACCGGCTATGGCGAAAGCGCCGCCCGGCTGCGCGCCAACCCGGAGTTCAAGCGCTTCGCCAAAGGGATGGGCTTGCAGGCCGAGAAAGTGGATCCGCCCTGCCTGTTCTTCGCCGTTCACACCTACTTTGCCCTGCTGATCAAGTTCATCGCCTGGCTCACCGTCTCGCGCTACCTGGGCGAAGCGGAAACGGCCTTCGATGGACTGCAAGCCCTGCCTGCGGACGAACTGCGCGCCGCGCTGCGCGCGATGGAGCGCGGCCAGACCTTCCAGGCTTACGGCCTGCGCAACCTCCTGGAGGGCGACTTTTTCTCCTGGTACCTGTACGCCTGGAACGAGCCACTCGAACTGCAAGTGCGCGAGGTGCTCAAGACGCTGAGCCGCTACGACCCTGCCACGTTGGAAGACGAGCCGGAGCTGACCCGCGACCTGCTCAAGCGCCTCTACCAGTACCTGATGCCACGCCACCTGCGCCACGACCTGGGCGAATACTACACCCCCGACTGGCTGGCACAGCGCGTCTTGAACATGGTGGACGGCGGCGACTACAAGGGTGATCCCCGCAAGCGGGTGCTCGACCCCGCCTGTGGCAGCGGCACCTTCCTGGTGCTGGCGATCCGCGCCACCCGCGACTATTGCCGGCGCAACGGCATTGCCGACGCCGACGCGCTGGAGCTGATCCTGAGCAACGTCGTGGGCATTGACCTCAACCCGCTGGCCGTGATCGCGGCGCGCACCAACTACCTGCTGGCGTTGGGCGACCTGCTGGCGGCGCGCTACGGGCGCGAGATCGAGATCCCCGTTTACCTGGCCGATTCTATTATGACCCCCAGCCGCGGTGGCGACCTTTTCACGCACGATCGCTACCAGGTCAAGACCACCGTGGGTGTGTTCGAGATTCCCCACGCCTGCGCCACGCGCGAGCGCATCGCCGCGCTGGCCGAGACGCTGGACGAGTGCGTGGAGGCGCACGCCCCCACCGAGACGTTTATGGCGCGAGCGCGCGAACGGGTGGGGCTGAGCACGGCTGAGTTCTATGCCGCCGACGCCGTGCTCGCCGCGCTGTATGAGCGATTGGCCGACCTGCACCAGAAGGGGCTGGACAGCCTGTGGGCGCGCATCATCAAGAACGCCTTCGCGCCGGTATTCCTCGAACGATTCGACACCGTGGTGGGTAACCCGCCGTGGGTGAACTGGGAGAGCCTGCCTGCCGACTACCGCCAGGAGACGGTGTCCCTGTGGGCGGCCCATCATCTGTTTCCCCATAAGGGGTTTGATGCGATCTTGGGCAAAGCCAAAGACGACATTTCTGTTTTGATGGCCTATGTGGCATTGGACAAGTACGTGCGGTCTAACGGGCGGTTAGGGTTTCTGATAACGCAAACTGTCTTCAAAGGGACTGGAGCAAGTCAGGGCTTTCGCCATTTTCGATTGGGTGATGGCACGCCGCTGGGTGTGGTGTTGGTGGACGATATGGCCAATCTCAAGCCCTTCGAGGGAGCCAGCAATCGGACGGCTGTTGTGGTCATAGAACGCGGCAAGGCCACCGAGTATCCGGTACAATACTCTCTCTGGTACAAGCCAGATGGGGGCAATGTGATCCCAGAGGATGTGACCTTGGAGGAGTTGCAGGATGAGAAGATCGCCACTTATCGCGAGTTCTATGCCGAACCAGTAGATGCGACCGATATAACCTCACCTTGGATCACTGGTCGTCGTTGGGCATTGCAGGCGGTCAGGAAAGTGTTGGGGGGCTCAGAGTACAGAGGCCGGGAGGGGATCAACAGTGGCGGGGCCAACGGTGTCTATTGGCTGGAAGTCGTAAGGGACCTGCCGGGTGATCTGGTAATGGTCAGTAACGTTACAGAAGGGACGAAACGTAGGGTGGAAAGTGTGCAAGCGGCCATCGAATCTGATCTAGTGTACCCACTACTGCTGAGAGGAGATATACAACGCTGGCGGGCCATTCCTTCTGCTCACGTTCTGGTAACTCACGAACCAGGGATGAAGCTGAAAGCCATTCCCGAAAATGAAATGGCAACACGCCTGCCCAAGACGTATGCCTATCTCAAACGCTTTGAAGGTGATTTGCGTAAGCGTTCTGTCTACCTGCGTTACTTCAAGGAAACTGATCCATTTTACTCGATGTTCAACGTAGGTGACTACACCTTCGCGCCGTACAAGGTGGTGTGGCCCAACATTGCAAGCGAGTTAGTCTGTGCTGTTGTATCGAGCCACGAGGAGAAGACCGTAGTTCCGCAACACATTGTCACACTGGTAGGATTGGATGACGCGGCAGAAGCACATTTTGTCTGTGCTGTGGTCAACTCTTCACCCGTAAACTTTGCCCTGCAATCTTACTCCCAAAAGGGTGGCAAGAGCTTTGGGACGCCTCACGTACTAGAGAACATACGCGTACCGCGCTACGATCCATCTAATCCCACTCACCGCAGTCTGGCTGCTCTCTCGCAGGAAGCGCACGCGGCCGCGGCGGCCGGGGCCGCGGCGCGGGTGCGGGAGATCGAGGCGGAGGTTGACCAACTGGCCAAAGACCTGTGGGGGCTTAGCCAGCAGGAGTTGGAGGAGATCCAGCGGTCGTTGGAAGAGCTGGGGTAGACAATGCAAACTGGCTGTCTGTATCTTGGAGCCTTACACCAAGGCGCCATAATGCGGCTGTCACAGCAGCGTGAGGAGGTACAGCATGAACGAGCAGAGAGATGACTTTGAAATCGTTGATATTTACTATGCTGATTGTGATCAGGGTACTACGCCTCGATGGTCTACCATGCGAACGGGGCAGCAGCTTACTGATGAAAGAGCAATGAACAGGCTCAAGAAACAGTTGCAGGAACTGCGCCGAAAGCGAAAACTAGAGTATACATTTGGTGATGAAGTCATTGAAGTCGAGCATCCCCGCAACGCAAGCGTGAAATCTGTGCTCCAACACATCCTGGACTTGCCCGCAAACCGCCAGGCGCTGGGGGAACTGCAACAGTACGGGGATGTTCTGGCTCAGAAGTACCTGAAGACGCCTTATTCACGAACGTGGCTGTTCATGGTGGCGCGGGTCATACTCAAGGATGAGATGCGTCTGTTCACACTTGTGGCCGAACTGACTCCGGAGTTTGCGGGAGAGTGCATCCGACCAGAATCCCTTGACTTTGCCTCACAGATTATCCCTAATCTGATCGGAAAATGGAAGAAAGGGGCGGTATACCCTGCAGTGAGCGAAGGCCAACGAAATGAGAACGCGATACTCATACATGACACCGGCGACACCAAGTATTATCCTCAGAGTTTAGAATGCATTCTCAGGCAAGCACCAGAGACGGAGGCAAGATCGCTCATCAAAGTTATTGGAGAGACTTGCACTCCGACCACTCATCAGCTGACCAGCGTCCTGCGTGCTCTGAGAGCAATTGACCGTCCATCCTTTGGGAGCAATGAACTCATTCAAGCCTTGGAGCAGGCTGGGGTAAAGGTGAATCCAGAACGAGTTAGCAGGGAATGGCGTAGGCAATTCAACTATTCGCAGTATGAGATTCCTCCGACCGTTCTCTCCCTGGAATCGCTCGTTATTACCATCAAACTTGATGAGTTTGAGATCAAGTGCCCTCTAAGCTACTATCCAGACCGGATAGAACACAGCGAGGAGGGAGGTTATCACTACCTCAGAGTGAGGGGGCGAGAGTACAGAGCGTTACAGGCGGGGCCTAGTTCCATCCGCTTTGCAGCGCATGGTGACTAGGGTTGCTGTGGAGTGATCGGATGTTTGAGCACGGGCAAAGACCTGGTATGGACTCGATGGGGGTACTGATCGCGAGCCTAGAACGGCTGCTCTCTGAAGCTCCCTCTACCACTTGCACAGACGAGTTTCAAGTTCTCGGAGTCGGCATAGAGAGACTCGACGAAGCGCTACCCGTACTGGATAGATTGCTGGAGGACGTACAGAACGGAGTGCTCAGATACGAGGGGGCCGTCGTCAAAGTTGAGTCAGCCAGCGATGAGAGGATCAACATACCCCACGTGATCAGAGGAGATGAAACAGATGTCTTGCTCAAACACGAAACCCTAGACGACGATTTGCTATGTGATCAGCACACCAGAGCTTACAAGCAAGCCCTTAGGAACCAGGAAGAGCAATTTGAGTCCGATCCCTGGCAGCGATACTCCTTGCTGCTGGATATAGGGAACTGCCCTGACTGCAATGTTGACACTCGGGTGGAAATCACGCTGGACAAGAGCTATCTCGAAAGCCAGTTCAGGGATAGGCTTGCGGCGGATCTGCCACTTTTCGCTGACGAATTGGATAGGCTGCGTGTACTCTTTTGGGCTGATCTTGACCATTTGCACTCAATGATAGAGCGCAGCCCATTGCAGACCTACAAAGCAATCGCCGAGTGGGGCAAACCCTGTCTCTTCGTCTGCTTCGACAATGCTCATAACGACGGGTCCGACTATTTCAGGTCTATCTCAGCGGGGATGTGCATGCAGCGCGAGAGAATTGAGCCAGCTCTGAATCAATTGCTGACTGCTCCATCCCTGCCGTCTCTTATCCATTCACGCCAAGGCCATATCCAGGAATACCCAGAGACTCTAGGCTATTTGCCGCCTGAATACTGGCTAAGTGCTCAAGTGCTGGCTCAAGCTCATACTGGAGAATCTGTTGCTGAGTGGTTCGTGGAGGCCGCGCCGTTCTTTGTTTACTCAATGCTGGCTGCGATCTCATCGAAGGTGTCCATTGACGAGGATCGCCTCAGATTCGAGATCGAACGGGAGTTTGCACTAAGTCTGGAGTGCTCGTTGTCCAGTGATAAGATTGTCATCAGGCACGATAGCGACGAGTACGCAGTGTGCTTTACCCAGGAGACGCTTCGTGAGCTGTTGGATCTTTACAGCGTTGCCCTTCAGGCGAAATTCACGACCATCAACCACGATTTGGTCCAGAGGTCGATCATCTATGGGACGGGCTTTTCCTTCGAGGCTTTCTTCTCGAAGCTTGATCGAATAGGCAAGTTCTATGAGTTTGAGTACAAACACCTGCTGAGCGATAGGTTCGAGCAACAAAGTCGAAATCTGCGCTCTTTCATCGCTGACATGGTGAGCCTGAGGCAGAGATTGGCGTCCTTGATCGATTCACTCTCCAAGGATCTGAGCGAGCTGACTATAGCCGTCTTGGCGACGACAGCCCTTGCGATTGTAGCTAAAGTGATAGATATCGAAACCTGGGACAATCTTGCCATCTATGCGATACTCACCACTCCCATCTTTGCCTACCTGTATATCACCGTGTTCCTCCTGAGGATCGATAACTTGAAGGACTTGGGGGAGCGGGCTATTGACGAGTTCATGCGAGACGTGGGGTTGAGTCAGCAAATATGGGATTTCCCCTTGCACACTATTGGAGTGGATGAAGAGGAACTAGATCGCACAACACTTCTGAAGCCCTTGCTACACCAGCACAGTATCAACCAGTTTATCGCTGAAGTCTGCGGTGTGTTCTCTCATGTATTGTTCGCAGGACTGGCAATAGGTAAGAACCTGTGGTGGCTGCCTGTGCCAAAGCTGATATTGGACTCGGTTTTCTTCGGCTGGGCATTTTGGAGAAGAACCTCCAAGCAAAGCAGAGTCGCATACTACTTGCTGGTTTGGCTCGTCACGTTGGCCTCCGCGGCTGTTATGTGTTGGACAAGGTAGATAAGGCGCGTTCCAGGAGCATAAGCGATGCCCAATCCCCTTTCTGGCCTCAAACCTGCGCTTGAGGTGCTGGCCCAAAACGTAGACATCCTGCCTGCTACAGGGCAGGCGGTGGAGGACTTGCTGCGCCCCGACCAGGAAGAGGTTGAAGACACAGTTCTGACCAAGGATGACACGCGGGTGGATACGCTGATTGAGCGACCGAATCGAGAACTCTACGTGCCCACGCCGTCGTTGCCGCGTACTGAGCAGCACGTCTTTCGTTACTTCCTCGATGGTTCGCAGCGTTCGTACTTCTTGGGCACAGCCGTTGAACGAGAGCGTTCATCCCCCATCCAACTGGCTCAAATTGGGGCTGCGGCTGTGGTTCGCCAGAACGATGGTCAGGTCAGGAAAGGGCTATCGGATCATCGGTATCTTTTACTGGCGGCCAGAGACCAGTTCTCCGATCAGGTCTGGCAGGCGTTGGAGGGAGCATTTCAAGCTGGGGAACGCTTCAGGCTGGAGAACATAGCCGCCGAGGACGAAGACCAACCAGAATTGCCCACCGGAAGCGACCTGCGCAGCCAGGCAGTCACCAAGGCCGGCTGGCGCATGCACGAGATGGAGGTCGAACTGGCCCAGCGTATCGCCAGCGAAGCGGATGAAGGAGACTGGTTAGTCATAGACGGCTCTGTGCGCTACAAAGCCCTGATTCGCCTGAAGCAGACGGTTGGCGTCGCCAAGTCGTTCAGCAAAGCGCCGCGCTTTCAGATCGGGCGAGGCCCCCGTGTGCAATCGCTCAACATTATGCAACTGCTGGCCGCCCTGGAGGCAGGACACCGCACGTGCGCTTTCAGTGCTCAGAGTGGACAGGTGGCGTTCTGGTATGTGCGCCTGCGCGAGCAGGGAATGGTGGACTATCCCTTGATGGGGGTTATTAAAGTGACGCTGCCCAATCCATCGGGAGAGCCGGTGTCCAGCGATCTGGTTGATCACCTGTCGCGTGCGTTAGTCGCCGAACGGCACGTTACCCCCCACGGGCGCGACACGCGCTGGCACGTGCACCTGTACCCGATCTACCTGGCCGAACAGGTCATCAAGAACGGGTTCCTATCGCAAGAAGTCATCCGCAATGCCATCCACTGGCCCACGATAGCCGGTATGACCATGAGGAGGTGATTCCAATGAACGACAGCCAGACCGCCGCAGTCAAAACAGTAGAGCAACCCCCAATTGGCCGGGCGTCGGCCACCGACCGTGATCCGAACACCTCGGAGGATTTCTCTTTCTGGTTGGCGCCTGGCATCATCGTCAACCCTTTCGATATCGTTGAGGCCGAGCAATACGAGGATAGCCACACCTACGGGCTGGTGCTGGGGCTGGAACACACTACCGATGCGCCATCCCATCTGTCCAACTTCATCTCCAACGATTTTGGGGCGTTGGTCGGCGAACCCAACACGTTGCGTCAGGGTACGACGGTGGCGCGGGCCAGCGTACTCAGCAACGACGCCGACATCTATATGCCGGTGCCCAACGAGCGTCCGGTACGCTTTGCCGACGAAGCCGGCATCCACCGGGCGCTGGGCATTGACGAAATGCGCGAGGATCGCCGCGTCCCGGCCGGCTTGATCGAGATGAGCAACGGCACGCGCGCGGTGGCTTACATTGACCTGGCCTATGTGCTGGGGCCGGAAGCGGCCCACGTCAACATCTCTGGTATCTCCGGCCTGGCGACCAAGACCTCCTATGCGATGTTCCTGATCCAGTCCATCCTCCAGAGCAGCGACGCCTCGCACATTGCCGTGATTATCCTCAACGTCAAGCACGGCGATCTACTGATGATTGATCGGCCAGTCGAGGGACTGCTGCCGGAGCAGCACGACCTGTGGGACAAGTTAGGTCTGGAGCCCAAGCCATTTGAGAACGCTCACTACTTGCTGCCCCACGGCAAGGATACGCTCAGCACAGGGATGCCCAACAGTTTCATCGTCCCAGACTTCCGCCAGGTTTACGCCTATGCCCTTGACAACACCTACGACAAACTTGACCTGCTCTTCTCCCAGGTCGCCGATCCCTCTGGCACGGTCGAGTCAATGGTGGGCGAAATCACCGTAGGGCTGGAGCAGCGCACAAAGGACTGGGCCAACGTGACCGACTGGGATGCGCTGCTGAACAGTGAGCCGCTGGTCAAGGATGGACGCTCCCAGCGTGTGGGTGACATTCACGCATCGTCGGTGGGCAAGTTCAGGCGGCATCTGCGGCGCATCGTCAGGACGCGGCAGTCGGGTCTCTTCGTGCACCAATTGTCGCGCAACACTGTCAACCTCTCCCAGGAGATTGCCAAAATCCAGGGTGGGCATACCTACGTGGTGGACATCGCCAAACTCACTGACGAGGAGCAAACGCTCGTCTTTGGCGACATCCTGCGCACCGTGTACGCGCTCTACGCCGAAGAGGGTAGCGAAGAAAACGAGTTGCCCAAGAAGGTCATCATCTTTGTGGACGAGTTGAACAAATACGCTCCCGTGCGTGAACAGGGGTCTTCCATTCTGGAACAGGTTCTGGACATTGCCGAACGCGGGCGGTCGTTGGGCGTCATCCTCATTTCAGCGCAGCAGTTTATGAGCGCCGTCCACGGGCGCGTGACTGGAAACGCCGCCACGCTTGTCGTCGGGCGCAGCGGCTCGGCTGAACTATCCGCTCCGGCGTACCGTTTCCTGGACACCGACGTCCGGGCCAACCTGACACGGCTTTCCAAAGGGGAGTTGCTGTTGAGTCACTCCATCTACCGCCAGCCGGTCAAGATCATCTTCCCCAAGCCCGCCTTCAAGCAGCAGGGATGACCCTGCCCTCGCATAAGCCAAGGCTGGCCGACCCTACCCGCATCCTGATCCTGTACCTCCTGGCCGACAGCCCACGCTACGTGACCGAGCTGGCGGAGGCGCTGGAGATCAGACAGCCCACCGTTTCGCACCACTTGAAGGTGCTGCGTGAGCGGGGACTGGTCACCACCACGCGGGAGGGCAACGCCATCCGGTACGAACTGCGCGACCGCCGCGTCGTGGAGGCACTGGAACTCTTGCGCGCCGTGATGGCCGACATCCTGGCAGAGCAGGCCAAGCTGGTCAGCGCTGTGGCCCAGTGACCGCTGCACCATGCGGCCCAAAGCGCTACAGCCCAGCCCACGCGTGGCTGGGCTTTTTTGCTATACCCTTCCCATGTGGTATAATAAGGCCAGCAAGACCCGAGGAGGCGGCGTATGGTCGAGGTAACAGTCGATAGAATCCTGTTGAACCCAATCGCAGAATACCGCGTGGTGATGTTGAAAGAAGTCGGCGCTGAGCGGTATCTGCCGATCTTTATCGGCCCCTGCGAGGCAGATGCCATCGCCATCCGCTTGCGAGGCCACAAGCACCCCCGCCCACTGACCCACGATCTGCTCCAAAACACCATCACCCAGATGGGGGGCGAGGTCTCTCGCATCGTCGTGAACGATATGCGTAACGACACCTATTTCGCCCGCATCGTCGTACACACGAACGGTCAAGAGATGGACATCGACTCGCGCCCCTCCGACGCCATCGCCCTGGCCGTGCGCTGCGAGGCCCCCATCTTTGTCGAGGAAGCAGTGATGGAGCACAGCATCACCCCTGAGCAGGACATGAGCGCGGAGGCGGAAGGCGAGGACGCGACTGCCTTCCAAGAGTTTGTGAACAACCTGGATCTGGGCGATTTGCCTATACAGTAGACTTGTGGTGCAGTTGTGCAGATTGACTTTCTGGATAAACTTGCCAGTATGATCACTTACGAGAAATTGAGCCGACGTCCCAAATCAGCCCCAAGTCTCATCGGTAT
>DAOUDX010000411.1:0-10110 GCA_034430835.1 Anaerolineae bacterium
GTCTGCAGGTTGGTCAGTTGGACGATCTCGGGCGGCAGCTCGGTCAGCTGGTTGTTGCTGAGGAAAAGCGTCTGCAGGTTGGTCAGCTGGCCGATCTCGGGCGGCAGCTCGGTCAGCAGGTTGTTGTCAAGGGAAAGCGACTGCAGATTGGTCACTTGGCCGATCTCGGGCGGCATCCCGGTCAGCAGGTTGTTGTCGAGGGAAAGCGTCTGCAGGTTGGTCAGTCGGCCGATCCCGGGTGGCAGTCCGGTCAACTGGTTGTTGCTAAGGGAAAACTCTTGCAGGTTGGTCAGTTCGAGGATCTCGGGTGGCAGCTCGGCCAGCCGGTTGTCTTTGAGGGAAAGCGTCTGCAGGTTGGTCAGTTGGCCGACCTCGGGTGGCAGCTCGGCCAGCCGGTTGTTGCTGAGGAAAAGCGTCTGCAGGTTGGTCAGTTGGACGATCTCGGGCGACAGCTCGGTCAGCCGGTTGTCGTTGAGCCGGAGCGTCTGCAAATTGGTCAGTTGGACGATCTCGGGCGGCAGCTCGGTCAGTCGGTTGCCGTCAAGCCACAACTCTTGCAGGTTGGTCAGTTGGACGACCTCGGGCGGCAGCTCGGTCAATGCTTGCCCAGATAGTTCTAGGTTCGTTGCACCTTCTCTAGCGGCTTGTTGAATTACCTGAACAATCTCTTTGTGTTGCACTGCCTTCCTCCGTTCGCTGTGAATCCTTCTCTTGTCTCCTAAGGTATAGTTGGCTTAACTTCCGACAACGGCCATTATGCCAGCCCAACCTCAAGTATAAACCCAAAACCGCGTCAGGTCAAAAATAGCCTTTGTGCCTCCTGTGGAAGGCGGTCATTCTCCCGGACGTGGGAGAGTGCGCTCTTGAGAGGCTTTCACAAAACCACCCACCCCGACCACCCACCTTGGGGGGTGACAACCTACCCACTTGAGGGGTATACTAGGAGCGCAACGGACGAGGAAGACTTGCGATGGCTGAACACGACAAACGAGTGGTCTATCAAATCCAGGTAAGGGGCAAGCTCGACGATCGCTGGTCGGATTGGTTCAGCGGCCTGACGGTCGTGACCGAGAGCGAGAGCCCGCCTATCACCACACTGATCGGCCTCATCGACCAGGCTGGGCTGCGTGGCGTTCTAAACAAGCTTTGGGACTTGAATTTAACGCTAGTCTCGGTGAACCGGATTCGTGAGGGTGAAAGCGTGAGGCGCTTGAAGCCGGAAGGCTGCTCCAGTACCGTTGAATCGTATCAGGAGGAAGAAACATGAAATCCGATGTCGTCTCCAACCAAAATGATCGTCAAATGGATCGAAAGATTGGTACAAGTTCAAAGCCGATTGGCACGCGCGAGTGGTACGACTTTGTCGGCCAGCTTGCCGATACGATACCGGGAATACACATGGGCGGGCAGGACGCCACACGCACATTGTTGGAGATGTGCCAGATCGATGAAGCCAAACGAATCCTTGACGTCGGTTGCGGGGCCGGCCATACGGCCTGCCTGATTGCAGAGCAATACGGCGCCCGTGTCCACGGGATCGATATCTCTGAGGTGATGATCGCCAAGGCCAACGAGAGAGCAGGCCGGATGGGATTGACGGACAGGGTCGAATTCAGAACCGCCGATGCCTATCAACTGCCTTTTGATGATGGCCGGTTTGATGTGGTGCTCATAGAATCCGTTTTGACCCCGCTACCCGGCGACAAGATACTGGCCCTCCAGGAGATGATGCGCGTCCTGCGACCCGGCGGGCTGATCGGGGCAAATGAGACCACCGTCGATCCGGCGACACCGCCAGGGTTGCTCGAAGCATTTGCCCGGCACCCGGCCACCTATGGGTATTTCACCCCTGATTCTCTGCGGGAGCTGTTCGCACAGGCCGGATTGCAGGAGCTTCAAATGGTGGAAACGAAGAACGTGGCCGCGCCAAGCCCCCTCAAAGAGATGGGCTGTGGCGGCTTTCTGGCTTTTATGATCCGAGCTTACCCCAAAATCATTCTTACGCTATTGCGCGATGCGCGGATCAGAGAAGCAAGCCGCATCGACGATCAAATCACAAAACGTGGAAAACAGTACATGGGCTATGCCTTGATTGTTGGACGGAAACCTGGATAGCATAAGGAGGTCGTGTGATGGGACCGTTACCGGCCAGTGAAGCCCGGCCCGCCATCTGGCGTGCGTTGCTCAAGCGGGTCGTTGCGGTGTTCGTCGTCATCCTGATCATGGACCTCTTGCTGTTCGTCCCGGCCGGCCGTCTGGACTGGCCGGCGGCATGGATTCTCTCGCTGCTCTATGGCGTTTTCTTGCTGGCTTACGCGGTGTGGGGCACAATCAAGGCCCCGGACCTGCTCAAGGAACGCAGCCAAGTGGCGGAGAACGTCAAGGTCTGGGACAAGGTCATCATGGCGATCTACACAGTCCTGCTCCTGGCCACGCTGGTTCTCGCCGGGCTGGATGTGGGCCGGGATCAACGGTCACAGATGCCCGCGGCCTTGCAGGTGCTCGGACTGGTGGGCATCGTCCTGGCCGGCGGCCTGATCTTTTGGACGATCCTCACGAACACGTACCTGGGCCGGATGGTGCGCATCCAGGAGGACCGGGGGCACCAGGTCGTCACTGGCGGCCCGTACCGCTACGTGCGTCACCCCATGTACGTGGGTATCATCCTGCTCTTTCCGTGTATGGCATTGTTCCTGGGCTCGTCGTGGGCGTTGGCGCCCGCCATCCTGATCGCGATGCTCATGGTGATCCGCACCGCGCTCGAAGATCGCACGTTGCAGGCCGAGCTTCCCGGCTATGTTGAGTACGCCCGGCAGGTGCGCTACCGCCTGCTGCCGGGTGTGTGGTAATCGACCAAACGGAGGTGCTCGAATGGAGAATCAGCAGACCTTTTTTGATTTCGCTGCCGAGGCGGGGCTCACCAAGCACTTTGGCGGCCTCGAAGGCACAAAAGAACTCGCCGGGTTGTGTCACATCGGCGAGGGCGCGTACGTCCTGGACGTGGGCTGCGGCGCCGGCGTGACGTCTTGCTTTCTCGCCAGGCAGTATGGCTGCCGCGTGGTGGGGGTGGACATTCGCGCCAAAATGGTCGAACGGTCCGAGGAGCGGGCCAGTCGTGAAGGGGTGGCGGATCGGGTCGAGTTCCGGGTGGCCGATGCCCAGGACCTGCCCTTCGATGATGACCTGTTCGATGCCGTCATCACCGAGTCCGTAACCTCTTTTCCAGAGGACAAGCAGCGCGCGGTCAACGAATATGTGCGCGTGACCCGACCGGGCGGGTACGTGGGGCTGGCCGAGTCCACCTGGCTCAAGGTGCCGCCTCCGCCGGAGTTGGTCGCCTGGGCCTCCCAGGACGTGGGCGCCTGCGTGCAACCGCTGACGGCCGACGGCTGGGTGGGCTTGTTGGAGAACGCCGGGTTACAGGGCATCACGATGCGCATCCATGCAGTCGACGCGGGGAAGGAAGCCAGGCTGTTGCTGCGGCGCTATGGCTGGGGCGGCATGATCAGTAGCGCGCTCCGAGGACTGGCTATGTATATCCGAAATCCGGCGTATCGAGAATTCGTCAAGAGCGTACGCGAGGGCGGGATCGTGCCCCAGAACCTCGACGAGTACTTCGGCTACGGCATGTACGTGGGAAGAAAGAGACTTGAGGGGGTCTAAATATGGTTACGAACTTATCCTCCGAGTATGTTCTACCCCTGGACGATCCAGGGGCAGAGCTGGAAGCCGTGGGCGGCAAGGGGGCTTCCCTGGCCCGGCTCATCACCGCCGGCCTGCCGGTGCCCGATGGGTTCCACTTGACCACCGCGGCCTACAAGCAGTTCGTGGCCAAGAACGGCCTGCAGCCGCGTATCCTGGCGACGCTGGAAGCGGTGGATGCCGCACAACCCGCCACGCTGGAGAGCGCCTCGCGCGCCATTTCCGCCTTGTTCGCACAGGCTGCCATGCCGCAGGATATCGCCGACGCCATCCAGACTGCTTATGCTGGCCTAGGAAACAAAATGTCGGCGATGGCTGGCGAATCGCGAAGCGATTCGCCCAAGCAACGGACGCAGTCCGTTGCCGTTGCCGTGCGTTCCTCGGCCACGGCCGAGGACCTGCCCGAGGCCTCCTTCGCCGGACAGCAGGAGACGTTTCTCAACGTGCAGGGTGCCGATGCCGTGCTGGACGCGGTCAAGCGTTGCTGGGCGTCCTTGTGGACGGCGCGCGCCATCGGCTACCGGGCGCGGCACGACATCGACCAGGGCGCGGTCAGCCTGGCGGTGGTGGTGCAGGAATTGGTGCCTGCCGAGGCAGCGGGCATCATGTTCACCGCCAACCCCGTCACGGGAAAGCGCGACGAGGCGGTGATCAGCGCGGCCTGGGGGCTGGGCGAGGCGGTGGTGGGCGGGCTGGTGACGCCGGACAGCCTCACGGTGGACAAGGCGACCGGCAAGGTGCTGACCCGCGAGACGGCCGACAAGCAGGCAATGACCGTGCGTGTCGAGGAAGGCACGGAAGAGCAGCCGGTGCCGGAAGAACTGCGCAACGCGCCCGTGCTCGACGACGAGCAGGCCGCCGAGCTGGCGCGGTTAGGGGTACAGATCGAAGAGCTGTATGGGATGCCGATGGACATCGAGTGGGCGTTAGCGGATGGCACGTTCGCCATCGTGCAGGCCCGGCCCATCACGGCCCTGCCGGAGCCAGAGGCTGAACCACCAACTGAATGGCCCATGCCCGATCCCAAGGGCCAGTACGTGCGCGCCAGCGTCGCCGAGCTGCTGCCCAATCCGCTGACACCCTTGTTCGCCACGTTGGGCCGGGCTGCCATCAATGCCGATACCAGGCGACTGATGGGCGAGCTTGGGGGCACTCAAGAGGGATGGCCGGAAGAGACAGTCGTCACCATCAACGATTACGCCTACTATTCTGCCCGGTTTACACCCAAGCAGATGTTGAGGTTGGTGATCACTATGCCTTTCACCATGCCGCGCATGATGCGTCACGCAGAAACGCGCTGGCGTGACGTGGTTCACCCGCGCTACGTCGAAACCATCCGGCGGTGGCAGGCAGGGCCATTGAACGAACTGCCGGCAATTGACATACTGGTTGGCGTGCGCCAAATCGCGGATGCGTCGTTTGACATCTACGCCTTGTACCAGTCCGCCCTTTTTCCAAACGCCAACCTGAGCGAGATGCTGTTCACCCGCGTCTATGATCGGCTGATCAAGCGTAAGGACGACCCCCCGGCCCTGACCTATGTGTTGGGATTCGACAGTACCCCCATCCTGGCCGAAAAGTCGCTCTACGACATTGCCATCTGGTGCCGCGCGCGCCCTACTCTGGCCACCTACGTTGCCAAAACGCCGGCCCGGCAGTTGGCCGTTCAACTGGAAGACGACCAGGTACCGTCGGGTGTGGAGGCCGAGGATTGGCGCGGGTGGCAAAGCCGCTTCCACACTCACTTGCAGGAGTACGGGCACATCATCTACGACCTCGACTTTGCCAAGCCGCTGCCGGCCGATGACCCCACCCCGCTGCTGGATACGTGCAAGATGTTTCTCAGCGGCCAGTGTGCGAGTCCCTATGCACGCCAGCAAGCTGCCGCCGGGCGACGCGAACAGGCGACTCAGGCCATGCTCGAGCGGCTGAAAGGACTGCGCCTGGCGCTGTTTCGCAGGCTCGTCACCTGGGCGCAAAAGGGCGTCCCCCAGCGTGAGGAGGGCCTGGCCGATCTGGGCCTGGGCTATCCACAACTGCGGCGCATGCTGCGGGAGTTGGGGCGTCGGCTGGTACAGGCCGGCGCCGTCGAGCAACCTGACGACGTCTTTTGGCTGTTCCAGGATGAGGTCGAGCAGGCTGCCGGCGCGCTCGACAAGGGCGAATCCATCAACTCCATGGCCGACGCCGTCAGGCAACGCAAGGCCGTGTGGCGTGCCGAACAGCGCGCGACCCCTCCGCCGGTGCTCCCTCCAAAGTCGAGGTGGATGGGGCTTGACCTGAACACGTTTGTGGCCGCGCACGATGGCGACCAAGTCAGCGATACTATTCGTGGCGCCGGCACAAGCCCTGGCCGTGTGACCGGCACCGCTCGCGTCTTGCATGGCCCGGATGACTTTGGTCAGATGGAACCGGGGGATATCCTGGTTGCCACGATCACCACACCGGCCTGGACGCCGCTGTTCGCCCGCGCCGCCGCCGTCGTCACTGACATCGGCGGGCAGTTCAGCCATGGCTCCATCGTCGCCCGCGAGTACGGCATCCCGGCGGTTATGGGCACCGGCGTGGCGACCAAGCGTATCCAAAGTGGGCAAACGATCAGCGTAGACGGCAGCACCGGCGAGGTCGTGCTGCACAAATCACAGAGCGAGCAAACGCCGCCCGCCGCCATCGAGTGGAAAAGGCCCAATCCCAAGGGGCAGTACATGCGCGGCAGCCTCGTGGACATCATGCCCGACCCGGTCAGCCCGCTGTTTGCGACCTTGGGGTTACCGGCAGTCGGCCGCGTCGGCATCAAAGAGGTGATGAGGCCTTTGACCCGCTCCGAGCCGGTCTTGCCCGAAGACTACATCCTGACCATCAACGACTATGCCTACATGGGCGTCGCCTTCACGCCGCGCCAGTGGTGGTGGATTCTCACCCGCATGCTGCTCTCCTTCCCACGCATCATTCGTGAGGCCCTCCCGCTCTGGCGGGACGAGATACGCCCACGCTACGTGGAGACGGTCGCCCGCTGGCAGGACAGGACGTTGGAGACCATGCCCAACGCCGAACTCTGGACTGCGATCCAGGAAGTCAACGATGCAGCAATGTTGCACTTGGCTTCCCTACTGGTGGCGACGACGGGCGCTTCGGCGGGCAGCGAGATGCTGTTCACCCGCGTCTATGAAAAGATGGTCCAACGCGATGACGACCCCGTTGCGGCGACGTTCCTGATGGGCTACGACAGCACCCCCATCCGCGCTGAAAAGTTGCTGTACGACCTGGCCATGTGGGGTCAGGATCGCGGTGACCTGGCTGCGTATCTGCTTGAGACGCCGACGGATCAACTCGCCGCACAACTGACAGACGGTCAATCGCCCGAGCATCCTGAGCGCGAACCGTCGGTTCGTGTCGAAGGATGGCGGGCTTTCTGCGAACGTTTCCGGGACCATTTGCACGACTACGGCCACATCATCTACGACCTGGATTTCGCCAAGCCGCTGCCACTCGACGACCCCACGCCGATGCTGGAAACGGTCAAGATGTATTTGCGCAGCGAAGGCGTCAATCCGCACGAGCGCCAGCGCGCCGCCGAGGAAAAGCGTGTGCAATCTGCCGAGGCCACACTCAGCCGGCTGAAGGGATTGCGCCGCTGGGTTTTCCGCAAGACGTTGGGGATGGCGCAGACGATGGCCCAGGTGCGCGAGAATGCCCTCGCCGACATCGGTCTGGGCTACCCTTTGCTGCGCGAGATGCTGCGCGAGTTGGGCCGCCGCTTCGTGCAGGCCGGGGCCATCGCGCAACCTGACGACATCTTTTGGCTCAAGGTGGATGAGGTGCAGGATGTGATCGCGAACCTGCCGCAGGTTCAGAATCTGCGGGATGATATAGCCGAGCGCGTCGCGCAGCGCAAAGCCATCCACGAGGCGCTCAAGCGCGTCGCCCCGCCGCCGATGCTGCCGCCGAGGAAAAAGTACATGGGCTTTGATATGGAAACCTGGACGCCGGCAGCGGAAGGCAGTCAGAGCGGCGGCACGCTCAAGGGCATCGGCGCCAGTGCGGGCCGCGTCACGGCTCCCGCCCGCGTCTTGTGTGGTCCGCAGGATTTCGGCCAGATGCGTCCCGGCGATGTGCTGGTGGCCAGCACGACGACACCCGCCTGGACGCCGCTCTTTGCGATGGCCTCGGCGGTCGTCACCGACATCGGCGGGCCGCTCAGCCACGGCTCCATCGTGGCCCGCGAGTACGGCATCCCGGCGGTGATGGGCACCGGCGTGGCGACCCGGCGCATCCGCAGCGGACAGGTCGTCACGGTGGATGGTAGCGCAGGCACCGTTACACTGCCAGAGTAAGTTTGACGGAACGCGCGACCCGTGTTTCGCGTTGCGTGTTCCGTGAGGAGCAAGTTGGGGTGAGCGCAAGCAACCGTAAGAACATTGCCATCCTGACCTTTGCCCTGGTCGTCGTGATGCTGGGCTACGGTATGGTGATACCGCTTTTACCCTTCTATATCGAGAAGATGGGGGCGGGCGGCAGCCAACTGGGCCTGCTCATCTCCACCTCGGCGCTGCTGGAGCTGCTCTTTGGCCCGATCTGGGGCAGCGTCTCCGATCGCATCGGGCGCAAGCCGGTCCTGCTGCTAGGGCTGCTGGGGTACGCCCTGTCGTCGCTGTTGTTCGGGCTTTCCACGGAGCTGTGGATGCTCTTCGCCTCTCGCGCGCTCTCCGGCGTCCTCTCGTCGGCGACGACGGCGACGGCGTTGGCCTACATCAGCGATAGCACGTCAGAGCATGACCGCGGCGGCGGGATGGGGATGCTCGGCGCGGCAATGGGCTTGGGCCTCATTCTTGGCCCGGCGGCCGGCGGATGGCTGGGGAGCGATTCCCTCGCATTGCCCTTCTTCATCGCTGCCGGTTCTTCGCTGGCGGCCCTGGTGTTGGCCGCCCTGTGGCTCCCCGAGTCGCTGCCCATTGAGGTGCGCCAGCAAGCGGGCAAGGTGAGGACCATCGACCTGGGCGCGCTGTGGCGTGCGCTGTTTGGCCCGATTGGCCTGCTGATGTTCCTGCTCTTCCTGGTCAGCTTCGGACTGACTAATTTCGAGTCCATCTTTGGGCTGTATGCGGCGCAGGTGCTTGACTACGGCCCGGAGCAGGTGGGCACCATCCTGGCGGTGGTCGGCCTCGTCTCGACGCTGGGCAAGGCCATCCTCATCGGCCCGCTCACCAAGCGCTGGGGCGAAGCGCCGATCATCAAGGCCTCGCTGGCCGCCAGCGCGGCGGGGTTCGTGGTGCTGCTGCTGGCGACCACTTATCCGGGCGTACTGCTGGCGACGGGCGTGTTCATCCTCTCCAAGACGCTGCTGCGCACGGTGATCATTGCCCTGGCCTCCAAGCGAGCCACCCTTCGACGACGGTCGCCCGGCGACCGCGCTCAGGGCGACGCCGTGGGCCAGGGCGCGACGATGGGTTTGAGCAACTCGTTTATGAACCTGGGGCGTATCGTCGGGCCGATCTGGGCCGGGTTCATCTTTGACGTGAACGTGGACTACCCCTATCTCAGCGGAGCCGCGATCATGCTCGTCGGGTTCGTGATTAGCCTCATCTGGGTCTCGCAGGGTGGGAAGAAAGGCGACGTGGAGTCACGAACCGCCTTGGAGGCCCAAGAGACAGCGTGAGATAGACGCCTGACGCAGAAAAGCTCTGGCTCAAAGGCCGGAGCTTTTTGCGTGAGGGCGTAAGCGTTCCGTCACCCAAGTGTAACCAATGTGTAATGGGGGTGCAAGGCTGACTGGGTTATAATGATGTGTGCCAAGTATTGCCCCGTGTCTTGAAATGAGAATGTTTGGGATGCGGGGAAGGAGGTGCCACATGCGCAGACTGTTGACACTCAGCATAACCCTCTTGCTGGCCTTGACGCTGGCGACGCCGGCCCTGGCGAGCGATACGGTCGTCCACGTCGTGCAGCCGGGGGAGAACCTGTACCGTATCTCGTTGCGCTACGGTACGACGGTGCAGACAATAGCGGCGGTCAACGGCCTGACCAACACCAGCCGCATCTACGTCGGGCAGCGGCTGACTATCCCGTCCGGCAGCGGTTCGGCCTCGCCGGCACCATCTTCGTCAGGTGGCACGCACGTCGTCCAGCCGGGGGAGAATCTATACCGCATCGCGCTGCGCTACGGCACCTCCGTCCAGGAGATAGCCGCCGCCAACGGGATCGTCAACACCAGCCGCATCTATGTGGGGCAGAAGCTGGTGATTCCGGGCGGAAGTGCGTCGCCAGCGCCATCGTCGCCCGCTCCTTCGGGTAAGACCTACGTGGTAAAGCGCGGCGACACCCTCTCGGCCATCGCCTTGCGGTACGGTGTCTCGGTGTGGTCGCTGGCGCAGTTCAATGCCATCGCCAACCCCTCGCTGATCTACGTCG
>DAOUDX010000412.1:0-21517 GCA_034430835.1 Anaerolineae bacterium
CTCAAGACTCGCGTTTCTTGCGGCGTGGGGGACAAGAGCACCTTGAGCCAGTTTGAACTGTGTTTCGAATGCCCCGCGGGGCGTCCAGATGGCCCTTTCGCCATTTATCTCAACTGTTGAGAAACATTACCCATCGAAGAGAGTGTCGGATCATCATCCGAGCACCTGCAATCGTTCGAGAGCAAGGTGGAATCCTTGGAGCAAATGCAGCGAATCATTGATGTGATGTATGGTTTCGTTGATGGTCTGGTGGCCGTAGCAGCGGCACTGGTCGTGGGAATGGTCCATCGCATCGCCATCACGCACCGGTTGCCAGAGCTCGGCCTGCTCCACGCCGCCGGCTACCCCAGGCGGAGCTTGTCCGCCGCCTGGTGCTCGAGATCGCCGTGGTCGCGTGTGTGGGATGGGCGACCGGCCTGCTATGCGCGCACGCTTTCTCGATCCTGCTCAGCAACACCTTTTTCGCCGCCCAGGGGTGGAGCACGAACCTGGCCGACCCTACCCCACTCCTATACACGCTGCCCATCCCCCTCGTCGTTGTTGCGTGGATCAACGTGAGCGTCAACCGAACACTGAACCGCCTGGATCCTGTGGCCATCTTCGAACAGGGCAAGCTGGCCATGGAAGAGACAGGAGGCAGGAGCCAAGAAGCAAGCGGCAGGAAACAGGGAAAGGCACGTTCAACATCCCACCCGCTGTCATCGTGGACGTTCTATCTGCGCCACCGCCGCCGGTCCATATTGCTGCTGGCTGCGATCGGGTTGATGGTCCTGGGGGTGGCTCTCCCGGGATTCCTCGCTGCCATTCAGTATGACTCGATCTTACCACTCTATCTCGGCTATACGACTCACCCCACAATCGTCTCCCCAGGTTTCACGTATCACGCGGTATCCCCCGACATCGTCGCTCAGATCAGGGCCCACCCGGCCGTGGCCCACGTGATCCCAGTCAAAGCCCTGAGTATGGTAATCAATATTCCCTTGGCAGGCGAATCGACGTCAATGCCCGTCTACGCCGTACGCGAGCAGGATCTGCCCATCCTGTTGGACACGTACGGCCTGCGCCTGGGTGAAGGAGAACTGGTTCAGCCACGATCCGACCACGTCGTCCTGACCAGCGCCCTCGCCCGAAACCGGAACCTGGGTCTTGGCGATGCGATCGGCCATCCGGTTCACGAGCGTGATGGGATGCCCACAGAGCTGACGGTCGTCGGCCTGCTCGAGTCGACCGGCCCCGCACTCGTGGAACGAGCGGGCTACGACGTACCCCCGATGCCTCGCTGGGCAGGGTTCGCCTCGTATGAATACGTGGACACTCACGAGCGCTACGCGGGCACGCCCACGCACGTGTTGGTCGTACCCCTGGAAGGGCACGATTCCGAGATGGAGATCTGGTTACAGGAAACCATCGCCTCCCCACGAGTGAGGATAGATACCCTTGGCTCGAGCTATCGCTTCTGGCAGGCGAATGTACAGACCGCGCAGACAACCGTTGGTATCGGCTCGACCATTCTCTCCATAGTCGCAGGCCTGGGGTTGGCCATCATGAACTATGTCTTTGTCACACAGCGCCGCGACGAGTTCGGAACCTTGCATGCCGTGGGTCACAGCCGCGCGGCCCTGATCGCGCGCACCCTGCGGGAGAGCGTGAGCATTACGACTGTAGCCTGGCTGGTCGGGGCTGCAGTCTGCATCGCCGGCGTGTTCTACGCCCAGGCCACCCTCTATGCACCACTCGGAACAAGCCTGGACTGGACCAACCCCACGCCCTGGTTGTTCACGCTGCCCATCCCGCTCGCCATCGTCGCGGCCAGCGCGGGCACCATCGCCTGGACGCTATCCAAGCTCGACCCGATGGCCATCATCGAGAGGAGATGACTCTGAATCCCTTGTCCCCCTTCACCTACTACCGCCGTCACAAACGGAGTGCGCTGTTACAGATCGCGCTCATCAGTCTGGCGACGGCGGGATTGTTCATCCTCGTCGCCGTGCTCGATACCATTCCCCTGCGCGCCAACGTCAGCTACTTGACCAAGCTCAGCCGAGTGACCCCCATTGGAGGCACGCTCGATCCGGCCGTGGTTTCGCAGATCCAGACCCACCCCGACGTAGCACGCGCCATTCCAGACAACGGGCTGGGGATCGCCCTGCCCACCCTGCTGGGGACAGACTCCCAACACTTGCTGGGCGTCTCACCGCAGGATGCACAGGTCCTGATGCAGCAATGCGGCGTGCGCCTCAAGGAGGGGCGCATGTTCGAGCCGCGCACCAACGAGATCGTGCTCTCTGAAGAGGTGGCGCGCGCGCTGAATCTGGAACTGGGCAGTGAGATCGGGCGGGAGATTGACCCGGACTATTACGAGGCCATTTCTGCGCCACTGGTGTTGGTCGGTATCCTGGAGAATGATCCAGAGATCAGCTCCGGACCAAGTGTGCGCGTGGGCTTTGTCTCAAGCGAGTATCTGGACGGCCACGAGCTGTACGCCCCCCGCACAACTAGCCTGCTCGTCGTCGCCAGGGAGGGGCGCAAAGCTGCCGTGGACGACTTCTTGGAGACGACGATCAGCTCCAAATCCACAGAGGTGGAGACGTTCGCCATGCTTGTCGAGTTCTTCACGCTGGCACGCATCGGCGTGTACGTCATCTTCGGCGTCGTCAACAGCGTGGTGGCCGTCGCCATGGCCCTTGTCGTCGCCATCATCAACCGGATCGCCATCGCCAAGCGGTTGGAGGAGTTCGGTCTGCTGCACGCCCTGGGACGTCACAAGAAGCAATTGGTCCGCCGCTTGACGCTGGAGACGGCCACCGTGGCCGGACTTGGCTATCTGGTTGGGCTGGGGATCGCCCTGGCGGTTATGGCGTGGCTCAAAAACAGCCTGTTCTACACCCTGGGTATGGAGCTGGACCTGCTCAACCTGGCTCCGTTCTTTTTCGTCCTGCCCATCCCCCTGATCACCGCCGCCCTGACCTTTTTGAGCGTCAGGCGCATCTTTGGCCGGTTGGATGCCGTGGCCATCGTCGAGCAAGGCAAATTGAGCGAGGAGCCAAAAGGACACCGAGCGGTGAGAGGCTCGTCGACCAGGCCGCTATCTTCCCTCACCTTCTACCTACGCCACCGATGGCGCGGGGTATTGATGATCCTCAGCACAGCAGTGATGGTACTGGGCATCGCGTTTCCGGTATTCCTGTTCTCGGCCATAACGAGCGCCATGATGCCATTCATGGACTACTTGCGGTACGTCAGTGTAGTCTCGCCGATCCACTCCCAGTTCGATCCCGGCGTCGTGGGCCAGATCAAGAGTCATCCCACAGTGGCGCGCACCGTCCCGGCCATTCCACTGGGCATGCAGATGATCCTGCCGCCTGGCGGTGGGACTGACGTCAGAATCTATGGCGTTTCCGAGGCCGACCTGCCCACCCTGCTGGAGTTGTACGGTGTGCAAGTGCAGGAGGGGCGCTTGCCCCAGCCTCACAGCAACGAGATCCTGCTTTCGGCAGCGATTGCCGCCAACCGTGACCTGCACGTAGGCGATGTGATAGGTGGGGAGCCCAACGATGGCGATTCACTCGTTGTCGATAACCTACCCACCGAGATGGTCGTCGTAGGGATTCTCTCCCCCGATCGCCCGTGGGTAGGGTTTGCCTCATACGAATACCTGCACAGCCACGAGCTCACCGCGTCCCGGAACCCGCATTTGCTCGTCATCCCGCACGAGGGACAAAAGCAGGCGCTGGATAGCTGGCTGAAAGAGAGCATAGATTCGACCCAATCCCGCATCACCATCTATGACGTTCAAGAGCGTGATTACAGAGAAATGACAACGTCCGTCGTCATCACCTTTACCCTGCTCGAATGCATGATCGCCGCCGTGGCTGCCGTGGCCCTGGCCACACTGAACCACATCTTTTTCACTCAGCGCAGGGAAGAGTTTGGCATCTTGAACGCGGTTGGCCGCAGCCACCGGTGGCTCGTGCTGCGCACGATGAAGGAGACGGGCAGCGTGGTCGGCGTGGCCTGGATCGTCGGCGCGGCACTATGCGCGCTCGGCCTGCTCGGCATGCAGAGTCTCGTCTATGGGCCTCGTGGCCTGACCATAGACTTTTTCAACCTCGCGCCCTGGCTGCTGACCCTGCCTGTACCGCTGGCCGTCACTGTCGTGGGCGCGGGCACGATTGGGTGGATGCTGTTCAGACTCGATCCGGTGTCTATCATCGAGAGAAGGTGATGAGACACCGTGACAGCGTCACAGCACAACGTGATGAAAATACCAGATGCGGCGTGACGTGTGCCTATGGAAAACTCTCTCGCACCGTGGTATCATCACAGCAAACAAGGAGATTCCTATGAAATCACAGATTCTTGCCAAGAATAGACTCTCTATCAGATTGCTATTACTGGCCAGCTTGCTGACCCTGTGCCTGGCAGGGTGTGGCAGGAAAGAAGACTCGCAATCTACACCAGTTCCCACTCCCAGCGACACAGGTTCGACTTACCAGCCCGCTGCCGGAAGCATCGCCGCCAACGGCGTGCTGCAACCTGCCCACCAGGTGGTGCTGGGCTTTGGCGTGGGGGGCACTGTTGAATCGATCGAGGTCGAGATCGGCGAGTACGTGAAAGCAGGCCAAACACTGGCCGTGCTCGACGATGCCGAACTGGCACGTGCCGTGGCGCAGGCACAGTTGGAACTGGAAAGCGCCCAGGCCCGGCTGGCCCAGCTTGAGGACCAAGCCACACCCACCGCGGAGCGAGTGATAGCCGCGACGACGGCCATCTCTAGCGCCCAGGCTGCGCTGAACCAGGCTCACGTTCAAGCCGGCATGCGCGAAAACTGGGACACCATCGACAGTTGGGAACTGGAACACGCCGAGCGCGCGTTACAGGACGCACAAAACGAGTACCAGAAGGTGGTAGACAACCCACGCACACGAGACTGGGCCCACGCCTCGGACGAGGCGCGCAACCTGGAGGAAGCCGAGGATTACTACGCGGTGGTACTGGCCCGGTACAAGCTGCACGCTGCCGACCGCGGCTACGCCCTCGCCATCGCGCAGGCTGAAGCACAATTGGCCCAGGCGCAGTTGACACTCTACGAAGCGGAGCACCCCGTCGCGCCTGAAGCACTCACCCTGGCGCGGTTGGACGTGGAGCGGGCACAGCTCGCCCTGGAAGCGGCGCAGGCCAGCCTGGCACGCTCGACGCTGGCGGCCCCTTTCGACGGCATCGTCTCCGCGGTGCCGGCCAGTGTAGGTGAGTGGGCCTCGGCCGGCACGCCGGTCATCGAACTGATCGACGTCTCTCAGTGGCGCGTCGAGACCAAGAACGTAGGCGAGCTACAGATCGGCCGCGTGCGGGAGGGACAAGAGGCCATTGTACGCGTCAACACCTTCCAGAGCGAGGCGTTGCACGGACAGGTGATCACCATCTCGCCAGTCGCAGTGGTGCAGCAGGGCGACACGACGTATACCCTGACCATCGAGTTGGAACCGACCGACCTCAACTTGCGACCCGGGATGACGGCGCGGGTGGAGATCGTGGCGGACTAGCAGAATAGCGGTATTCAGACCTCGTCGCCGTCGCGCTTCGTCAGGTAGTGAATACCGCCATCAATCTCGACGTAGCCCGCTTCCCGGAAAAGCGCCACCGATATATCATTGCTGCTCTCCATGAGGGCAGCAATGATGCTTATTCCCTGCTTGCGCAAGAGCCCTTCCGCAGCCTCGACCAGCCTGCTTCCATACCCTCGTCTGCGGCAGTTGGGATCCACCGCCAGTCGGTTGATCCAGCCCTTGCGGCTATCGTGAGTCACGATGACCGCACCCACCAGCCGAGCAGCCACTCTCAGCCCCAGGATCGCCATCACGCCGCTGGCAAACTGCCGGGCCAGATCTGCGCGGCTGTCGCGTCCCTGCGGCCTGATCGAGTGCAGCCCGGCCCTCTGCCACAGCGACAGCAGATCGTCATAGTCATCGAGTCCCAATTGGCGTATCTCCCCTTCGTCCACGGCAACGTCTCCTCCGCCACGTGTCACGTTTCCGATATGGCCCAAGTATAGTATAATCCCCCGCATCTGTCGAGGAGCACTGTTGTGTCCAATCTCCGCATCGCCATGTTGAGCGTACACACCTGCCCACTGGCTACCCTGGGTGGCAAAGAGACAGGCGGGATGAACGTCTACGTGCGGGACCTATCCCGAGAACTGCTCCACCGAGGGCATCGCGTAGATGTCTACACGCGCTCGCAGGACTCGAGCATTCCACGCATCCACAACACGCTGGGGCCAAGCGGGCGGGTGATCCACGTCCCCGCTGGCCCGGAGCATCCCTACGATAAGCAGTTGGTCTACGACCACCTGCCCGAGTTTGTGGATGGCGTGCTGGCCCAGGCGCAAGCCGACGGGATCCGCTACGACGTGCTGCACAGCCACTACTGGCTCTCCGGCGCAGTGGCGCGGGATCTGCAAGCACACTGGAACACGCCCATCGTGCACATGTTCCACACGCTGGGCAAGATGAAAAACGCCGTAGCACAGCGCCCTGAGGAACTGGAGGCAACACGCCGCATTGAGGCCGAGGCGGAGATCGTCCAGTTCGCCGACGCAGTGGTGGCCGCGACCCCCGTCGAGGAAGAACAACTGGTGCGGCTTTACGACGCCGACCCGGCCCGCATCCACATCATCTCCCCCGGCGTAGACACGGAGCGATTTCACCCCATCCCCAAAGTAACCGCCAAGGAACACATCAGTCTCTGCCCGGACCACTGCATCATCCTTTTCGTGGGCCGCATCGAGCCGTTGAAGGGCATCGATAACCTGCTCCGCGCCATCGCCCGGGTCACTGAGAAGCGACCGAAGCTGTGCGGAGGGCACCAAGGGTTGTGCGTCCCCATCATCGGCGGCGACCCCGACCGCATCCACGAGGAAGACGAGATGGTGCGCCTGCAGGAACTGCGAGAGGCACTGTCCATCGGCGACATCGTCACGTTCCTAGGGGCCAAAGATCAGGATACGCTGCAATACTACTACTCCGCAGCGGAAATGGTGGTCATGCCGTCGGACTATGAGAGCTTTGGGATGGTAGCGCTGGAGGCCATGGCGTGCGGCACACCGGTGATCGCTTCGGACGTGGGAGGGCTGGCCCACCTGGTGAAAGAGGGCCGCACGGGTTACCGCGTCCCCGCCCGCGATCCGGAGGCGCTGGCGAACAAGATCACGCGGCTGCTGGCCGACGAAGGGCTGCGGCGGCGCATCGGGCAACGCGCCACCTGCTGGGCCGAGTCCTACGCTTGGCCGCGCGTCGCCGACAAGATCGAGGCGCTTTACGAGAAGGTGATGCCCGGTGGATAGACAGACGTCGCTCTTCACAGCCGAAGAGAACCAACTCCTCGACCAGATCCTGGATTACCTGGAAAAGATACGCTGGCAACACGAGCAGCCTCCGCAGGACGGCGTGTTACCAGAAAGCACCCGCGAGGCCCTGATCCTCAATCTCGCCAAGGTCGCAAACGACTGCCGCGCGATCCTGCTGCTCGCCCAGTCCGGCTTTTACATCCAGGCGGGCATCCTGGCCCGGAGCACGACCGACGCCTGCAACCTGCTGCTGCACATCAGCGTGGCGGAGGACGGCGCCACGCTGGTCGATCCGTGGCTCACAGGAGAGAAAGTAACCCACTGGATGCTGCTGGAAGAGATCAATGAAAGTCTGGAGCGCGATCTACGGCTCGACACCGGCGGCTATCGCGAGACACGCCGGCGGCTGGACGATCTGGTGCACGCCAACTACGAGGCGCTCAAGCTATACCCGGCACAACTATCGGAGACGCCCGCGAACGAGGCCACCTTCCACGATCTGACGTTCTGGAAGAACCTGGTGTACTTTTTCCTGATCGCCTGCCTGCTGGCCGCCCTGCTGATCGCGCCCGATCTCGAGGAGGAGACCGAGGAACATCTCAACCAGGTCCTGGCGCGCGTTCACAACAAGCTGGCATAGCAGAGTTACCGCACCCACCCCGGACTCCCACCCGGCTCAAAGTCGTAGCTGCAGTCGTTCGTATCCACGTTGGCCGGGATGCGTTCCAGCGTGTCTCGCCAATCGGCCAGCAATGCCGTGGGCTGCAGGTGCATAGGAAGCAGCGAATCGAGACCGCCCCGACCCGCAATGGCCGGGGCGGTTGTGCTCTTGACTTCTGCGCAGAGTGAGAATATACTAGTGTCGCGTTTGGACTATTAGGAAAACCACGAGCAGTCACTATGCGTTCATCTCTCTGGCATCTCACACCACGAGCTATCGTATTTCTTGGCCAGAGTCGATCCTCGCCCGCAACGCTGAGCTTATCAGGCAGACGGTTACAGGAGTTGAGATGTCCCTCACACCGGGGCAGATGATCCGAGATCGCTACTGGGTTATCCGCTTGTTAGGTCCGGGTGGCATGAGCGCCAACTATGAGACGGTGGATACCGTCCTCAACGTGCGGTGCTTCCTCAAAGAGATGGTGCCCTACCCTGGTACCTGCGGCGACGGTCTGGACCAACTTCGCGAGCAATTCCAGCAGGAAGCACGCTTGCTGGCGGAGCTCCGTCATCCCAACTTGCCCCGCGTCACCGATCACTTTGACGATGACGGCAACGTCTATCTGGTGATGGACTTTATCCAGGGCCAGCGACTGGATCAAATCATCGCTCACAGTGAGCAGATCTCTGAGGACAAGGTTCTGGAATGGACACGGCAATTGATGGAAGCCCTCGCCTATTGCCACTCCCAAGGAGTGATTCACCGCGATATCAAACCACAGAATGTGATCATCACGCCACAAGGGCAAGCGATACTGGTCGACTTTGGATTAGCAAAGCTGGTAGACCCTGACAATCCTCGCACCCGGACGGCGATGCGTGGTCTCGGTACTCCAGAGTATGCCCCGCCAGAGCAATACGACACCAAGAAAGGATACACAGATCCTCGCACCGATATCTACTCCTTAGGTGCAACGCTGTATCATGCACTGGTTGGAGAGCCACCTCCTGCGCTATCGGAACGTGTCGTGAATCCCACGAGCTTGATCCCCATGCGCCAACGCACAGCGGGTATAAGTCGATCTGTTGACAGGTCGGTTATGAAAGCGATGTCTCTGCAGCCATCCCGGCGATTTCAGAGCATCGCAGAGATGCACAAGGCTATGTTCGGCTCACCTCTGCCCAAAGAGGCCGTTGCCAGCATTATCCCTCCCAAAGTCGCGACGGTTCTATCGACGACCTCTCCAAAGACGACTAT
Source organism: Anaerolineae bacterium (assembly GCA_034430835.1). Classification (GTDB taxonomy): domain Bacteria; phylum Chloroflexota; class Anaerolineae; order B4-G1; family B4-G1; genus JAFGED01. The sequence continues at coordinate 9,264 of DAOUDX010000412.1, forward strand.
CTTGTTGCCTTGGATAGGAGGCGCCAAGCGCCTACGGGTTGACTATCGACTGGGAGCTGCTGTGGTCGTCGTCAGCCTTGCATCCTTGGTTATGCTTGTCTCGTCACTTGGCAGCAGAATCAGCGTGGGCGACCTTTTGGCCTCCACAACCACGACAACACCAACCTCCACGCCCACTCCAACAGCCGAACCGACTTTCACCGCCACATCTCCTCCAGCAACTCCTACGCCAAGACCGCTGCCAGACCATCCGACACGGACGCAGGAAAGCTTCGATTCATCTCTTCCTCGACCATCCGCAACCCCGTCACTGACGCCAACGCAGACATACGTACCTTCACCTTCCCCCACGTCTACGCCGACAGTGACGCCGACGAACACACCGCAGCCCCCACGTCGTGACCGCCCCAAATCCACGAGTACTAGCACACCAACGCAACAGCCCATAGATACCCCTACCGCCACGCACACTTCTGAGCCGACGCGACCCACTCCCACTCCTGTGCCCTGAAGGAAACTCCTCAACGGAACAGGGCATCCACAGCCGGAGCAATCACGCTCCGGCTTTTGACTTCTGCGCAGAGTGAGAATAAGCTGGTGTTGCGTTTGCGTTGCTAGGGAAACCACGAGCAATCACTATGCGTTTACCCTCCTGGCGTCTGACACTACGAGCTGTCACTCGCTTATCGTGGGTCGTGGTTGTCATCTGGCTCGCGACCGACAGAGACAGCGAAGCGTTGCTTGCCTTCTTGAGTGGAGTAGCCGCGCTGTTGATTCCGTTTCGCACTCCTGACACCGCTATCGGCAAATACACCCCAACCCCCAAGCAGTGTCAACGTAACCGCCGTGCGATGCTTGAACTGATCAGGAACACTTGGATCGAGGGTGTGTTCGAGCAGTCCCTGCACGGGGTAGTACTGATCGAACTTGGCCTGGAGGAGCAACCAGATGCCGTCGAGCGCCCATGGGACGTGCTAGTGCAAATGCCTGGTGAACCCAGTCACACGCTGTCACGCGTCACCACGCGGCCTGCATCGCCGGATCGAGTAGTCCATCGTATACATCCTGTCACAGCAGCACAACGATCGTGCCTATCCCACGGTCCAATGTACACTTGACGCCGGGGGAAAGGGGGGGGGCACTTCGATAGCACCGCGCACCGCAACCAATCAGCCTACATCCGCGCCCGATCTCGAGGAGGAAACTGAGGCACGCCTCAGCCAGATTCTGGCGTGTGTCCGCAGCGGATGATGCGGCAAGGCTACCGCACCCACCCCGGACTCCCGCCCGGCTCGAAGTCATCGCTGCAGTCGTTCGTATCGATGTTGGCCGGGATGCGTTCCAGCGTGTCTCGCCAGTCCGCCAGCAATGGATGGGGCGTCACGCCCGGGTAGCGCCCGCTGCCATAAACGACCACGTCCACCGGCTGGTTGGAAGGATTGAGCAACAACACCTCATCCCCAGAACCGCTCAGTCCGAATTCCCACCCCGGCTTGCCCCAATGGGGATCCTTGTCCAGATTCGGCACGCCAGGATTCGCGCCGTACATCTCGTAATCCACCGTCATGAAGGCGGGGTCACAATAGACTTGTGGCGCAATAGGCGTTCCCCGCCATATGTGGCGGTTGGACAGCACAATTTGTGCCCTTTGACCGCCATATGTAGTCAATTCTGCTATTACACCACAAGTCTAATCCTCCGTCGCGTCACCGGCTACTACGATCACCTCCTCCGGCGCCATCTGCCGTGCGGGGAAAATGTACATTCCTTCATACTTGCCCGCGCTCTCCGCATCGCCGATCTTGTAGCCGGTGAGAGTGATCGTCATCGCCGTCGGATTGTAGATCTCTACCCATTCGCAACTGCCTGAATAGTCCACCTCGGTAATGAGTAAGTAATTGGCCGGAGGCGTATACCGCTGCATCACCAGCGGCAGGTAGATCGGCTGCGACCACTTCCAGTCCAGGTCGAACATCTCTTTGAAGTACACGTACGCCTCGTCCGACTGCACCTGGATGGCCATCTCCCGGTTGATCTTGCTGGAGCCCTCGCTCCCGTTGATGGAGCCAACGTGGATGTAGCCTCCCTCGCCGTCCAGCCAGACCAGCACCATCTTGTTGTGGATGCCGTACTGGGTCGGGTCGGCCAGGGCCGCCTGCAGATCCAGCCCTTCGTCTCGCGCGATCTGGTTCACGTAGGCCACCGTGGCCGTGTTGGGTGTGCCGAATTTCGGCCCGCCGAAGGTGCCCTCGTTGAGCAGGATACGCACCGTCGCACCCCGCCGGGCGGCGGCGACGTACGCCTCCAGCCGCACGTTGAGATCGTCGGCAGGATTATCCCCCCAATCGACGTATTCATACATCTGCTCCACGTAGATGGCATCCCCTGCGCCGGCCCGCCCGACCAATCCCAGCAGCGCATCGGATTGGCGCAGCGCCGCCTCCGGCGCGGTGAACAGCTCGAAATCGTAGGTACCACTGACGGCCAGCGGAGCCTCGAAGTGCACGGTCGTGGTGGTGTAATCGGGCATGGTCAACTGGGGCGTGTAGGTGATGACCGGGGGGCCATAGGTGCCGGTGAGGGCCGGGCTCCAGCGCAGCAGATCGTTGTGGCGAGCCGCGTCCATGTCGAGAGCAAAGACCTGCGCGGCGCGGGCAACCATCGACGGCGCGTTCATCGCCAGCACCACGCCCCGCGATCCGGCAGTGCCGTTCGACTTGTCGTCGGAGGGGAAACCGCTTTCGGTCAAATTCTGGGACGTGATCAGCACCCACTCGTCATCGACGATGATGAACTTGGCGTGGATATAATCGTAGCGATTGTAGATGCGCGCGCCGGTATCGTGAATCATGAACCAGCACTGCCCACCGGCGGCCTCGATCTCCCGGCAGGCCCACAGCTCCTGCTGCCAGGATGGATCGTCCTGGCTCACCGCCGCCTGCTGTCCCTCCAGCAACACCGTCACGCTGACGCCCTCGCGCGCCTTTTGCACCAGCGCGGTGACGACCGCCGGGTGGCGCAGGGAGTAGACCTCGACAGAGATGGTGCGCTGCGCCCGGCTAATCGTCTGTGAAAGAACGTCGAACCCGTTATCGGGCGTGACGCCGACGACGACGGTGGCCGACTCGGTGGCGGTCAACGGCCAGAAAAGCGGATCGAGATCCCACCCAGGATACAGCACCCGCCGCCCGTAAGCCGAGTCGCCGGTGTATTGAATCCAGTCGGCGGCAGTGTTGGTATCGGCGATGGGCAGGCCGGTGGTTTCGTCCGGGATGCGGTACAGGATCTGGCCCTCCGCCCGGCCAACGGAGTACGGCTCCACCGCCCCGCCCGACCAATCTCCTACGGCCGTATTACCACCCTCAAAGACCACGGTGTCAACCACGATACCCTCATCATCCCTCAATACCACCTCATCCCCAGAGTTGCTCAGACCGTAGGGCAACCAGTCATCCATTCCAAAGTCGGGGGGAAAGCCGAAGGACACTGCAAAACCGATCGCGTCGCGCGCCAGCCAGATGCGACTCGAAGGCGAAAGGACCGTGGAAGTGAGCACACGACAACTAAGACCAGCTCCCGTGTCCTTGCAAAGCTCCCAATCCGTTAAATCCACCGGTGCCGTCCCAACGTTGACCAACTGCACCGCCTCATCTGTGTCATCGGTTTGGTATCCATCGTACAGCACTGCCGAGATGAGCACCGTCGCCTCGCCCACGGTCGTCGTCCAACTAGCGGCGTTGTTCGCCATTGTCGTCTCGCTGGCGGTGGTGGTGGCAGAGATATGATTGGCGAGCAGGCCGGCGGCCGTGTCCGTCACCTCCGCCGTGACGGTGATGACGACCTGCGTGCCGGCGAGGACATCTCCCAACTCCCAGCGCAACGCCCCACCCGGCTGTGAGAAGGTGAGAGGGCTGGTCTGCGCGACGAACTCCACCGCCGCAGGCAATGTATCGGTGAGCAACGTGGCAGTCGCAGTGGACGTCCCCGCATTGCTGATGACGATGTGATAGGTGATGATGCTGCCGGCTTCGGCGGTGATGGGGCCGGTCTTGGCGACGACGAGATCGGCCTCATCGCTGACCGGGGGTTCGTAGCACGAGTTCTGGGCCTTGGGCGTGCCGTTGATGGGATGGCTGCCCGCATCAAGCCCGTTGATGGTCACACCATCGTTGGTGCACCAATTAGAGCCATCCGTACCAGAGGCAACAGGACTCCTTCGCTCCATCGTCATGTCGTCTTCGGCGTCGCCCTCGAACCAATCTCCCACACTCTGATTGGCTGTGTCGATCACATTACCCCCACAGTCAGGTGCATCATAGAGAATCACCTGCCCTGGAGAATCGTCATTCATAGCGATAGTTGCATCCCAGATATCTACGATGTTTGCCCCGCCAGAATCCCTCACGTCGTCTGCGTGGTTTGCATAGATCAGATAGCCGTGCGCGGCAATGGTGGTAATTGGGGAACCATCAGCATCGGAGAAATTGAGGCACATGCCTGTGTCTGCTCCATAGATCGACCAGTTCATGATATCGATGGGCGAATCAGTGCTATTATAGAACTCGATCCACTCATCCGCAGAATTTGCCGTGGTGCCCATCCACGCCACCTCGTTAATGACTACGTCGCCCGCGCTCGCCGCCTTGGACGCCATCTCTGCCGCCCGCGCCGGCTCCTGCAGCCCGCCGACAAAGGCCGCCACCATCAACCCACCCAACAGGCAAGCCACCATCAACCAACCTGCACGTCTCATTTGCACACCCCTCCTTGCTCTTACACCCTACCCGACCTCGACTTCCTCCGTCTCCGACACGATGTCCCGCTGCTGGAGCGCCTCCCTCGCCTCTTGCTTCCCCCGCCAGCGCTCCCACTGGTACAACCCGCCTAGCACGAGGATCGGGAGGCCCACGGCCAGTCCGAGGAACCACCAGGGGTCAAGCATTGGCTGGGCCGAGAAGCGATCTAGGTTGAAGAGAATCAGCGCCACCGCCACCCACACGGTCAGGAAATTGGGGATGGCATCGCCAGAGCGGAGCAATTGCGCGCCGATGACCCGGCCCTTGGTGAACGGATAGAGCAGGTTGCTCCCCATAAAGCCCAACTGATCCTCCAGGATGTGCCCGGCAAAGCCCAGACCGACGATCAAGCCACCCCACTTGCCAAAGAGCAACCAGCCCAAAAGACCCAATGCCACTGCCAGCGCCAGGCTGTGGGACCAGCGCCGGTGCCAGTCCAGGAAATGGACGTGGAGCCGGTCGCCCTTGCGCACGAACCTGAAGGACGGACCGCTAAAGATGTCGATCGTGTTCTCCGCATCGTAGGTGTGCACCATCGGCACGCCGACCTTGACGCGCACCTCCCCCCCTCTCATCCCCCCCGCGGGCGGGAGGGATGTAGGGAGGGCTGGTTCCGACCCCGGGAGCGGCACCTGTCCAGTATTGACGATCGGGCCGATGCGCACCGCTACCTCGTTGTGCTCCGGGTCAAAGCGGATCGCGTACTGCCGCCACAGATCGGCCCCCAGCCGGATGGTGTGCAGCATCACATTCTGCGACACCTGGCTCTCGTAGGCCCTCCGCATCGCCACAACCACCTGCTCAGCGATCTCACGGGCATCTGGCTCCGGGCCGGGGTCGATCTCCAGGTCGTACCTTTCAAAGTATCGCGCGAACTTGAAATCCAGCGTATCGGGCAAGATGCCTGCGACACCGCCCAGCATCGGCAGCAGCGAACCATGGGCCGTCTGTCGCACCACCTCCGGGAAACAGGTGGCAATGGCGACGCCGGTGATGAAATGCGCAATCCCCTTCAACTCAGAACCTCCCGCAACCCCTGGCGCAGATCGGACGGGATGGCAACCAGCAGCTTGCCATTCACCGTCGCTTCCACCAACAGGCCACGCAGCCGCAGCCGCCCCATGAGCGTATCGGGGACGTGCCACTGCCAGTACGGAGATTCGTCCAGATCGTTGCCGTACTTCTTGTCAAACGCCTCCCACGGCATAGCGCCCCCCTTATCCAACACCTCCTTCAGGGCAGCACGCTCCTCGGCGACCAGGCCACCGACCAGGCGCGCCAGGTTGCTCGAAGCAGCGAAGGCCCTGCCGAGTTCCTGGACCAACTCCGCCTTGCGCAGCCCAGACCACCCACCCCACGGAATTACTTCGCGCCCCATACTTGCGAGCACGTCCTTGGGGTAAAGAGGGAGGGCTTCAACCAGCGATGGCTCCGATGTCGAGAGCTTGGTCTGGAGCCGGGCGCGCTTGGCCGCGTCGCGCTCGCGCTGGCGCTTCACAAAGGATTTCATCCCCTTGTCGAACATGGCAACAAGGTGAAGTCGATCCAGCAGGTTCTTGGCCGGTTCGTAATCAGGCTGAACCTCCAAAGCGATCTCAAGCGCCTTGCGCGCCTCATCGTAATCCTCCTGACGCATCAGGATGCGCGCCTGGGTGAAGGAATAGAATGCCATCTCCTGAGGAAGAAAGTGCGCCGCGTCAGCCAACGGGCTCAGCATCTCCAACGCACCCTCGACATCGCCGTCGTCCAAGAGATACCCAGCCAAGTTGCACCGGGGGAACACGTAGAGCGGATCGATCTCTAGAGCCGCCCGCAGCATTTCCCTGGCGCTTTCGTGCTCGTTGCGTTGGGAATAGATCGCCGCCAGGTTGTTGTACGCTTCCTTCGCGCGAGGCTCCAACTCCAAGGCACGCCGCAGCAACCGCTCGGCCTGCTCGTGTTTGCCCTGCTTAAGAAGGCCTATTGATTGATCGAGCAGATCCATCACTTCTTCAGCATAGGCAACCTCGCGCTCGTCCGAAACCTCGTACTGACGCATCTGGATGTCTCGCCACTCTCCCCCCAGCCAAACGTGCAGCGTCTCCTCGGGCTTGACCACGCCTGCTTCGGCCAAGGCCGCCAGCGCGCTCATCCGATCGTCGTCGTCGCCAGCCTGGCTAAGGGCAAAGCGCCGCAGCGCAGCATAGGCCTCCGGGGTAGCGAGGACACTCAGCATGTTGATGCCCCCCTCAGGCAATCGATCCTCCCAGATGATCTTTTCGGCGCAGCGCACGAGCTGAGGAAATCGCCTGGCAAAGCGCGCCGCTTGATCGCGGAAACGGCCCTCCGGCAGTTCGTCTTGCCGCGAGAGCAACCCGACAAACGCCTCCAACTGGGACGCGGGCAGCAGCTCGGTGCTGCGAAAGTACGGGTAGCGGTCGGTCCAACCCAGCCCAGGCTGCTTTGCCTTCAATGCTGCCATATACTCGCCCGCCAACGACACCTCGCCCTGCAGCGCCTTCAACCGGCGCATCGCCGCCTTCTGCCTACCGGTGTTGGCCTCCGCGATGGACAGAAAGAACCGCATTCGCAGGGCCATAGCAGGCAGAACATCTTCCCATGCCTCGGAGCTATCGAGTGGAAGGAGCAACTGGTACACGCGCTCATCCTCTTCCATCACAGCGGCAGCTTCGACTATTTTGAGACGGGTGTCTGTACTCTGCGGCTCGACGCCTTTCAAGCGTACCCACAGTGGCCGCGCCTCATCCTCGCGTCCCGTCCAAGCCAGGAAACGAATCGCATTGCTCAATGCCTGCACGTTGTCCGGCTCGTGAGAGAGCACACGGCGCGCCTCGGCGATTGCCTCTTCCGGCTGTCCCGCGTAGAAGAGCGCGTTGGAAAGATTGTTGTGCGGCGGGGGCCAATCGCCGAGCAACTTGATCGCCCACCGGTTGGCCGCGATGGCGGCCTGGAAATCGTCCCGCCCCACGGTGATCTGGCCATTCTCCAACTCGTACTGCCCATCCTCAGCTCGCTGCTTGGGAAGTCCCATCGCCTGTGCCGATCGAACAAGATCCTGCTCCAGCACATCCAGCAACTCCCGAAGCCGCCCAGAATCCTCCAAGACGTTCGTGTGCTGGAACATGCGGCGCAAAATGCGCAAGGCGTGCACCGGCAACTCGGCACGCAAATAGAGGTAAGTCAGAGGCTCGAAATACAGCGGGTCCCGGCTCAGTTCCAGCGCCCGCTCGTACTCTGGCAACGCTTTCCAGATCCGCCCGATCTCGGCGTAGGCACAACCGAGATAGTAGTGCAGATCAGGCTCGCGCACGTCGGCTTGAAGCAGGGGCTCCAACATCTCAATGGCCTCCTCCGAGCGACCGCGCCCGATCAGCCGTTCGACCCTTCTGCAAGCCATCTCCAACCGCTCCGGCGTGAGATGGCCCCGCCTCTGCTTCTGCCGCAATTCACGCCGTTTTTTCGCTCTACGTCTGCTCATCAAACACCCCCAGTTTTGGAATCCAGATTCCAAAGCCAAAAACCCGCCCGCAAACTGGCCCATTGTTCATCGATCATTGTATCAGCCCTAGCCACCCGGCTACCACACTCCCTGCCTCGACCGTATTCAGCGCGATGGGCAGCAGCAACACCCCCATGCAGTTCATCCGCCGGGAGCCCCAGAGAACCGGGATCAGACCGATGCCGGTGGCCACGGCGCAGATGAGCAAGCCGCCCCACCCCGTCATCCCGACGACGACGGCGAGCAGCACGGCCAGCGTGCTCAGGCTGATCCAGCGATAGGGCACCCTAGCGACCAGCTTGATCGCCAGCCGCGTCATCAGCAAGAGTAAGAAGAAGGAGAGGGCGCCGGAGAGGACGACCGCAGCGACGGCCAGGTAGTAGGTCTGCGGCGTGTACGATGACCACAGGCTGCTCAGCATCCACGCCATGCCGCCCCGCGTCAGGTGCAGCCCCGGCACGAAAAAGAGCAGGAAGCCGCCCACGTAGTAAACCACCTTGGAGGCCCCCTGGGAGATGATGAACAGCCGGTCGTCCCGCTGTGCGGTGGCGTGCCCGGCCAGAAACCCGCCGATGCCGCCGGTCACCACCGGGAAAAAGGCCGCGAAAAGCCCGCCCAGCGCGCCCGCGAACGTGCCGCGGAAAACCAGCCACGGCGTCGCATCCACGCTTCCTGCAACGTGCTGCTCCGGCAACTCGATCCGCGAGAGCAGGTTCTGCAGGATCCACGGCACGGCAAAGAGGCCAATAAAGGCCGGGAGCAGGTTCTGGTAAGCGACCGTCACCGGCACCAGGCTGCGGTAGAGCAGGACGAAACCCAGCAGGCCCGAAAGCACGAAAGTGACCAGTCCCGCCGTGAGACTCTTCCAGCCATCCCACCAGCGGCGCAGCCCGGCCGGGGCCCGGTCAGAGCCTTTGGGCCACTCGGAGATGAGCATGTAGGCGATCACCGTCCACAGGATCCAGTGCAGGTGCGGCTGGAGGATCGCGCGCAGCGCTGGGAGGAGGGATGAGGCCACGGGCGTGAGCAATGCCAGGACCGCGATACCGCCCAGGCCGCCGATGCCGGTCAGCACCACCGCCTCGTACCCGCGCCGCTGCAGGAGGTACTTTTGCCCCGGCAGGACGACGAAGACGGTCGAGTCGTCTGGCGCGGAGAGAAAGACGCTGGGAATGGTGTTCAGCATGGCGTAGCCGGTGATCATCCCCAGGAAGAACATCGCCAGAAGCTCTGGCGGCAGCAACTCATCGAAAGTGGCCGTGGCCAGGATGATGAACCCGGCCACGTTATAGATGTGCAGCGCAGGCACCAGCGCCAACACCGAGGCCACCACCGTCCCGGCTGCGGCTACCAGCAACATCAGCATCATGTCACTTGCAGACATCGCTGCCCCCCCCCGCTATGGCATCTCCAACACCACTACATCGTACGGCAGCACCGGGGTCACCTGCAGATTGCTGCGATAGATCTCCACCGTGCCGACAACGCGCACGCGCGTGCCCTCCTGTCCCAGCGCGGTGTTGGCGGGAATGCGGTCGAGCACGGTGCGCCAGATGAAGACAACGACCTCACCGGTGTCATCGCCGAGAAAGACCTTGACCCAGGTCCCGCCTCCCTCCACGCGGATGACGCGCCCCTCGATCATCACCCGCTGTCCCTCGTCGCCGCCAGAGAGCGTGCCGATGTCGCGCGGCGTGGCCCAGGGCGCTGCTCCTTCGATCGCCTTCACGTCCCCGCCAAAACCCGGCTCGATCTGCAGCTCTCCCTCGTACTCGCCGATCTCGCCCGTCGCGCGCACCCGCGCCCCCAGATTGATCTCCGGCGCGTCCCAGCAGTCGTCGTAGACGTTGTGCCACATCAGCAGCACGATCTGGGCCGTGCCATCGTCCAGCGTGAACTTGAAGCCCGCCGAGAAGCTGGCCGCGCCGACCACCTCGCCCTCCACCGTCACCTCCTCGCCCGCGCGGGCAGCGGAGATGTCGCTGATGCGCGTCAGCACCACCGCAGGGGTTGGGGTCGCCTCAGGCGTGGGCATCAACGTCGGTGTCGGCGTGTCCGTTAGCATTGGCGTATCCTCCGGGACGGGGGCCGGCGCCTCAGTCGGCGCAGGGGTATCCGTCGGGAACGGCCTCGGCGTCGCCATCGAGAGCTCCGTTGGTTCTACTGTCGCTGCCACCGTCGGCAGCGGCTTCGTCGTCGCCGTTGGCTCCGGCGCGCACGCGCACCCGGTCATCAGCACCATTCCAACCATCAACGTCACACAAAGTCACTTCTTCATTGCGCCCTCCCTCATTTGCCTACTCGATCACCCTTACTCCATTCGCCTCCGGCACGATCTGCAGCTCTCCCTCGTACTCGCCGATCCGCCCCGTCACCTCGACCTGCACGCCCGCCTCCAGCCGGCTGGCGATGACCATCTCGTCGTAGACGTCTTGCCAAAGCAGCAGGACGATGGTGCCTGTGCCGTCGCCCAGGGGGAACTTGACGCCGGCGGAGAAAACGTCCGGCTCGCCCAGCGTCCCGCGCAGCGTCACCACGCGACCTGCGTCGCTGGCCGTCAGCGCGCCGACGGCCACCTCGGCAGGCGGGGGAGCGGGGACCAGCACCTGCACGTCCTCGGCCAAGCCGGGCACGATCTCCAGCTCCCCCTCGTACTCGGCCACCTCTCCCTGCACTCGCGCCTCTGCCCCCACCTCCAGCACCGCAGGATCGGCCAGTTCGTCGTAGACGTCCTGCCACAGCAGGACGACGATCGTGCCCGTCCCATCGTCCAATGTGTAATTGACGCCGGAGGAAAAGGCATTCACTTCGACGATGTCGCCGCGCACCGCAGCCAACTGCCCCACGTCCGCGCTCGTCAACTCGCCGATCTGCTTCTCAACGGCCATGGACGCACCTTCGAGCGGCACGATGTCGGCGACGGAGGCGGGAACGAGCTGCGGCGTGTCGCCGTAGAGCGAAACGGTTGCCACCACCTCGATGGACTGTCCCACGCGCAGCATCGGCGCGACGCCGCTGAGCGCGACCAGGTCCTCGCTCACCGCAATGGGGATGGAACCGGTCTCGTCGCGGATGGTGATCAGGGTCAGCCCCTCGTAGGGCTCGTAGACGGCGCGCACCTCGCCGCGCACCTGCACACGCAGGTACAGGTCCGCCGGCACGATGGTGCCGATGTCGAGCGAGACCGGGTCTGGGCGCGTGATCCTGAGTTGGTCGGGGACGTTGAGCGTGAGGGCGTAAAAGTCCTCGCGCACGCGCAACGTCCCGGCCACCTCGACCCGATCACCGAGTGCGGGCACGCGCCCTTGCTCAATGATCTCCCGCGTCTCCGCCCGATAAGACGAGACGAGGAGCTCTCCCGTCTCGTCCTCGAGCCAGAAGCTGAGGTAGTCGCTCTCGGGGTCGTACGACGGCTCCCGGCTGCAACGGCCCTGCACCCGCACGTAGGCCATGTTCATCGTCGCGCCGGCTTGCCCGATCTGAATGAGGGGAACCTCTGCACAAGTGGCGGCAAACCAGAGGGACACGAGTCCCACGGTGGCAAGCAGGATAGCGACGATCTTGATGGTGCGGATTGGGGTGCGCCCGGTCAGGCGAGCGCCACAATGGGGGCATGCTTCATATGGGCCAGTGTATTGACCGCAGCTCGGGCAACGGCTCATCGCGGGTCTCCTCCGCAGGACTGCATCGAACGCCGGGGCATACTTTACCTCAACTCGGCGAGTTTGTCCAATGCGCTTTGACATTCTACCAAGACTATACTATCATATGGCTGGTATCTCAGGACAGTAATGCGCACACAAACCCGGAGGAGGGCAGGAGATGAAAAAGACACCCCGTTTGCTCGCTCTCATACCGGCGCTGGTCATCATCCTTCTGGCCTGCAGACTGAGCCCAGCGCCCACCGAGATTCCCACAACCACGCCAACGGAAACCCCAACAGAGACCCCAACAGCCAC
>DAOUDX010000413.1:0-18949 GCA_034430835.1 Anaerolineae bacterium
TTCGCAGCTACATCTCCACAGCCCGAAAGAATGAACAGCGAATATTGGAAGCTCTGAGAATGGCATTGGTTGGCTCACCATTTTGCCCTCCCATTCTTCAACCATTAGCCTCATCAGGAGGCTGAGCAGTTACTGCGCGAGTATAAACCAGGAACCCGCTCAGCTTGTCGGGGTTGACAAACCACAGCAGCAGCAACACAACGCACGGCCCAAACAAACACAGGCAACGTATATCCGGTCTATGGCGCATCACCAGCCATCCGAGCACCTCAGACAGGCCCAAGCCGCCCAGGACAAAGATACCAAACGAATACTTGGTGAAAAAGCTCGCTGCCGCAAGCAAACTGGTACACGCCAACCAGAAGCGTCTTGCGTACTCCGGCGGCGCCTTTACATAACAAAAGAGCGCGGCCAAGGTCACCAGCAACCCTGCTGGCTCCAGATAAACCCGGCTGCCATACACCCAGAGTGGCATAGCACCAAGCACCATTCCTGCACCGATCCAACCCGCCAGCTACCACAAGTCCTTACGGGGTGAAAGCTCGCCCGCCAGGAAAAAGGCCAGCAGCACCGACAGACAGACGAATGCGACGTTAGCCACTCTGCCGACGGTCAAACCTGGTGATGCTAACAGAAAGAACAGGGATATCAGCCACGAATGAAAAAACGGATATTGAGCGATACCATCCTGGTCATAGGTAGGACTGCATTTAACCGTGATGAGGGTCGAGAAACCCGATTCGGACTCAAAACGGGCATTGTAGCCGCGCTTTCCAAGCGCGCGAAGGCGCAGCGCGGATAGGACTCCGCGCCTACATCGGCGACCACGGCTAAATGTGGAGCTACCCTGGTCATAGGAGTGTCGCAAAAAGGACGCGAAATCCAGATGACGCAAATCGTCAGCGGCTTGAGCGGCCGGGAGAACGTGCACGGCCTCATCAAAGGTAGGAGCACATGCCTGGTGAGCCTGCACACCATTGGCCACGGTCGCTCCCACCAACCCGACGAGCACTAGCAGCGAAGCAAACGCCAACAGCCAGCGCCAGTCGGAAAACCTGACGGCCATCACCTTCACGCTTTCTTCCACCTGAACCCCAACGTCCCTCGATGATAAGCCAGCCATTCCACAGCAATTACCCCCAGTGCCGCCCCTGCCAGCCACGGCCAGAACTCGCGCCGCCCCTCTTCTTCCGCCACCTGCCCCGTCACCTCCGTCCGCCCGATCACCACCACATCCCTGGGGGCGATATCCGACTCGTCCGCGTCGAACAGGTTGACGGCAAACACGGCGGTTTGCAGCGTGTCACCAGAGCGGGTTACCTGCTCAACGCGAAAGACGCCCAGTTGGTCGGTGGCAGCGAAAACTGGGGCCGTCTCTTCGATGCGAAGCGATTGCCGGGTGCCATCCGGTGCAGTCACGAAAATCTCCGCAGCCTCTGGGTCAGGCGGAATCAGCACGGGATCGCCAGGGCGAATGGTGGCCGGGAAACGCGCCGAGCCCTGCGGCAGCAGCCACTCAACCAGATTGGCAGTGAGAATGGGAAAGGCGATCTGTAACGGCAGGTCGGAATCGTGCAGGTCAAAGCTCAGCACAGCCAGCCGCCCCTCTGGCCGCTCCGCGACGAAGAGCAGCGGGCCGCCCTGAGCCTCAACCAGCACTCGCGTCCCCGGCGGCGGCTCGACCGCGCGCGCTTCCAGGATGTGGACATTGCCCAGGTCCACGTACCGCAGCAGGGGATCATCAGAGGCCACCCTGGTGATAACAGTATCCGTAAAGACACTCCCCACCTCAATCGGGAAAGTATCATCCACCGAAGCCGACGGCCCAATCAGCCACAGGTTACCGGCAGGCAGCGTGCCGGTGATCGCGTCGCTCGCGACGGCGTCGTAGACGTAGAGGTCGTAACTCTCAGCGGGCAAGGGTTGATCTGGCGATAGGCGCACCAACTCGACATTCGGCAGCATACCCAACGCCCGCTCCAGGAAGATGTTGCCCTCGGAGACGAGCAGCACTTGGCCGGAGGCTGGCGGCGTGTGCACCGCCCAGGCGACGTTATCGAGCGACAGCGCATCTTCGACAGCCAGGCGCGCCTGCAGGACCTGCATATCATAGGGCAGGTCGGTCGGCGTCAGATCGGCGCTGGCGTGAGCCGAGACGGCCAAGTTGCGGACATCGAAGAGAATGTCACCCGCAGAGAACTCGACCAACACCTCAACGTCCGCATCGCTGTGGTTAGCTACGCGAAGGAAAGCCTGAGGGCCGGCGGGCCCTTCCCGCGTCGCCAAGGCAACGATGGCCAAGTTGTCGCTCCCACCACCCACCCCAACGAAGCGCACCTCATCAGGCAGCGCAGGCAGCGATTCGGGCAAAGCCCCATCGGAGACGATAACCATACTCGTCTCCTGCGCACCCGCCAGGCTCGCGCCGGCCAGCGCAATGGCGGCCTCCCAGTCGGCAGCCCCCTCAGTGGGTGCGGCCTCGTCCAGCGCGCGGCGCAGCAGCGCCCGGTCGCTCGTCGCCGAAGCCAGCACCTGCGGCCGCGGCCCTACGAGGACAATAGTGGCTACGTCTCCCACCCCCAGTCCTCCGACAACATCCCGCGCCGCCCGGACGGCCGCATCGAAGCGCGTAGGAGCCACGTCGCGAGCCTGCATGCTGGCAGAGGCGTCCAGCAGGATAATCACGCTGCCGCTGACGATGACCGGTGAGGGAACGAAAGGCCGCGCCAGCGCCAGGGTCAGCAGTGCCAGGATGGCCAGTTGCAGGAATAGGAGGAGGTTGCGCCGCAGCCGCTGCCAGGGCGCGTTGGCCTCCCGGTCGCGCAGCAGGCGCTGCCACAGCAACGTGCTGGAGACCAGCACGTCTCGCCGCCGCAGCCTGAGCATGTAGAGGATGAGGATCGGAATGCTCAGGGCAGCGAAAGCCAACGCAAGAGGTGTCAGGAAGCCCACTATCAGCTACTCCAGAAAATCGAGCTCACCAAGGACAGGATCGTACATGCTCACGCCCCAGTTCTCTCCCACCCAGATCCGTCCCCGGCTGTCCTCAAGCAAGGCATACACATCATCGGTATAGGACACCGTGCGCCATTCACTGGTTGCGGCATCGAACACACGCACCGCCGAGCCTCCCATCCACAGCCGCCCCTTACTATCGAACAAGATCTCCTGAAGTTTTCCCATCCCCTCAGAATGGCGAACCCAATGCGTCCCGTCTTCGAAAACGTAAAGCGCATACCCGTCACTCGCCCAGAGACTGCCCCCATCATCTAGAGCCAGTGCCACAGGGCGCGCCATAAGGAACCCCCCAGCGAGCGGTGCGACCCACTGCTCACCATCGACCATTCCGACACCGCCGCTGTACCCGAAGAAGACCCTGTCCTCCCGATCGACGACCAGCGCTGTGATACGCCCGTGCAAGGCTACCCCTTCTATCACTAGCTTCTCCCACGTCTCGCCATCGAACCGCATCAGACCAGCGTCGGCAGTCCCCGCCCACAGCCGCCCCTGCTGATCCAGGGCCAGCGCGTTGATCACATCGCTGGCAAGGCCGGTGTAGGTGCGCCACCACTGCCAACCATCCTTGCCGTCATAGTGCGCCACGCCGCTATCGCGCGTACCCAGCCACAGCCCGCCATCAGGATCGGCCAGCAGCACATCCACGAACGCCTGAGTAAGCTCCGTGGGCTGCCATACTTTCTCGTCCTCATCGAACACCCACAGGCCGCCGCCGTCCGTCCCGGCCCAGATGCGCCCATCGGTCGTCTCGGCCAGAGACGCGACGGCCAGCCATCCCTGGCCCGGCTGCCCCAGCCGGATCGGGGTATAACCCCGCTCAACAGGCAGCGCGTACATCTGATCTCGCGGGTGGTACAGGCGCACCGCGTCGGCGCTCACGTGAACCAGGCCGAGACCGGGAACCCCTGCCCAGACACCTCCGCGCTCAGGGTCTGCGACCAGCCCGGCAGGCGTCTCGTAGGGCCACTCGAAACGGCGCCAGCGTCCTGCCTCGAACAACCAGAGCGCACCATCGAAGAGCCAGACTTGGTCGCTGCCGTGCGTGACCCAAAGAACGTCTCCCATGTTCACACCGCTGGGCCAAGGGAGCGTCCTCACTATCTCACGCGAGCCGACCGATAGCAACACCAACTGCCCCGAGCAGTCCTGGTCCCACGTCACACAATGCATTGAGCCGGAAACGGCCTGCCAGTCGGTACAGGTGGGAGGATCGAGTGGAATGAACTCTGTCCGCCTGGGACTGGTCACACAGTACCGGAAGCTACTCACGTCCAGGGAGGTGAGAGGAGGGGTACACGCCATAATATGAGACAGGATACCGTCCTGGTACTCTACCGAACTCCCGCAACGCCAGTCACCCGGATAGCCTGTGCAACGTCCCCAGACGGAAGAACCCACCCATAACGCACCATCTTTATCAAGCCCACTCTGAACGGGTAAATCGTAGGCATAACCCGGAGAGCCTGGCAGAGTCTCCAGCTTCCCCCGATCGTAGCGAACGACACTTCCCGACCCGACCGCCCAGAACTGCTCCGGTCCAGTGGGCACGATACCGGCGATGGCTCCGACACCACCGACATCCACGAGCGCGCCGCCGTTCAGCGCGTTCAAGTTCCACTGCACCAAGCCAGAATCCATCCCCAGCCAAAGGGTGCTGCCGCCAGGATCGAGGGACATAGAACGTACGCGCAGCCATCCCCCATACCACTGCTGCCAGGCTCCCGTGTGCTCCGCCGTTGGAAGATCGGCGCGCACTACCTCCAACGGCGGCAGCGAGCCGTAATCGGGGAAAGGGGGTAGGGGAAGCTCCTCGACGGGCTCCAGACAGGAATATTTCGGCTTGCCCGTGGACGAAATAGAAAGCAATGCGGTCACTGCGATCCCGGCGACCAGCAGGAGCACCAAGCCCGCCAGGATCGCACAAGTAATCAAACGTCGCTCCGACATCAGTTTCCTCACCTGGCCACCCCCTCCCTTCGTAGATCGTACAGCATCACGCGGTCATACGGCGTGTCTGTGGTGACAGGAATGTAGTGCGCGTTGCGGGCGCGGCAGGTCGCCCGGATCTCATCCCGCCAATCTTCCAACCGGCGGCGGTAGAGCGTCCGCACTCCGCCATCGATAGTCACCTCCTGCGGATCACCGGTCTCCACGTCCAGCAGTCTTAGATCGCCCCCCAACGGCGGCTCCACTTCATCGGGTGAAAGCACGTGAACAACGGCTACCTCGTGTCCTCGCGCTGCCAGCGCCGTCAACCCCTCGACGTAGCCCGCCGGTGAGAAAAGGTCAGAGATCAGTATCACTAACCCCGCCCGCCCGCCGGAGATGGCGCAGGCCCGCAGAGCAGCGTTCAAGTCGGTCGTCCCCTCCGCCTCCAAGCTCTCCAGCCATTCGAACAAGCGCAGCGCGTGGCCACGACCGCGCACCGGCCCGAATTGGAGACTCGAGATTCGAGATTGAAGACAGGCCACTGCGAGTCGGTCGCCGGAGATCAGCGCCACGTACCCCAACGCTGCCGCTAATTGCCGCGCGTACACCCACTTATTCCCCTCACCCCCCTGCCCCTCTGTCTCCCCGTCTCCGTGCCTCTCTGTCTCCCCGGCTCCTTCCCCCCAGTCCATCGACCCGCTGCTATCGAGCAGAACGTGTACCGCCAAGTCTTCCTCCTCTTCAAACAGCTTGACGTAGGGCCGCTCCAACCGCGCGTAGATGTTCCAATCGACACGGCGCAGGTCGTCCCCCTGGACGTAATCCCGATAGTCGGCAAACTCGACAGAGGTGCCGCGTTTGGTGGAGCGCCGCTCGCCTACTGTCTGGCCAGGGCGGACGCGCGCTGCGACCAGCGACAACTGCTCCAACTTACGTAGAAAGCCCTCGTCAAGAATCATCGCTCGGCAATTCCCTCAGGTACCACCAGACTCAAGCCCGATCCACCAGACAGGATCCAATTCGGCACTGGCTACCAAACCCAGGCCAGACGTGCCCCCTTCCCGTAGTCTTCAATTCAGTGGGAACAGATAGACCTCAGCGAAGAAGGGGAAGGAATCGGCGCTACATCTCACCATGCGATCGCCCGATTTGCCCTTTCCGTCTATCGACGCTATAATAACGGCCAGGTAGACACACGAGTCTGCTCGCAGACGACCAGAAACCCAGAAAAGGAGAGATCCCAATGAAAAGACACATCAAAACCCTGCGCATCATTCTCCCCATTCTAGCCTTGGCATCATTGACCCTGGCCTGCGGTCTCATTCCAACCCCCACACCCACACCTACCCCCACACCTACGAACACCACCACACCTACTCCCACGCCGACTGACACGCCCACACCTACGCCCACGCCGACTGACACGCCCACACCCACGCCTACAACGATTCCGTGGGAGACCTACGTTGACGATGACTTTGGCTTCTCGCTCCAGTATCCAGCGGATTGGTTTACGGACGTGGACAAGCTGGATCTAGACTACGGCACCGGTCGCCAGGCCACCTTTGCCACATCGGCTGCGTATATTGTCACCAAAGAGGATGGCGCTGCACTTCAGGTACTCATACTTCCTCTGCCTGCAGCCCTAAGCTTGGAGGATCTGTGGGAAGTGATTGTGGGCACCGGCGTCACGCTGGGAGACGAGGAATACATTGAGATCGGCGGCCAGGAGGCATTGTGGGCCACCTATGAAGATCGAAGTGAAGATCAAGCCGGCTGGGTGGCTCTGGTCCTTGCATACAACCAACTGTACATGTTCCAGACCATCATCAACCCGGCAGATACCGTGGATGACTATGCCGACACCACGGACGCCATGTTCGAAAGCATCGAAATCTTTCGGCCACGCTAGCACAGTATCCCTTTGCCCTATAGGTGAAGGGGACACAGCTTCTGGGAAGCCGTAACACAGAGTGCAACGCCTTGCGCCTTCGGCAACAAGGAAAGAGGAGGCGTTGCACTCTGCTCGTATGTCCATCTGCGACCCACTACCATCGTGCATCAGTGAGCATTTGCCCTTTCCAACCGTTGCCACTATGATACCTGTAAGACGGGCTTCCCAGCCCATCGGCGATTGGTCAGAGAGAAACGAAAGGAGACCACCAATGAGAAGACACATCATATCCTTGCGCGTCATTCTCCCCATTCTAGCCTTGGCGTCATTGACCCTGGCCTGCGGTCTCATTCCAACCCCCACTCCCACACCTACCCCCACACCTACGAACACCCCCACACCTACGCCCACGCCCACCAACACGCCCACGCCCACAGCCACACCGACGGAGACCCCCATGCCGACGAACACACCCATCCCATGGGAAACCTACACCGACGACGATTGGGGCTTCTCGATCCAGTACCGGGCAGACTGGTTCAAGCAGATAAAGAAGCTGGACATAGAGGGTGGTGGCCGCCATGCTACATTCGCCACATCTGCCGGGTACGTCGTCACGAGTGAGAACGGTGCCGCGTTCTACATGTACGCGCTTCCCTGGGATGGGCCGACCGATGTACAGGATGTGTGGGATGATGTTTTCAGCGACACCGACGCGATAGGTCGAGAAAAGCCCATTGAGATTGGGGGCAAAGAAGGACTGTGGGCTGTCGTTGAAGATCCAGACGACACCTATTACGGCTGGGTGGCACTGGTCATTTCATACAACCACTTTTACCTTCTCCAGGCAGTCGCGAATCCGGCAGACGCCTGGGACGAATACGCCGACACCTTCGACGCTATGCTGGAGAGCGTCGAGTTCTTCCGGCCGCGCTAGCGCGGCGCTTTTCGCTCATTGTTAAGCTGCAGTACAGATGCAACGTCCCTTCAAGGAAGGAAAGCCACACGTGAAGAGGTGTTGCATCTTACCTATTCGAATCCCACCATCACGGCTCAGCCACCGCCTCCACCACCTGGCCCACCACGTCACCGGTGATCACCCCCTCGGCCTGGCCCTCAAAGTTGAGGAGAACGCGATGGCGCAGCGCCGCCAGGGCGACCGCTCTTAAGTCCTCGTAGGCGACGTTGTACCGCCCGGCAAGAAGGGCCGTCACCTTGCCGCCCAGGATGAGCGCCTGCGCCCCCCGAGGGCTGGAGCCATAGCGCACGTACTTGCGCACCACATCCGGGGCCGCGTCGCTTTCCGGGCGCGTGGCGACGGTCAAGCGGGCAGCATAGTCGGCCACGCTCGACGCCACGGGCACCTGCCGCGCCAGCATTCCCATCGCCAGCACGGTGGCGCCATCGGCCACGACGCCGACCTCCGGTTCTGCCTGGCCGGTCGTGCGGTTCAGAATCTCCACCAACTCGTCCGAGGGCGGGAAACCGACGTTGATCTTGAACAAGAACCGATCCAATTGCGCCTCCGGCAACGGGTAGGTGCCCTCCATCTCGATCGGGTTCTGCGTCGCCAGCACCAAGAAGGGCGGCTCCAGTGGATAGGAGCGGTTGGCAACGGTGACAGTGCGTTCCTGCATCGCCTCCAACAGCGCCGACTGGGTCTTGGGCGTGGCGCGGTTGATCTCGTCGGCCAGGAGCAGGTTGGTAAAGACCGGCCCCGGTTGGAAGCGAAACTCGCGCCGCCCATCCTCCGCCTCCTCCAGGATGTCGGTGCCGACGATGTCGGCCGGCATCAGGTCGGGTGTGAACTGGATGCGGGCGAACGTGAGATCGAGCACTCTCGCCAGCGTGCGCACCAGCATCGTCTTGCCCAGACCGGGCACGCCCTCCAATAGCGCGTGCCCCCCGGCGATCAGGCAGATGAGCGTGTGACGGACCACGTCCCGCTGGCCGACGATGTAATTGCCAACTTCCGCTTCGATCCGAGCGGCGGTTTCACGGAATTGTTCGGGTGAGATTTGCGTCATAGCATCGTCCTTTGACTACTTGAGCAGGTCAGATTTCCGACCTACAGCGCCTCCAGTTCGCTCAAGAAACCCTGCAGCACGTCGAAGCCGCCTTGCCAAAAGCCCGGCGAGGTCATATCGAAACCAGCCTCACCAATAATGTGCGCCGGGCTCGCCGACCCGCCGTAGGACAGGATCTTGAGATAGCGCGGCACGAACGATGAGCCTTCCTCCTTGAACTGCTGATACAGCGCCAGCACCAACAGCAGTCCAAAGCTGTAGGCGTAGCAGTAGAAAGGCCTATCGTAGATATGCGGGATGGCCGTCCACTCCCACCGGAAATCCTCGGAAAGGTCAATCGAGTCGCCGAACTGGTCGCGCAGGTTGTCCAGATAGAGTTCACACAGCTCGTCGGTGGTCGCCCCCTCCACGACCCGTTGATGGGCCGCGACCTCGAACAGGACAAAGTAGGCTTGGCGGGCGATGGTGGCATAGGCATCATCCAATGTCAACACCAGCAGATCGCGCCGCACGCCAGCGTCACTCTCGTGACGCAGCAGGCGGTCGGTCATCAACATCTCGGAAAAACCGGAGGCCGTTTCCGCCATGGGCAGCGACGAGTGGAAGGTGAAGACGGAATGGTCGGCAGCCATCAGCGCATGGATGGCGTGGCCGAGCTCGTGAGCCAGCGTCCGCACGTCGTCGGCTTTCCCCACGTAGTTCATCAAGACCCAGGGTGTGAGACCCGGCAGCACGCCATAGCAGAAGGCCCCGCCGCGCTTTCCGTGCCGTACCTCCGAATCGAGGCGATTATCCGCCAGGACACGCCGCGCGTGATCCGCCAGCTCAGGCGAGAACTGGTTCAGACTGTCCAACACCTGATCGACCGCGCCGGGAAAAGGATAGACCTTCTCGGCTGTGCTCACGGGAGCATAAATATCGTAGCGGCGCAGCTTGTTCATCCCCAACTGCCGGGCCTTCCACCGGAAGTAGCGATGGAACACCGGCATGTTCGTGCGGCAGACGTCCAGCAGCGTCTCGGTCACCGGGTCGGGAACGTCGTTGCTTAGATTGCGGACGGAAATCGGGGAATCGAACCTACGCAGCGTGACATTCTCGCTGGCCCAGTCACGCACGAGATGGCTGTAGATCTGTCCCAGGACCGTGGCCTGGTCGCTGTAGATACGGTACAGCTCCTGATAGGCCGCCGCGCGCACCTCCGGCGACGGTTTGCGGACGTAGGCAGCCAGCTCGTCGCGCGTCATCTCCTTCACCTTGCCGTCTACCTCGAGTTTGAAAACATAGCGATTCGTGATCACCTCGTATAGATTCGATAGCGCGTTCGCGCCATTGACGTCCTTGATATTGATGACTTTTTCCTCCGGCTCCGAGAGCGTGTACGGCTTGAAGCGACGCATCGACTCCAGATAGTAGGCGTAGTCTCCACTGACGGCGAGCAACCGCTGGGCCGGTTCGTCGCCCAGCTCCTTCCACCAAAGTGAGAAGAACAGCATGCGGTTTCGGACCTCAGAGGACAACTGGTCTACCTGCCCCATGAAGCTCAACGCCTCCTGCGACTGGGTGTCCTCCGAAAGCCACAGGTAGGCGCAAGCCGAGAGCCGCCCAAGCGTGGCATGGATTGTTTCCGCAAGGCGCATCATATCCAGGAACTCATCGCTGCCGATGTCGGCAGACAGGTGCTCCCGACCGGCCTCAAACTGCGATGCCTCCCGATCCAAGTCAGACAGCATTTGCTCCAACGCTTCGCTGTCAGGAACCCCCTCACGCATCGGTACCAGCGCCTCTAGTGTCCAACCCGTTTGCTCAAACTTGTGCTTCTTCATCCTCTCCCCTCATTCACCGTCTGAAAGCTGCCTCGCCCGGCGCACCCACTCACGCTCGGCCTCGAAGGTCAATGCCGCCAACGCCTCATCCCAGGCGAGCCACGCAGGCGCAAACTGCTTCTCGCCGCCGAAAGGCCGAGAGTCCCGCTCGACCAGCCCCATCAGGAAGTACCGCTCGGTCCGTGCATGGTGCTTCCCTTGGTAGTCAAACTCGACGAGTTGCTCGCCCAGATCGTCCTCAACCACGAGGTTGGCGTAGCCGCTCTCCTCGCGGGTTTCGCGCAGCGCCGCTTCCTGCAGCATCTCCCCCGGCTCGAGGTGTCCCTTGGGCAGCCGCACCTCGCCTCGACTGGGGCGGCGCAGCACCAGCACGCGATCATCGCACACGACGACGCCGCCGGCAGCGGTATAGCGCACGATATCACTCATTCACGGTTCCAGCGAGCTGAAATAGTCGCGCACGTACTGCTTCATCCCCAGAGGAATGTAGCTCCCCTCCAACGCAGCGCCAGCCTCCTCGGCATAGTCGCCATAGACCTCGCGATAGGGCACGCTGGAACTGCCGCCCTCGGGAGCCGGGATGGATACGTCACCAACCCTCACTCCTTCGCCTCCCTCGCGGCCCACGTCCACGCCTACCCCCTCATCGCCGATGCGTTCTGGGTCATAGTCCTCGTCGTAAGGCGCCCCACTGCCCGCATCCTCGCTGTGACCAGGTTTGGTTTGCTGCCCGGCCCCTGTCCCCCGCCCACCAGCCTGTCCCTGTGTGCCGCTCTGACCGAGCGGCTTCCCGGTGCGCGGTCAGGTGGTGCAGGCTCGTGTGATCTGTTCGCGCCCCTCCTGCAGCTCTGCCAGTGCGCCTTCGACCGCCTCCTGGCGCTCGACCCGCTCGCCAGCCTCGCCCATTTGCTGCGCGGACGCCTTGAGAGCCTCTCGCGCCTGCGTGATGTCGCCCGCCTCGACGGCCTCAGCGGCCCGGGCCAACTGCTGCGCCAGCTCCGGATCCACGCCCGCCAACGCCTCCGCCGCCTCGGCCAATTGCTGGGCCAATTCGAGTTCCTCCTCGCGGGTCAACGTCTCGCCGATCTCGTCGCCGTAATCGGCCAGCGCCTCGGCCGCCGTCTCGTAATCACCTTCTGCCAGCGCCTCGGCCAGATCGCGGGTCAGCTCCGAATCTGCCACCTGTTCTCCGGCGCGCTCCAACCCCTCCTGCAGACCCGCCGCGCCAGGCTCTCGCAATTCGGCCAGCTTTTGCTCCGCCTCCGAAAGGGCCGCCAGCGCCTTCTCCGGCGTCGCCCGCCCCTCCTCGAGGCCGGCAATCGCCTCCTCCAACGCCTGAAGCAGCGCCTCTCGCTCGGCCTCGGTCAGCCCCTCGATTTCGGCCACCTCCTCCTTCACCGCCTCTAGATCCTCGATCTGCTCCTCGATGGCGGTCTGCACGGCAGCCTGCTGCAAGAGCACGATTTCCTGGGGATTCGGCAACAAAAGCAATAACACCAGCGCAACCGTCGCCATGACGAGCGTCCTGAGCGCCCAGCCGGGCACACGCAGCGGCAGCGACCTCCGAGGCTCTGCGCGCCGGACGGCGTCGAGCGTGTCGGCCAACTGCGCCTCGGCCATCGCCGATGCCGCCCGCAGCCGCCCAGTGGCGATCTCCACCGCCGTCGATAGCCGCTCGGCCAGATCGAAGCGTCGATCGAAAGCGCGTGCCAGCCACAGCGGACCGCGAGGGCGCAGCCAGACGATCGCCAGCGTCACCGCGATACCGCAGAGCACCAGCAGTCCTGCCAGAACGACCAACTGCTGCACCAGCGCGAACGGCCACAGTCGCGCCGCAAGAGCCAGGAGCAGGCCCAGTCCCAGCCCTGCCGCCGCGCCCCACGGCCCCCAGGCCAGGCTCTCGACCAACCGCAGCCGCCGCCCCCACCGCCGCACGTAGGCGTGCAACTCCATCGGAACCTCACTCATTGAATCACCGCTTCGCTTGTTGCCGCACTTTCAACATCGTCACCAGAAGCAAGATCAACGCCACCGTCAAATAGATAGCCACGTAGATAACCCAGGGGGAGATCACTGGTATCCGGTGCGTAGGCCCTGAGGATCCTGTCGCCGACCAGCTATATCCCACGTCCTGCCAGTAGAAGAAAAGCGCATCCTGCTCAGACAGAAAAATCTCAGTCACCACCGCCGCAGAAATGGGGCTGAGGCTGGCGAATAGAATGATGGTGTACATCATCACCGTTTCCCAGATCCAGGCCGGTATCGAAGACGGCCCCTGTCCAAACAGCACAGCGGACGACATCGTGCCAAAGACCAGCACCAACACCGGCAGCCCGACCGTCGCCAGCAGCGCCATCACGTAGGTCAGTATGGTCGAAGCTAGAGTCGAGCGCATCATGGACGAGAAGAATAACCCCACGGCGGCGAAGAAGAAAGCAGCCACGAACAAGATGATCACCGCCAGCGCCAGCTCCGTCGCCACCACGCCCCCCAGAACAAAGGCCAGGCTCTCCAAAGGCACTGCCGCCAGGATCAGCAGAACCATGTACGTCATCGCCGAAGAGAATTTGCCGAGGACCAGCTTGCGAGCAGGTAGGAGCGTCGTGCGCAGCACCTCGTACGTCTGCCGCTCCTTTTCACCGCTGATCGCCCCGGCGGTAAAGCCCGGCGTGACAAACGAAACCATGAAAATCTCGACCACGACGACGCTGAAAAAGATGACCTTGCCTGCATTGGCCATCGCCAGCCCGCCAGCGGGGGTACCGGACGTCGTGCTGAAAGCATAGTAGATGATAGACGTGAAGCAACTCAGAAGCAGCAGGTAGATCGTCAACACGACGAATGCCCGCGCGCCGCGCATGCGCCCCCGCAACTCCTTCGTCAGCAGCGGGTTCGATAGACGACGCAGCAAGCCCAGAACCTTATAGCGACAACCGGTCGGCATACTCGCCTCTTCCATCACCACTCTCCTACCCTCGCTTCAGCCACCAGATAGCCCCTCCAACCAGCATCACCGCTCCTGCAAACTCGACGACCACCTCCAACAATGGCAAAAAACTCGGTAGCCACTGCACAACCTGCGACGGCCCAGAGACTGAATAGGCATATGCCGGATCAAAGATCGCTGGATCGAGGACTAGAAAAAACATCGGGGTCATGAACGACATCAGCAGCCATAGAAATGCCCGCATTGCCAGTACAGCCCCATACGCAGCAGCAACCGCCACGCCCGTCGAGCGGGACAGCACTGACACAAACATGCCCACTGCCGCATTGAGTGCCAGAGCGGCCAGCGGCCTGAGGGTCCCCAGCACGACCGCCAAGGCCACAAGAACCCACACGTACTCTGTGCCGAACCCAA
The DNA here is from genome assembly GCA_034430835.1 of Anaerolineae bacterium. GTDB lineage: Bacteria > Chloroflexota > Anaerolineae > B4-G1 > B4-G1 > JAFGED01. Next base: position 14,053 of record DAOUDX010000413.1, read on the forward strand.
GGGCCAGCGCGAGAAACGCCCCATCAGAAGACGCACACGGACACAGGCACAGGCCGCTTCCCAACCCCCCGACGAGTTGGCCCGTGATCTGGAACGGCGACAGCAATATCAGCAAGAGGATTCCAGGCCACAACTGAATCATACAGGCGCCCAACTTCCCCAACACGATGGACCGCTCGGTCAACAGTGTCGCCCGCAGCAGATCGAGTGTGCCCATCCCCCGCTCGCGGGCGATCGTCGCCGCGGTCAGTGCCGGCGCGATCCACGGCAATGCCGTGCTCAGAAACCATACGAGCAAACCCAACGGAAGCCCCAGGATAGCCGCAATGGCGACAGCCGCCACCCGCACCCCAAACTCATCCGTTGCCAACAGCATCACGCCGATACCCAACGCGACGCCCAGCAGCACCGGATAGAACAAGTAGAAACGCCGCCCCGGCCACCAGCGCCGACGCCGGATGCGCTGGTATTCCCACTGGAGAATAGGATTGCCGCGCGCCGCTCGCCAGAGTCCGATCACTCCATTGCTCCATACACACCCAAAAGACGTTGTATCCTACGAGACGATGCCCTTCGTCAGCCGCAAGAAGACGTCCTCCAGATCGCCAGCCTCCTCTCGGAAACCGACCACCGGGAAGCCTGCGATCACCATTTCCCTCAATAGCCCCGCCAGCGCTTCGTCGTCGCCGACGAACATGACCTCCAGATCGCCCTCGCCGTTGCCGGTGACCGGTTCGACACCCATCACCCCAGACTGGCCGGACAGCCAGGCATGCGCCTCCTCGATCCGCCCCGTCAGCCCCACCCTCACGACACGGTGGGATTGGATGAGCTGACGCATCTCCGCCAGCGTGCCCGTCGCCACCAACTGCCCCGCCTCAATGATGCCGATGTGTGTGCAGATCTCCTCGATCTCCAGGAGAATGTGGGAGGAGACAAAGATCGTCTTGCCCATTGCCTGGAGCTCGCGCAGCAACTCGCGAATCTCGACCCGCGCTCGCGGGTCGAGGCCGGAAGCTGGCTCATCGAGGATCAAGAGCCGGGGATCGTGGGCCAGCGCCCGCGCCAGGCACAGCCGCTGCTTCATGCCTCGCGAGAGGGCGTCCACGTAGTCATCCCGCCGATGGGCCAGATCGACCAGCTCCAGCAGATCGCCCACCAGTCTGCGGCGCGTCTCGGGAGGAATCTCGTAGCAGGCGGAGAAAAAGTCGAGGTACTCCCAGACCTTCATGTCGTCATAGACCCCGAAAAAGTCTGGCATGTAGCCGATAGCACGCCGCACGCTCCGCCGATCCTTGCGCACCGAATAGCCGGCAACCCGGGCCTCCCCTGCCGTGGGGCGCAAGAGGGTTGCCAGGATACGCATCGTCGTCGTCTTGCCTGCCCCGTTCGGCCCAACAAAACCGAAAACGGCCCCCTCTTCGACCACGAGATCTAGATCTTTGACCGCCGTTAGCTGTCCGTACCGCTTGACCAGTCCCTTGGTTTCTACAATCGCCGCCATCACTGGTTCCCCTTGATCGTGATCGTCAGCCTGTCTATCTCGACCGCCTGCACGCCCGACTCCAGATGCACTAACACGCCGCCCGACATGATGACGTAAGGCTCGGCGTTCGAAATCACATTCTCGCCCCAGTTGACATCCAATCCATCCCAGCCATCGATCTCCCGATTCCACAGCGAGACATGCGGTGGATTGGTCGTCGAACCGAAATTCACTCCTTCCATGGTCAATATCAACTCATCGATCTCGCGAACCCCCAAGGCTGACCACGTGAAGCGAAAAGTGATCTCCGACTCAGGCCCCATGTAGAAACCCTCAGGCCAACTCTCCACCTGGCCAATAGCCTCTATCACCTCACGCCTCACCAGATCAGGAGGGACAATGCCAGTCGCTCCCAATTCCGGCGCGGTCAAAGGCAAGTCATAGACATACAGTCCCATGTCCACCGAAGTATGCGGCCGGCCAACCACGTCCAGCGACAGGGGAGTATCCCCAGCCGTCCACCCCACGAGGTACACCCCCGGCTCCAATACGACCGTCCCGCCAGGGACCACACCGCCATAGGGCGAAGAATAGGGATCGAAAAAAGCCTGCAAGAACATGTACCGCCGGCGCAGATCAGGATCATCCCAATAGCTCGAGGTTCCGATGATTCGGTCAGGCAGGAGAGGGCTATACCCGAGAGGGCTATACCCGCCCGCCGCCCCAGATCCAAGGAAGGGTACGTTGATAGTCACCTCCTTACCTGCCCCAAGATCACCCAGTCTCTGCTCGCCGTCCCACGCGATCACGAGCGCATCCTTCAAAGCAACCCCACCGTTGCGCACCTTCCCCTCCAGCCACACGTCGCCACCGCCCCTATCGACCCATCGCAGGTCCGCCTCGACGGCCGGCACCTCGGCGTATCCCTCGACCAAGAAAGGTTCAATGCCGCCCACGTCCACCCGCAGATCGGACACTGTCACACTTTCCGCATCTTCCAGAATCTCCAACGCTTGCTGCGAGGGCATTCCGCCATAGTAGTAATCTCCGGGCATCCCGCGGACTTGGGCGCTGGGAAGCCGCACATCGTAGGTGGTGCGCCGGGGCGAAAAGATCCCCACCAACTGGTTCACCCTGCCGGTCTGCGATCCCCCCGGCACGTACACCACCGCCAAGCGGTGCACGATCACGTCAAAGCCCCGCAACTGAAAGCCCGTCACGTAGGCGCAGGCGCTGAACCCCAAGATCAGCATTGGAATGGTCACCCAGGCTAGCTCACGCCGATCCAACTTGCGCAGGATGACATAGTTGACCGGACCGATCAGAAGCGCATAGACCAGCAAGAAACCCAAAATGTGCAGTGTCGAGGGGAGCCCTCGGCCGGGCAACGCGTTGACAGCTTCGAAGGCGGAGTATCCGTTTCGTATGGCCAACCTCTGAGTGCCTCCGGCCCTCGCCCCAACGATCCACTCCCACAGACGCACAGCATCATCCCAGCTCGCGAACGGGTTCAGTCCGGCGTCAAAGGCGACGAAATCCACCTGTCCCGCTCCATAGGCCCGCCGCGCCAACAGGATGAGGTCGTCCTGCGCGATGAGCACCTCCCCATCCCGCAACGAGGTTTCGGCGACAGCGTAAGGGCCAACGGCGAGAGGGGCCCCCACGTGCTCACCCAACGCCTGAAGGCTGCTCACAGAGCGCACGTCGCCTACTGTGACCGGCAGCAGGTCGGCCACGCCAGCAGCCGTGAGCGCTGCCCCCGCACCGCCACCCACGATCAAGTGGCCGCCCTGAGCCACCCAGGTTTCCAACGCCTCCTGCTGTTCGCCGCTGAGCGCCGTCGTGTCCACATCGTTCAGGACCAATACGTCAAGCCCTTCCCAGGCCAACGGATCGGGCGGCAGCGAGGCCAGTTCCACGCGGGCCACCATCGCCTTTCCGCCCACCGGCGCGACGTTGGCCAGGAAGCCAAGCGCTGAAGGATCGCTGCCTGCAACGCCATAGAGCCGCTCGCCCGCATCCAGCCACGTGACCAGGACATTCTTCGCAATCTCTTCCCTCGCGGTGCACAGCTTCACCGTCAGCCGCGAGCTGGCAGACGAGCCAGGAGGCGGGAAGTAGAGAAAATACGCCTTGCGCGAACGGGCCGGCAGCACGACCTGCCTGGCGTATACATCCGACCGGGAGGCTCCGCCGCCTCCCACCGGCATGAGCAACTCGCCTTCAACATCAGATCCATCGTTCGAGAGAACGACGTACACCGGGCACCAAGCGTCCGTGCGACAGTAGCCATCGTAGCCGATCGAGATCTGCATCGTCAGGCTGGTATCGTCCTGAGCGGCGACGGGGCCCGCCATCCAGCTCAGCAGTACCACAGCAGCGATCAAGATCCACGTCGTTTTCTTCACAAGCCCTCCCGGCGCGATCCTCGGGTTTGTCCTTGGGACGCCCGGCTGCGCTCCCAGGTTCCACTTCGCTATTATAGCATAACCTATGTCAGACTCAACTGCGGCCGCCGGACGAATACCCGACGATCGCCCAACGCCGAGTCGAGCTTGCAGACAGGCCGCTTCGCTATATAATACCACCAGCGTTCAATCCTGCCTCTTACACGCCTCGGCTGGCGGTTTTGTTCACCACGCACATAGCCTACCATAGACGTATGGAGGTTCTGCCACGCCAGCGGAGATTGTGCAAAGAATGCGCGACGCAGCTCTAGACACAAAATGCCGTCTTGGCCACGTGCTGGCTCATCCAGCTATCGCATCCGCTCTGGTTGCGCTGGCGCTCACCGCGCTGCTCTACGGAGACACGCTCGCACTCCCCCTGTTCTCGGACGACCTGGTACAGATCCCCTGGCTGGAGTCGATCTCTTGGGGCGAGCTATGGGCCGCCCCCAGCCCTTACGGCTACTACCGGCCTGTGTGGTACAGCCTGTGGCGCGTGTGGGGTGCCCTGGTCGGCGGTCTGCACCCAGCGGGGCTGCATTTCCTCAACGTGGCCGCCCACTTCGCTGCCTCGTGGCTGGCAGGTCTGCTGAGTGCGACGTGGATTTCCCCGCCCCGCGAGCGGAGAGGGGTGCAAGAGGGGAGCAACATCATCGCCGCCTGCCTGGCCACTGCGCTGTTCGCCGCTTTCCCCTTCGCGCGCCAGGCCGTCGTCTGGCCCGGCGCAGTGTACAATCCGCTGGTCAGCGCCATGGCCGCCGGAGCGCTCCTGGCCTACGACCGTGGGCGGCAGCGCTGCAGCTTGCAATGGATCGGCCTGGCGCTGCTGCTCGCCGCACTGTCTGCGTTCACCTACGAGGCCGGTCTTCTAGTCGCGCTGCTGATCGTGCTAGCCGAGATCGCGGGCTGGGCACAGCACCGGTGGGAGCGCCGCTTTCAATGGGAGTGGCCGCTGGTCTTCGCC
>DAOUDX010000414.1:0-10853 GCA_034430835.1 Anaerolineae bacterium
ATTGGCCTCCCCTGTGCAATTTGTATGATCTCACACTTGCCAGAGGAGGTCAACTTCACACATTATCTACTGGTGCAACTTTTTGGGTAAATGTCCCTAGACCTACAAGCACAGAGACTACGAGTTGACTTACAGGCTGCTCGACTATTTGTAGGGACAACTGACATTGGTAGCGTTGCCGAGAATGCTGTTCGGCGGTTCTTACAGTCTAACCTACCCGCGAGGTATTCAATAGGCGTAGGTGAAGCAATTGCTCCTGACGGCCTGTCACCTCAACGCGTAGAACAGACACAACAGAAAGATGTATTGATATATGACCCCTACGGTTGTGCTGTCTTTAGTTGGGATAAAAGCGGGGTTAGTCTATTCCCAGTAGAGAGTATCTATGGAGTAATCGAGGTTAAAACAAGCTTACGCAGCACAGACAATCTCCTCAAGGCCGTTGACCAAACCTTGGAAGTCAAGAAGTTGTGTCAAAACTATCGTGGCTCGGGTCAGGCATCACCCTTCACAGGTGTGTTTGCATTCGAATCTGAGATTGAAGGCGATACATTGTTCGAAGCCCTTAAGGACAGAGCACCAAGTGAACGAGCTGATTTCGTGTTCGTCCTCAACCCAAAACCAACGGATGTTTCTAACAAAGACAATAGCTTCTACTTCGTGCACTGGCACTACCATTCCAGAGGCAGTGGTTTGATTAACTTCGTATCCACCGAGCAGACTGTACATGAGAGAAGCAATAGCTCAGACAGAGTAGACAAGTTCCTTACGTTTTGCGAGACTGAGAAGGCGCTTCTTTGGTTCTACTTATTCCTTGTTGAGCAACTCGATGACAAGCGTTTGACGAGGCCCAATCTCTGGCAATACGCGAGAGCGAGTAAGCAAAGACTTGGATGGCGGAGCAACGAGTAGAGTTTCTGCACAACAATCGAGTAGAGGAAGGTCTTGTTATGAAAAGGGTGTCGCCTCACAAGTTCTTTCGCCTTGATTTCGATCAAATGCTCGAAGAGGGTAAGCGCCAAGAGAACATCCACACTGCCAACGTAGGTGAATACAACCTAGTACGAGGCATGCATGCCTTCTTCGACAGCGAAGTTTTGCCTTACATACTCAACAATGACTGGGTATATGAGGCAGCTTCAACATTTGCTTCCGACTACGCAATAGATTGCTTTCACTTCCTGAAGCTGAGTGGACAAGAAGCCTACAACGCACAGAAGAATCTGCTGGAGATCAACAAAAAGGTAGTAGATTTCCTGGCGCGTGCCTATCATGCCGGTGCTGCTCCATCGGCTGGTACAGTTGATCTGCCAAAAGCCAGCAACTTCCTCGACTTAGTAGAAGTCGACAAACTGTCCCCCGAAATGCGCTCAGAAGCAACGGTGCTTCACGAGCAAGCCAAAGACCACGAGTTTTTGCAGCTGAGGGTTACACTGCGCGGCATTCGAGAGAGCTACGAGACATCCCTTCCAAGAGTCATGTACGTTGTGCGCAGAGCAATCAAAGTGAAACTTGGTCTTCCTCCAAAACCAAGCGATAGCGAACTCATAGGCATTTCTGAGTACATAAGTTGGTACACAGCACGGGTGAGCGGCGGGCACCCTCTCTATCCTGTACTTGGCGAGTTGCACACCTTCTACAAGGTGGCACGCAACGTGGGAAGTCATCACCAGGGACTGGAATGGAAACCAGAAAGCGACGAAGTGGTATTGACTGATGACTGCACGACTTTGACAATGCCATTGCACGAATTCCAACAAAAGCACCGCCACATAATCTACGTATGTGAGCTTGGGTTGAGAGGTATTCTTTCAGCGTTCTGCGAGCGAGAGCAAGGGGATGTCTCAAACTGGTTGGTCAAGGAATACGTGAAGACATTCCCCGAGGATTTCCCGGAGGGTGAACCTGGTACAGTGGAATTATACCCAACTTGAGTGCACGCGCTAATCGCGAGCGGGAACTGACCGGCTTCAGGGTGCATATCCTGGAGGGCGAGGACGGGGCGGCAGCCATCAAGCTCTACGAGAAGCTGGGATTTGTCGTGGAGGACGTGAAGAAGAGAGGCCGCAAGCTCAATGGCGTCTACGATGACGTAATCGAGATGGTGCTGTTCATCTGATTTCACGCATTACGCATCACGCTTCATCTCACTGAAAAAGGAGTAGCGAAATGACAAAGACACAGGTCGCACTCTACGACACCACCCTGCGCGACGGCACGCAGCGCGAGGGCATCTCCTTATCGGTGGATGACAAGATCAAGATCACGCGCCTGCTGGATAAGCTGGGCGTGCACTACATCGAGGGCGGCTACCCCGGCTCCAACGTCAAGGACCGCGCCTATTTCGAGCGCGTGCGCGAGATGGAGCTGGAACACGCCCGTGTCGCGGCCTTTGGCATGACGTGCCGGGTGGGAAGCGAGCCGGAGGACGACGCCAACATCCAGGCGCTGCTGGCGGCCCAGACGCCCGTGATCACCTTCGTGGGCAAGAGCTGGACGCTCCACGTGACCGACGTCATCCGCGCCACGCTGGAGGAGAACCTGCGCATTATCGAGGAAAGCGTGGCCTACGTCAAAGCCCACGACCGGGAGGTGATCTACGACGCGGAGCACTTTTTCGACGGCTACAAGGCCGACGCCGATTACGCCATCGCCACGCTCCGGGCCGCTGCCGAGGGCGGAGCCGACACCCTCGTCCTGTGCGATACCAACGGCGGCTCGATGCCGTGGGAGATCGAGGAGATCACGCATGCGGTGAAAGCCGCCCTGCCGGGCGTCCCGCTGGGCATCCACGCCCACAACGATACCGGCCTGGCGGAGGCCAACAGCCTGGCAGGGATCCGGGCGGGGGCGCTCCACCTGCAAGGGACGATGAACGGCTACGGCGAGCGCTGCGGCAACGCCAACCTGTGCACCCTCATCCCCAACATCGAGCTGAAAATGGGGCTGGCCGCCCTGCCAGAGGGCAATCTGGTCCACCTGGCGTCCACCGCCCGCGCGGTGGCAGCGACGGCGAATCAGTCGCTCTACCGCCAGGCGCCCTACGTGGGCCAGAGCGCCTTTGCCCACAAGGGCGGCATGCACGTGGCGGCGATGCGGCGCACCCCGCTGAGCTACCAGCACATCGATCCCACCCTGGTGGGCAACGAACTGCGCGTCCTGGTGTCGGAGCTTTCGGGGAAGGGCAGCCTGCTGAGCAAGGCGGAGGAGGCCGGCATCGCCCACGAGGAGATCAAGAACTTGCCGGAAGTGCTGGAAAAGATCAAGGGATTAGAGCGCCGGGGGTTCATCTTCGAGGGGGCCGACGCCTCGGTGCAGGTGATGCTGCACCGCGCGCGGCCCGACTATGTTCCCCCCTTCGAGATGCTCGACTTTATGGTCGTCGTCGAGCACCGGGAGGGACGAGAGACATTCGCCGAGGCGACGATCAAGGTGCGCGTAGGGGAGCAGACCTTTCACACCGCCGCCGAGGGCAACGGCCCGGTGAACGCGCTCGATACGGCGCTGCGCAAGGCGCTGCTGCCGGTGTACCCCCGTCTGGCCGAGTTCGATCTGGCCGACTACAAGGTACACATCCTGGAGGGCGAGGATGGAACGGCAGCCATCACGCGCGTGGTGATCGACATGGAGAACGGCACGTCGAGTTGGACGACCGTGGGCGCGTCGCCCAACATCATCGAGGCCAGTTGGATCGCCCTGGCGGACGCCGTGGAGTATGGCCTGGTGATAGCAGAGTAAGGGGGATCGTGAATCACCAAGATGCCTACCAGTTGATAACCGCCTACGTTAAAGGGTGGAAGACCAACGACGCGGCTCAAATCATCGCCACGCTGGCGCCGAACTGCGTCATCGTGGAGTCGCACGGCCCCACGTATCGCGGCCTGAAGATCGCCCGGCGATGGATTGAGGGCTGGCTGGGCGCAGGGAACACCGTCGATCGCTGGGATATCACCTCCTTCCACTTTGCCGAGGCAGATCAAGTCGCCGCCTTCGAGTGGGGATTCGAGTGCACGGCGGATGGCGTGCACTATGAGATCGACGGCATCAGCATCGTCGGATTTGAAGGTGGCAAAATTGTCACCCTGCGCGAGTATCGGATGACCCGCCCACCGTACGAGTGGACAGGCGCGGAATAGGATGGACTCCAAGGCCCTATCACAGGAACGCTACACCCAGTACGCTCAAGGCTACGTGACCAGCAAGGCCCACGCCAAGGGGGCCGAGCTGGAGCGCTTGCTTGAGATCGCGCGACCACAGCCGGATTGGGTGGCGCTGGATGTGGCGACCGGCGGCGGGCACACGGCGCTCGCCTTCGCGCCGCACGTGACGCGCGTGGTGGCGACCGACCTCACGCTCAGGATGCTGGAAAAGGCCGAGGCGCACGTCACGAGCCAGGGCGTGACCAACGTAGTGTTCAGGCCCGCCGACGCCGAGGACCTGCCGTTCGAGGACGAGACCTTCGACCTGGTGACCTGCCGCATCGCGCCGCACCACTTTCCCGACTGCGCGCGCTTTGTGCAGGAGTGCGCGCGGGTTCTGCGGGCAGGTGGACTGCTGCTGGTGCAGGACCACGTGCTGCCGTATGACGAGGCAGCCGCCCGCGCCGTGGACGATTTCGAGCGGCTGCGCGACCCCAGCCACAACCGCGCCTTCGACGAGGGCGAGTGGCGGGGGATGTTCGAGGACGCCGGACTGACCGTCGAGCACACGGAGCAAATCGTCAAGCGGCACGCGTTTCTGGACTGGGCACAGCGCCAGGGCTGCTCGCCGGAGACCATTGAGCAACTGATCGAGATGGTGCGAAATGGACCGGCTATCGTCACTGACTGGATGCAGCCGCAAGCTTGGGACACGCCTGAGGCAACGTTCGCCAACCATCACATCATCATCGCTGGACGAAAGGGAAAGAGCCAGTGACCATCTCGACACCAGACCAGCTTTTCGAGCAGGCACATGGCCTCTATGAACGAAAAAAGTACGCCGAGGCACTGGATCTGATCGTGCACGAGGCAGAGCGCTTCCCCGAGATCGACGCGCGCGTCCAGTTTTGGCGTGCCTGTCTGACAGCGCGCATGGGCAATACGCAGCAAGCCTTGGAGATCCTGAAGGCAGCGGTCGATGCAGGGTATTGGTACTCGAAGCGGCAGTTGCTGGGCGACTCGGACCTGGAACCGCTTCACGAGCTGCCCGAGTACGAGCGACTGGTCGAGATATGCCTGGAGCGATTCGCTGTCGCTCAAGAGGGGACTGAACCCCAACTGATGATTGTGGAACCAGAGGCCGGATGCGGCCCTTGGCCGCTCCTGATCGCGCTCCACGGAAACAATAGCAGCGCTCAGGCCTCCTCCGAGTATTGGCGTTCGGTTGCGTCCACCGGCTGGCTGCTGGCCCTGCCCCAATCTTCCCTGCTCGGCGGGCCGGGTACTTTTGTGTGGGACGACTGGGTCCTGGCGGAGCAAGAGGTCACAGCTCACTATAGCGCGCTGCAGGAACAATACGACATTGACGAGGAACGCGTCGTGCTGGGCGGATTCTCCAAAGGCGCCGGGCTGACCGTGTGGCTGACGCTGAACGGTACGCTGAAAGCGCGCGGCTTTATCGCCGTGACGCCGTACGTGCCTGAGGAGGCGGACGTGGCCTCGTTGCTGAGGGAGCGAGAAGTGCAGGAGAAACGCGGCTACGTGGTCATCGGTGCGCAGGATAAAGCCTGCTATCAGATGGCCTACACATTGGCCGCAGAATTGAGGGGCAGTGGCAACCCGATCGAGATGCGAGAGTACGCCAATCTCGATCACGCCTATCCGGCCGATTTCAAGCGCATTCTGCCGCGCGCGTTGGACTATGTCCTGCGGAGCTAGGCCGTGACGATCGAGCAAGTATTCGACAACAGCACCGCCACCTATGACAGTTGGATGAAGCGCGCGTTGCCCTGCTACGACCAGCTCTTCGGGATAGCGACGCAAGTGATGCCCTTCGAGCGGGACGCGCCAATCGACGTACTGGACCTGGGTGCAGGCACAGGGCTGTTCTCAGAACACGTGCTCAAGGCATTTCCGAATGGTACGTTCGTCCTGCGGGACCTGGCGAAAAAGATGCTGGGCGTGGCCAGGGAGCGGTTCCACGAGCACGGCGAGCAGTTCCAGTTCGTGATCGACGACTATCGAAATCTGCGCGACCGCGAGCGCTTTGACCTGGTCATCTCCAGCCTGTCGATCCACCACCTCGCCGACGAGGAGAAGAGGAAGCTGTGCCAACAGGTCTACGCGGCCCTTAAAGCGGGCGGCGCTTTCGTCAACGTGGATCAGATCAAGGGGGAAACGGCCTATCTCCAGAATCTGTATTGGGAGCTGTGGCTGCGGCACGCCAGGGCCAGCGGCGCGCCCGAGGAACAAATCCAGGAAAGCGTCGAGCGCCGGACGGCTTACGATCAGGATGCACTTTTGTCCGATCAGCTTCGCTGGCTGCGGGAGGCCGGTTTCGTGAACGTCGATTGCGTGTACCGGCACACCTTCGTCGGCGTGTTCTTTGCAATGAAAAGGAGCAAACAATGAACGGCTACAAGATCGAGATCGAGATATTCGAGGGCAAAGGCGGGCAGCTCTGCAAAGAGGATGGCGAAATCGTCTATCCCGACCTGGAAAAAGAGGGTCTATGCGCGTGGATGTATCGGGGAGACGAAGAGCACAGCTATCAGCAGGGACAAAGGTTCACCTACCCCGACGACGTCGGCAAAATATGCCCCTGGCTGATGGACAGCATGAACGGCTTCATCCGAGCGCTGAGGTATGGCGGAACGTTGGGTTGGGACTATGAGGGCACACCCTACGAGAAAGTCATCGATCCGGGGGGCGTCACCACCGAGTTCGTGCGCTGCCCCGATCCGACAGCCTCGGGCATCGTGGTCAAAATCATACGGACTTGGGTTCCCGATTGACAGTGACGGACAACGCCACGCCGTATGGGGCGTCAGAGTATGACCCAAGAGTCAGAGAGACGATCCCCTTCTACGAGACGATTCATCTGGAAATAATCGATCTCGTCAAGACGGTCAAGCCTGATGTCGCACGTTGGCTCGACACGGGGTGCGGCACGGGGCACTTGGTCGAACTGGCGCTGACCGAGTTCCCGCAGGCACGCTTTGTCCTGGCAGATCCAGCGGAGATGATGCTCGATCAAGCCAAGAAACGATTCGAGGCAGAGAGGAACTCACGACTGAGATTCCTCGAACCGACAGGCAATGAGGATCTGGTAGAGCGCGTAGGCGGTTTGCCTTTCCAGGTGGTCACGGCTATCCTATGCCATCACTACCTGGGCCCGGCGGAGCGCCGCAGGGCGATGCAGGCGTGCTACGATGTACTGGAGGATCAGGGCCTGTTCGTCACTATCGAGAACATCGCGCCACGGACAGAACAGGGAATCCAGATAGGACTGGACCGCTGGAAGCGCTGGCAGGTACGCATAGGGCGCTCCAAGAAAGAGATAGATGACCACCGCAAGCGCTTCGGCGTCAAGTATTTTCCCATCACGGCAGACGATCACGTCCGGCTGATGGCAGAAGTCGGCTTCCAGACGGTCGAGATGTTCTGGCTTTCGCAGATGCAAGCGGGGTTCTACAGCATCAAGTGAACAGGACTGGCCTTTCTATGGACAACGACTACAAGATCCGCTTAGCAGATCCCCAGGACATCCCTTCCTTGCCGGAGATCGAGCAAGCAGCAGGGAAATTGTTCGCGGGCCTTGATCTGGTGCAAGACCTAAATCACACGGTGCCTGTCGAGGAATTGAAGCGAGCCCAGAAAGCCAGCCGTTTGTGGGTGGCGACGGGACTGGATGGGCAGCCGGTCGGGTTTGCGCTGGCCATCGAGGTCGACGGCCTGGCCCATCTCGACGAACTCGACGTGCATCCAGAACACGGCAGGCGCGGATTGGGCACGGCCCTCGTGGAAACGGTGTGCGAGTGGGCCAAGAGCACGGGATTCAAAGCTATCACCTTATCCACCTTCCGCGACGTTCCCTGGAACGCGCCGTTTTACGCGCGGCTCGGGTTCCACATCTTGACGGAAGATGAACTGACCGAATGCCTTTTGCAGCTCCGGGAAACCGAGGCCGGATTGGGCTTGCCCATCAGCAAGCGCGTCGTGATGCGACGAGAACTCTAGGAGCGGTAACTTGAGAGAAACGATCTATCACCTGGTCACCAAGAGCGAGCTCCGAACACAAGCCAAGGGAGACACGTACCTCCCCACCCGCTTTGGGCAGGATGGCTTCATCCACTGCACCGGCGACCCCGATACAGTGCTAGCAGTGGCAAACGACTATTTCTCCAGCGTGGAGGAGCCTGTGCTGGTGCTGGTCATCGAGACCGCCAAGGTGACAGCAGCAGTTCGGTTCGAGCCTCCCGCGCCCGTCGAAGGAAGCGGCACGTCACACCTTGAAGGTGCTCAGCTTTTCCCACACATCTATGGGCCTTTGAACTTATGCAGTGACAGAGATCGGCATGCTGCGGGAAAGCGATGGAGCGTATCAGTGGCCCGATCGCTTTGTGACAACAAAGGAGTGGAGATCGCTATGAAGAAAATCGGCCTCATCGGGGGCATAGGCCCCGAATCGACCCTCGATTACTACAGACGCACCGTCGATGCATTTCGCGCCAGCACAACAGAGCCGGACTATCCCGAGATCGTCATCTACAGCGCCAACCTGACTGAACTGATGGCGATTCTGAAAACCGGCGATATGGCCAAACTGTCGGATTACCTTGTAGAAAAGATGCAGGCTCTGCACCGGGCCGGAGCCGACTTTGCGGCCATCGGCTCGAACACACCGCACGTCGTTTTCGAGGAGGTGGCGGCGCGCTCACCCATCCCGCTGGTCAGCATCGTCGAGGCGACGCGCCAAAAGGCCGCCGGCCTGGGCCTGAAAAGGCTTGGCCTGATGGGCACGCTGTTCACCATGCAGTCCGACTTTTACCCGCGCGCCTTTGCCGCCAGCGGCATGTCGGTCGTCGTGCCCAGTGCGGAGAGCCAGCAACTCATCCAGGAGCGGCTCTTCTCCGAGATCGAACTGGGCATCATCAAAGACTCGACCCGCGAGGAGCTCTTGGCCATCGCCAGACGGATGGTCGATCGGGACGCCATCGAGGGGATAATCCTTGGCTGCACCGAACTGCCCCTCATTCTCGACCAGGAATCGTACGATGGGATCCCGTTCCTGAACACGACCGCCATTCACGTCGAAAGCATCGTAGAGTATTGCCGTGGATGACGTGCAGGGCGGTGAAGCAATGAAACGCGTGTTGTTGCTCCTGGCCGACGGTGTCGAGCTGTTCGAGGCGGCGGCCTTCACCGACGTGCTGGGCTGGGCCGATACGTTTGGCCCTGAGCGGATCGAGCTCGTCTGCGCAGGGCTGCATCCCCGGCTGCGCTGCACCTTCGGCCCTGACGTGATCTCGGACGTGCAACTCGACTAGGCGCGCGTGGAGGATTTCGACGCCCTCGCCATTCCCGGCGGGTTCGAGACGGCGGGCTTCTACGAGGATACCTACGCCGAGCCTTTCCTCGACATCATCCGCCGGTTCGACGAGGCAGGCAAGCCCATCGCCGCCATCTGCGTCGGCGCACTGCCGGTGGCCAGGAGCGGTGCTCTGAAGGGACGCCGCGCGACGACGTACAAGCTGCTGGGGGGCAAGCGCAGGCAGCAGCTTGCCGAGACGGGCACCGAGGTGATCGACGCGGCCCTGGTCCGCGATGGCAACGTGATCACCTCCACCGGGCCATCCACGGCGGTCGAGGTGGCGCTGGCATTGCTAGAGATTCTGACTTCACAGCAGAACGCGGACAAGATTCGCGAGCTGATGGGGTTCAATGACAATCCAGGCACCCCTTGAGCAAACGACGTTTCCAAGAGGCTATGAAAGGAGTACAACCATGTGGAACAGGTCCGCTCTATCGCCACTGCTACCCCTGGCATTTGTCCTTGCCTCCTTGTTTGCGCCTGCAATGTGGGGGGTTGCTCTAAACCAGGAGACGCGGGAATGTGCAGGATACTGGGGTGGGGACGAGTTCACGCACTATCCATTGCCTCCAGGATGGGAGGCTTACTATCCAGACGAAGATGGGGTCATTTACACGGACGCTGGCGTGTGTCAACTGCCCGCGCAAGATTGTTGCCAACAGCTTGGCTATACCTTTGTCGCCGAGAATATCGGGGAGAAATACAAGACAGAGACGACTTTGCAACCGATAGCCTGTCTCTGTCCGTTTTCAATACTAGGCCTTTTGGCGACAACACTTATCGTGATTTATCTGATAAAACGCACGCTAAGGAGAGGCAGAACACCCAGATGGCTACAAACAATCAAATTGCTGTGGAAAGACAACACGACGCGGATGTTGTCAGTCTCAATGATCGTCGCTTCCATCCTGACTGCAGTTTCTCTGGCAGCCATGTGGATATGTCTCGATCTCATATCATGGGGGCATTGGGGTTTTTTCCCCACATCTATCTTGTTTCTTGTCGAGTTTTACAGCCAGGGAACAATCAGTGTTGCAACTGTGCTATGGTACCTGGGTGCACTCCTATTGCTCGCATTGTGCTGGAAACTGACTGAGCAACTGAAGATAGAGTGGATCAGGACCCTCGTTCGAACTGCCTTGGTAGCCCTCTTGTTATCTCCCGGCGCTTTTGTCTATACCGGTGTTCACGGTCCCGATATGTCAAACCCGGGGGTTCCCCCAAAAAGTTGTACCACTTGGAGCTGTGTTTATTGTGATCCTCTGGAAGTGTTCTGAGAGCACCCTGGCCACCAGTGGTTGGTCAAGCCAGCCCAAGGAAAGGGAGAAGGGACAAGAAAA
>DAOUDX010000415.1:0-4134 GCA_034430835.1 Anaerolineae bacterium
CCAGTATAGTTGTTCCTTGCCAGGGTAGCTAGTGCGACAGTATTCAACGGCATCGGGTAGAGGGCTTACAGTAAAAGGTGGATGACATCGCGAGACTTCGTAGCGGTACACTTCGATAACTCCCTGCTGAAAGTTCAGCAATTCGTACACGCACAATACACAATCGTCACCGAGGGCCACCAAGCCGGTTAGACGTGCCGTATCCAGGCCAGGAGGGGCCAAAACGAGTGTGCTCATGCAAATAGAGGGGTAGCGCGCTGGCAGTGTGTAGACCAGGTGCTCGTACTGGGCACGGACCAACATAGGGTGTCCCTCAGCTAGCGACGAGCGTGCGGCGCAACTGGTCAGGCAGTGGCTGCCGACGCAGCAGTTCACGGTAGGCTTGCTCACGTTTCAGCCATACCTTGTACAAACCATGCCATTCGAGGAAATCGTGGAAGGTTGGTTCTTCGCCGTCGTCAAACTCAGACAGTTCGCCGGACTCCATCGCCTGGTAGAAGTCTTGCGACAGAATGCCGTACTTGTCCTCGAAGGTACGCAGTTGCCACTCAAGCCAATGTATTTCACGGATCAGTTGTTGTCGTTCCATGTTTCACTCCTTCTGAGAGTTTGAGCATAATCTGTCCGACATTGTCATTCTTTCCTGACGTCAAGTATACCACAAAGAGGATTTCCTGACAACTAACTTTTTGCCCACGTTTACCTGACTTAAAGGAGATTGAGCCATGAAAACGATTCTCGCCGGGTTGTTCGCTGTTCTGGTGCTGGTATCGCTGCTCATCGTCACCATTCAAGCCGAAAACAAAACCCCGTCGTCAAGCGCGGGCGATCCCTGCGCCCCATTGCCCCCGCCCACTGGTCCCACCGTCACTGTCTCCTCGGAGTCAGAGTTGCGCAGCCAGGCCTACAGTGCCGCGCCTGGCACGACGATCCTGGTCTCGGCGGGTACGTACAACTTGCAGAACATCGTCCATGTGGTGAATAGCGGCCTCACCATCCGCGGCGCCACCGGGAATCGCGACGACGTGATCCTGGATGCAGGTGGGATGGGTACCGGCCTCACCCATGGGATTCTGATTGACGTGGACGCCGACGACGTCACCATCGCCGACCTCACCATTCGCAACGCCGGCGAGCACGGGGTATCCATCCAGGGCAGCGACCGCCCCACGCTGTATAATCTGCACATCGTGGATACCGGCAGTCAGTTGGTCAAGGTCAATCCCTGGGAGAACGGGAGTGAGGATGGACTGCTGGCCTGCTCGCGCCTGGAATACACCACCACTTCGCCCGAAGACTACACCAACGGCATCAGCGCCCACGACGCTCACGATTGGACCGTGCGCGACAATGAGTGGTACCGCATCCACACGCCGGGCAACGCGCCGGTCCCCACCATCCTCTTCTGGTCCGGCTCGTCGGGCACGGTGGTGGAGCGCAACCTGCTGGTGGACTGCTACCAGGGCATCTCCTTTGGCAACGCCAGCCACGGCGAGGGCGACCACACCGGCGGCATCGTGCGCAACAACTTTATCTACGCTTCTATGCTCCACGACGTGGTCATCGAAATGGTTCACGCCACGGGCTGGCTGGTGGCGCACAACACGGCCCTGCTCTTCAACCCTGTTTCTGGCGTCACGCACGGTATGGAAGCCCGCTATTCCGATTCATCAGGTACTTTTGCCTACAACCTGACCAATATGGACATTGCGCTCAACCGGGATGGCGCTAACGGCACCGGTACGGGCAACGTCACCAATGCTCAGAGCAGTTGGTTCGTGGACCCATCCAGCGCCGACCTGCATCTGGTCTCATCGGCCACGGCTGCCATAGACCAGGCAGACACGTTATCCGACGTTACCGACGATTTCGACGGGGACGCCCGCCCCATCGGCCCCGCCTCGGACGTGGGCGCCGACGAGTACGGCACGCCCCCGCCGGAGGCCGTTACGGATTTGCGCGTCGGCCGCGCCGTCACCGATTCCACCACGCTGACCGCCACGTTGACCTGGACCTCGCCCACCGAGGCGGTCACGGCCACCTTGCGCTACTCCGATACGTTCATCGGCGCGGATAACTGGGCCGGAGCCGCGCTCCTGACCAATACCCTGCCCGGCGGCACGGGTATCTTTACCGCCGTGCTGCACTACGGTGGCGGCCACGTCTACTTTGCGCACCGCTGGCAGAACACGGCCGGGGTCTGGTCGGGCCTTTCTAACAACGCTTTCTGGCCGGCATCTCACGTCTACTTGCCGTTGGTGTCGAGGAATTGAATTGTGGAGGAGATCAAATGAACCGCAAAAATACGATTCTCGTGACAATCGTTCTGGCGTTGGCGACTCTGGGTGCGGCCGGCCAATATCTCTCGTCTGCAACCCACGCCCAGACGCCCGTCGCCCCCACCGGCGCCATCACCCAGGCCCGCCTGACCCGCTCCGACGACCTCAGCCCCACCCTCTACCTGCCGCTCGTCACGAACAACTACTCGCGGCGCATCTATTCCACCACTCTCGTCTACAAAGGGGCCTTTGTCTACCCAACCGGCGACGACTGGGCCTACAGCGGCCACGCGCTGGCCTACTACCCCTCCGGCGACCCCGGCGGGCCGGCCGACGGCTATCCCGGCTCGCTCTACGCCGCCGCCCACACCTGGTACGACCTGGTGGGCGAGATCAGCATCCCCGCGCCGGTCATATCCGGTAATTTCGACGCTCTGCCTCGCGCCTCTGCACTCCGCCCCCCGGCGGATATCACTGGCGGCTGGAAGGACAATTGCACCTACAACGACGATTGCGAGTATCGAGAGGTGGACGGCCTGGAATATCTGCCCAACGTGGACAAGATCGCCTGGAACCTGAACGATTGGTACAACGTCGGTGGCTACGACCAGGACTCGCTGGGCTGGAGCGCGCTCGACATGACCGGCGCCCAGGGCGTGTGGCACATCGGCGCACGCCCACTGAGCGACAATGTCTTTCACAACGGAAAAACCTGCAACTATCTTTTCCAGGCCCCAGAGAGCTTTGCCGACGCTAATCTGAGCGGAAAATGGCTCATCGCTGGCAACCACCGAGAGGCCGGAGCATTCGGCGGCTCTCAAGGCCCAACGCTTTATGCCCTCGCCCCCTGGGAGGACGGCAACCCTCCCACGTCCGAGCAGAACCTGGACGCACTGGCCTTGCTGTACTATCCCGAAATCTACGATTGCGTCTGGGGAGACCCGGCCGTCTGCCATTTTCCAGGCTACCGGGCTGCAGACAATTGGGGCGGCGGGGCCTGGGTACAGACCACGGACGCGAGCGCCGTCCTGATATTCGGGAGAAAGGGGCTGGGAGACAACTGCTACGGAACGCAGGAACACTGCGGCGGAGACCCTTGTGTCCCGTCTAAAGGTTACCACGCCTATCCATACGAGCCTCAGATCCTCTTTTACGACCCGGAAGAGATAAAAGCGGTGATCGCCGGAACCAAAGAGCCGTGGGAAGTGCTGCCTTACGAGGTCTACAGCCCGGCGGACGAAGTGCTTGGTGGAGAGTGCGCCACCCTCGGCGCCGCGACCTACGACCGGGCCAGAGGGCTGTTATACGTGGCCGAACGGGAGGCCGGGCCATCAGGAGAGACAGTGGTACACGTGTGGCAGGTGGAATAGTTGGCAAGTGGGCAAGTTACAAGTGTATGAGTGAGCAAATCCGTAAATCCTGCTAATGTATCTTTTCAATATCTTGGGGTAGAGGCAACGTAGGGCGGTTTTGCTAACCGCCATACAGGGTCGGATAGCAAATCCGACCTACTTTCGCCCCAGCTTTTTGAAAAGATACGGCGGCCTCTTGCCCTGCCAGACTGTCGTGGATGCGGATGCGGTGGAGTTCGAGGAGCGGAGGTAACTGGTCGAGCTCCCGGGCCTGACCGTCAGCAGCCTGCGCTTCCTAGAGGCCGTCTCCAGTTCGGCCCGAAGCAGGCCAGTTTGCCCCGCCCAGGCCACTGAAGTACAATCTGGCCTGCGGGCCGGACGAGTACACGGTCAACGCCGATCCGACGCGGGCGCAGCAGGCGCTGATGAACCTGGCAGTGAACGCCCGAGACGCGATGCCGGAGGGAGGAAACCTGCGCATCGGGCTGGAGCGGATACGGGTT
>DAOUDX010000416.1:0-20144 GCA_034430835.1 Anaerolineae bacterium
TTTTCTTGTCCCTTCTCCCTTTCCTTGGGCTGGCTTGACCAACCACTGGTGGCCAGGGTGCTCTCAGAACACTTCCAGAGGATCACAATAAACACAGCTCCAAGTGGTACAACTTTTTGGGGGAACCCCCGAAATACAACAATGGCCAGTCTGTTTTATACTGCAATAAACGGGAGCCTATTTCTCGGCGGATTTTGGGTTTTTGCGATTTTCGGCTTCAAATACGCTCCACGTCCCATCAGACGAGTTGCTTTGATAATTCCGCTTTATCTAATAACGATCATGCTCTGGGGAGTATGGTACGAAGTCAGGTTGCTCATGCCATTGTATCCCGTGTTTGTACCTCTAGCATTAGCGTTTGTTTACCACCGACAGGGACCAAAGGACGAGGAGGCAATGCATTGGCTCGATTAAACAAGATCGCCATCAGCGGCAAGGGCGGCGTGGGCAAGACAACGCTTGCTGCGCTGCTGGCTCACATCTTTGCCGAAAGAGGCATCAGCGTGATCGCCATCGACGCCGATGTTGCCGGTGGGCTGGCCGAGGCGCTGGGGCTTCCGCGCGAGCTGGCCGCCCGGGTGACGCCGATCTCTGAGATGGAAGACCTGATCTACGAGCGTACGGGAGCCAAACCTGGCGCGCCGGGCGGCTTCTTCAGCCTCAACCCGCGCGTAGACGACATCCCCGATCGCTTCAGCGTCTCCCACAGGGGCATTCGCTTCCTGCGATTGGGAGCCATCGAATCGGGCGGCAGCGGCTGCATCTGCCCCGAAAGCTCGCTGCTCCGGGCGCTGGTCACTCACCTGCTGCTGTACAACGAGGAGATGCTAATCCTCGATATGGAGGCCGGCGTCGAGCACCTGGGACGGGCGACGGCTCAGGCGGTGGATGCCTTCATCGCCGTCGTCGAGCCGGGCCGGCGTAGCCTGCAGACGGCAGCGCGCGTGGAGGAACTGGCAGGCGACATCGGCATCAAGCGCGTCTACGCCGTGGGCAACAAGGTACGCGCCGAGGACGATTGGGCCTTTATCCAGGAGAACAGCCCCGTGCCGACGTTGGGCTATCTCTCCGCCAATCCCGAGCTCACCGAGGCGGACATAAGGGGGTTGGGCGTCTTCGACGCCGCTCCCCGCGCCGTCGCGGAAGCGCGAGCGATTGCAGCGGCGCTGGAGGCATTGTGATGGCCAGGTTATTGGACGCAGATAAACGCAGATTTTCGCAGATAGAAGATAAAATCAGTGTTTATCTGCGTCCATCTGCGTCCTTGAGTCTGATTGTCTTCTGCCTCTTCGCTCTTCCGCCGCACCCTGTCCACGCCGATGACCTCCCGCCGTCGGCCTTCATCGATGATGTGGTCGGCCACCCACAGGAACATAACCTGAGCTGCGAGTCACGCTCTGCCACCGACCTGGTCGCCTTCTGGGGCGTGACGATCACCGAGGACGAGTTCTTCCGCCGCCTGCCCAAGTCGGATAACCCCCATCGCGGCTTCCTGGGCGACGCGGATCAGCCTGCCGGGACGATGCCCCCGTACGGCTATGGCGTCTACGCCGGCCCCATCGCGGCCAACCTGCGCAGCTTTGGCCTCGATGCACGGGCGCGCCGCTACTGGACTCTGCACGACCTGAAGGCAGAGATCGCCGCCGGGCGTCCCGTCATCATCTGGTCCACCTACGACATGCGGCTGCCGGGTGTGCAGGAATGGACGTCGTCCGACGGCGAGACATCCCTCGTCGTCCAGTGGCAGCACACCTTCATCGTCGTGGGTTACGACGACGCCCCTGACGAAGGCGGCATTTACCTGATCGACGCCTACGATGCTGGCGTGAAACTCTTTTCCTACGCGGCCTTCGACACCGCCTGGGCCCAGTTGGAGCGGTTGGCCGTGACGGTGTATGGGCCGCTGACCAAGCCCGGCGGGCGAGAATGGGCAGAGACGGGAGCAGAAGGCTTTGTCGTGAACGGGCGATGGGAAGCCGGACCGGAGTGAGGCAAGAGGGCGGAGATCAGTTGGAGATTGAGGCGCTCGTCGAACTCATCCGTCGGGCATCGACCGATCTGCCCGCAGACGTCGAGGCGGCGCTGCGGGAGGCAAAGGCAAGCGAGGAACCCGGCTCTCCCGCCGCCGGCGCGCTGGAGGCTATCCTGGAAAACGTCGCCCTGGCCCGCGCCAACTCCACCCCCATCTGCCAGGACACGGGAACGCTCAGCTTCTACGTCCACCACCCGCAGGGCGCGAGCACCCGCGAGTCGCGCGCGCAGATCGAGGCTGCCGTGGCCGAGGCCACTCGCCGCGCCACCCTGCGCCCCAACGCCGTCGATCCCCTCACCGGCCACAACAGCGGGAACAACCTGGGCACGGGGTTCCCCACATTTCACTTCGAGGATTGGGACGAGGAGCACCTGCAGATCGACCTGCTTCTCAAGGGCGGCGGCAGCGAGAACGTGAGCGCGCAGTACATGCTGCCCTATACCCATCCCTGCCCCTCCAGAACACCCCCCCCGCATCCTTCGACTCCGCCCCTCGACTTGCTCGGGGGGCGCCTCAGGACAGGCGCGGGGGGGACTGAGGGGGGGATAGAGTGGAGGGCCGGGCGTGATCTGGAGGGCGTTCGCCGGGTGGTGCTGGACGCGGCCCATCGGGCGCAAGGAAAAGGCTGCGCGCCGGGTATCCTGGGCATCGCCATCGGCGGCGACCGATCCACAGGCTACGACCACGCCAAGAGACAGCTTCTGCGTCCACTGGACGACGTGAACCCGGTAAAAGAACTGGCGGCATTGGAGGAACGGCTGTTGCGCGAGTGCAACGAGCTTGGCATCGGGCCGATGGGTTTTGGGGGCAAGACGACCGTTTTGGGCGTCAAGATCGGGGCGCTTCACCGACTGCCGGCTTGCTACTTCGTCAGTGTCGCATACATGTGCTGGGCGTGCCGGCGGGCGAGGATGACTCTGAACAGATGACAAGCTACCACCTGACCACATCGATCTCCGAAGACACCATCCGCGCCCTCCACATCGGTGACGCGGTGCGTCTCTCGGGCGTGATGGTCACCGCGCGAGATGCCGCGCACAGATACATGGTCGAGACATTCGTCGAGAGCGGCTCGATCCCGGAGAGTGAACGCCTGCTATACGAAGAACTGCGGCGATTGCTCGACGGCGGCGTCATTTACCACTGCGGGCCGGTGGTGCGGCAATTAGCCCCCCCTCCTCCCCCCCCGCAGGGCGGGGGGGGAGGAGGGGGGGGCTATGAATTCGTCGCCGCCGGGCCGACCACCTCCATCCGCGAGGAACCTTACGAGGCCGACGTCATCGCCCACTTTGGCGTGCGCGCCGTCATCGGCAAGGGGGGGATGGGTCTGGCAACGCTGCGTGCCTGCCAGGAATATGGCGCCGTCTACCTCCACGCTGTCGGCGGGGCGGCCGCCCTCATCGCCAGCACAGTGAAGGAAGTGATCGCCGTCCACAAACTGGAAGAGTTTGGCGCGCCCGAAGCCTTCTGGGTCGTCCACGCCGAGGACTTCCCGGCCGTGGTGACGATGGACAGCCATGGGTACAGCGTCCACGATCAAATCGAAGCCGAGTCGGCGGCGGCACTTGGACGCTTGCTTGGTGGCGCCACGTAGCGATCTGCCGCTTCCCTCCAACGCTGGCACAAAGCCACATTTTGTGCGATAATCAGAGCCATAAATAGCAGGCAATGAGCGAAACACAAACGAGTCCCCGGAAAAAGCACCTGCCCCGCGGTCGTGTTGTCGTCTTCCCCAACTGGTGCAAGGGTTGCGACCTGTGCATCGAATTCTGCCCGCAGGGGGTGCTGGCGCATCGACCCGGCACCAACGTTGCCGTCGTACACCCCGAGAAATGCACCGCCTGCCGCTGGTGCGAGCTGCATTGCCCCGATTTCGCCATTTTCGTGAGAGACATCGAACCGGAGGAAGAGAATTGAGCGCGGTTCTCATGCAGGGCGACGAAGCCTGTGCCGAAGGCGCTATCGCCGCCGGATGCACCTTCTTCGCCGGCTACCCCATCACCCCGGCCACCGAGATCGCGGAGGTTCTGGCGCGGCGCTTGCCGCAGATTGGAGGCAAGTTCATCCAGATGGAAGACGAGATCGCCTCTCTGGCCGCCGTGCTTGGCGCGTCGGTGGCCGGAGCCAAAGCGATGACGGCCACCTCCGGCCCTGGATTCAGCCTGATGCAGGAAAACATCGGCTATGGGGTGATGGCCGAAATCCCCTGCGTGATCGTGGACGTGCAGCGCATGGGGCCTTCCACAGGGCAACCCACCCGCACCTCTCAGGGAGACGTGATGCAGGCCCGTTGGGGCACCCACGGCGATCATCCGATCATCGCCCTGTCCCCCTCCTCCGTCCGCGAGACCTTTGACCTGACGGTCAAAGCATTCAGCTTTTCCGAACGATATCGCATCCCCGTGATCTTGCTGATGGAAGAGATCGTCGGCCACATGCGGGAGCGCGTCACCCTCCCCGAGCCGGCAAAGATAGAGGTGCAGGAACGCATCGAGACGCAGGTCCCGCCAGAGTGGTACAAACCCTACGAGGACTTTCCCACCGACGTACCGGCAATGGCCCCCTTCGGCCAGGGCTACCGGTATCACATCACCGGGCTGTATCACGACGAGCGCGGGTATCCCACGGATCGGACGGACGAGATCCAGCCCTGGCTAAAACGGATGCAACTCAAGATCGAGCGAAGCCTCTCCGACATCTTGCTCTACGAGGAAGACGGCATCGAAGATGCCGAAACACTCGTCGTCGCCTATGGCGCGACCGCTCGCACGGCTCGCCACGCCATCGAAGTGGCACGGAGCCACGGGCGGGCAGTCGGCTTCCTCAAGCTCCATACCATCTGGCCCTTCGCCGAGGAGGTCGTAGAGCACGCAGCGGCCAACGTCCGCCGCGTCGTGGTGCCAGAGATGAACCAGGGGCAACTGGTGCTAGAGGTCGAGCGGGTTGCAGGACGGCGAAAGGTGCACCGTGTCAATAGAGCCGATGGCAGAATGATGCGACCCACCGAGATACTGGCCGTCATTGAAGAGTGGGCGGGATGAGGCTCTCAGAATGAGGTTCTCAGAATGAGAAAAGCGGAGCGCGAGTCGCGAGTCCACGAGCACTATTTGCGGCACAGCAAAAAGTTTCCCAACGTCTGGTGCGCCGGCTGCGGCATCGGCATCATCATGGGCGCCATCGTCCGGGCGATAGACAACCTGGAACTGCACCGGGACGACGTGGCAATGCTCTCCGGCATCGGCTGCACAGGGCGCATGCCCGTCTACGTGGACTTTAACACGATGCACACCACCCACGGTCGCGCGCTGGCCTTCGCCACCGGCATCAAGATAGTGCGGCCCGACATGAAGGTCATCGTCGTGATGGGCGACGGCGACGCACTGGCCATCGGCGGCAACCATTTCATCCACGCCGCACGGCGCAACATCGGCCTGACCACCATCGTGGTCAACAACTTTTCCTACGGGATGACGGGTGGTCAATACTCGCCCACCACACCCACCGGCGCGCTGGCGAGCACGGCCCCCTACGGCCACATCGAGCAGCCATTCCCCATCGCCGAGCTGGCAGTGACGTGCGGGGCCGCCTTCGTCGCCCGCAGCACCGTGTACCACGTGCAGGAGTTGGAAGAATACATCGCCCAGGCCATCGACAGAGAGGGGTTCTCCGTCATCGAGGCCGTGAGCTACTGCCATACGACTATCGGCCGGATCAACAAATGGGGCACGGCGCCCGAGATGATGCGCCGCCTCAAGGAACAGAGCGTGACCCTCAAGCAGGCCGAAAAGCTCAGCGAAGAGGAGAAGAAAGACAAGATCGTGCGCGGCGTATTCGCCGACCGTGACATTCCGGAGTACACGCAGCTCTACGAGCAGAGCATCGAGCGCGCGCAGGCAGAGGCAAAGGGGACCGGCTGATGTCGAAACGATACGAAGTGCGGCTGGCCGGCACTGGCGGGCAGGGCGTCATCCTGGCCGGCATCATCCTGGCCGACGCGGCCGTTCGCGATGGCCTCAATGCCGTCCAGACCCAGTCGTACGGGCCGGAGGCCCGGGGAAGCGCCAGCCGGTCGGAGGTCATCATTTCCGACGAGGATATTCACTATCCCCAGGTCATCGAAGCCGACATGATGCTCTGCATGAGCCAGGAAGCGTGCGATCGCTACAGCGGGCGACTGCGCAAGGAAGGACTGCTCGTCCTGGACGCCGACCACGTCACCCGCGCGCCGACGACGCGCGCCGTACGTGCCCACATGACCCAAACTGCGACAGAGGTCACTGGTCAAGGACTTGGCGCAAACGTCGTCGGCCTGGGAATACTGGCCGGGCTGACAAACATCGTCTCGCGCCCGGCGCTGGAAGAAGCCGTGCGCGCCCGCGTGCCCAAGGGCACAGTGGATATGAACCTCAAGGTTCTGGCTGCGGGGTACGGCATCGCAGAAGCAATCAAAGAGGACGACAAAACGTATGATCTCATCACGAGAGAGCCCCAAGTGCCGGGCGACCGGGATTGGCAGCACCCCCCATACTGACCCTGCCGTCGCTGTGGACTTTGTGCTGGCGAACTTTCCAGACGTCCCTTACTGGCCACAACTGCCGCGCCGCACGTTTCGCGAAAACATGTACGTCCAGTACAGCGAGCACGTGCCCGGCATCCTCGTCGATGATGTGGAAGAACGCATCCGGGTGGACCTGGGTGGCGATTGGCTGGAGAAAGCCGAGGGGTTCTACGCTCACTTCTTGGAGGAAGATCCCTCACCGTTCGCCCTCAGCGCCGAATATGCCGCCGGACTGCACGAACTGCTGAGCCACGGTCCACTTGGGAGCGCCTGGGCGGTCAAAGGGCAGGTAACCGGCCCCATCAGCTTCGGGCTACAAGTGACCGACACCAATCTGCGCCCGTCGCTGTACGACGACATGATGCGCGACGTCATCATCAAAAATGTGCTGCGGCACGCGCAGTGGCAGGAAGCAGCGCTGAAAGAGCTGTACCCGCGCACTATCGTCTTCATCGACGAGCCATTCCTCTCGATGTTCGGCAGCGCCTACGCCGCCATTTCCCGCGAGGACGTCATCACAGCACTGGAGGAAGTGTACACCGGCCTGGAGTGCTGGACCGGCACCCATTGCTGCGCCAACACCGATTGGAGCCTGCTGCTGGGAACCTCTGTGGACATCATCTCATTCGACGCCTACGAATACGCCGAGAACCTGGCGCTGTATCCCGACGAGCTGTGGGCCTTCCTGGATCGGGGCGGGATGCTGGCGTGGGGCGTGATCCCCAATACAGGCGAGGCGGCGGAGACGATCACACTGGACGAGGCACGGGCGGTATTCGAACGCGCGCTGCGGCTCTTTGAGCGCAAAGGGTTCGACCGGCAGGAGTTGCTGGCGAAAGCGTTCCTCACCCCGGCCTGCGGTACGGGAACCCTCTCCGTGCCCGTCGCCGAGCGGGTGATGCGCCTGACATGTGAGCTTTCCGATCGGGTGAGGGAGGAATACAACCTGGGATAGCACGAGGAAGCTCCCATGTCCAAATTCTTTGGGGTTCAGACACTGCTGCGGCAACTGATCCCCAACGATAGCTCTTTCCTGATGCGGCAAGTGCACCTGGAACCGGGCAAGCTCCGCCTGTACCGCAATAGAGAGTTGTTCAAGTTCAACGTCACATCCGAGCAAATCAGACAATGGCTCGACGCGCTGCTCTCCCTGGCCCGCATTGCCGAAGGCCTGCCGGGGTAGCGCCGCGCAAACCCCAAGGTTTTTTCACCAAGAATAGTTCCTTTGTCCTATTGACAGACCGCTCGGTCTGTTTTACACTGTGGCGCAATGCACTTCCGCCGACTCGTCAGCATGCTTCTCAAAGAGTACCGTCATATCCTGCGCGAGCCTCGCACCCTCTGGATGATGTTTCTCTCCCCGGCGTTCGTACTCGTCGCCCTCTCCATTCTGTTCGCCAGCGGCAGCGGCCGGGTCGCCCTGGCCGTATGGGATCACGACCGCACCCCTCTATCACGGCAATTCACGTCCGACCTAGGCAGCGACTCGGACTTTGCCGTGGTTTACGTATCCAGCTACGAGGAAATCGAGGAATTGCTGGTGGACCAACGCATTGATGCGGCAGTCGTCATCCCCGCAGGCTTTGGTGAATCCGCCCTGGATATGGACGCCGCGCCCCTGCAGGTGATCCTGGATGGGATCGACACCCTGGCCGCCGGCCAGGCGACCGGCAGCCTGATGGGACACACTACCGCCTTCAGCTTGAAGCTGAGCAAGCAGTTTGCGACGCCCTCTCCCCAACTGCTGGTCCACTCGCAGCGCGCCTACCTGGATAGCGCCAACAAGCGCAACAGCATGATCCCCGGCCTCATCCCCATCGTCTTCTCCCTGCCAGTGATGGCGGCGGCGCTGGCGCTGACGCGTGAGCGGGAGACGAAGACGCTGGAGTCGCTCGTCGTCACGCCGGTGCGACCGCTGGAGTACCTTGGAGGCAAACTGGCCGCCTACGTCACCACGGCGCTGATTGGACTGATACCGGTATGGCTGGTGGCGACGCTGATATTCGGCGTACCCTTCCGGGGCAGCCCGCTGCTGCTCGTCGCATCTACCGTCGCGTTCCTGCTCGCCAGCATGGGGCTGGCCATCTTCATCGGCAACCTGGTACACAGCCAGCAGACGGCCACGGTGATCGCCTTGTTCGTCTTTTTCGTGCCCGGCTTCTTCCTGGCAGGGCTGATCGACCCCATCGACACCACCAGTCTGGTCAGCACCGGCATGTCCCACGCCCTACCCGCCACCCACTTTGTGACGATCTGCCGCGCGATCTTTATCAAGGGAGCAACCTTCGCCGAGTTGTGGCCATCGATCTTGTCGCTGCTCGGCATCGCCGCCGTATGGCTGGGGCTGGGCGCATGGACTTTTAGGAAACGATTGGACTGATGAAAGAGACCCTACACCGCATCTGGAGCATGGTCATCAAAGAGTTCCTGCAGCTCAGCCGGGACAAAGTGCTGATGGCCTTTGTCCTTTTGGGGCCGCTGGTGGAACTGGTGCTGATGGGCACGATGGTGGGAGAAGGCGTGCAGAACCTGCCCCTGGCCGTGATCGACGACGACCGCAGCCGGGCCAGCCGCGAGCTGATCGCGATGGTGGACCAATCCGATGAGCTGCTACTGACAACGTATGCAGAGAACGTCGAGCAGGCCCAGTCCTTGATGCAACGGGGTAAGGTTGCCGCCATCCTTGTCGTGCCACCCGGCTACGGGGATGCCATCCTCGATCCGCAGCGCAGCGCCGAGGTGCAGATCATCGTGGACGATTCCAATTACGTGGCGGCCACGGTGGCCGAGGCAAGCATCGAAACCGTAGCAGGCGAGATCATGCACGACCTCGTCGCCAACACGACCACGGCCACCAGCGGGCCGATAGAAACGAGCTTTGTCGCCCGCTTCAACGCTGCCCTCGACGACCGCCCTCACTCCATCACCGCCATGCTAGGGCTGATCGTGTACCAAGTCACCCTCGTCATCGCCGCGCAGAGCTTTACCCGGGAGCGCGAGCGGGGCACACTGGAGCAACTACGCATCACACCGATGGGTCGCATGGAAACAATCCTGGGCAAGGCCATCCCCACCCTGGCCATCGGGTTGGTGGACTGCCTGCTGATGATCGGTGTGATCGCCGTCTGGTTTGGTGTGCCGATGCGCGGCTCGCTGCCCCTCTTGCTGCTGCTCACCGTTCCCTTCGTTCTGGCTCAGATCGGCTGGGGCACGCTCATCTCCCTGGTGTCGCGCACCCAGCAGCAGGCGATCTTGTTCGTCTTTGCGCTGGCGATGCTGGAGGTGGCCTGCTCCGGCTTCATCGTGCCGACGACCGACATGCCATTGGCGATGCAAGTGATCGCCAGCGCCTCGTCGGTGCAGCACTATCTGGTGATCCTGCGCGGGGTGATGCTGCGCGGCGCAGGGCTAGGCTCGCTGTGGGTCCCCTCGCTGGCATTGGCCGGGATCGCAAGTGCTGCGACGGCCCTGGCTTGGCTGCGGCTGCGGGCGGGGCTGGACGCCGACTCGCTGCAGCAGCGGATGAGGGTCCTCTGGCACGCCTACCAACAAAGGCTCGGCCAGCGCAAAGCAGCTCCTCGCGCCAGACCGACGAGACCGACAGGGCAGAGGCCCAGGCTGGTTCCCGAGCCCGTGCGATCCCGCGTCAACGAGATACCGAGAAGACACCCTCGCTTCTAAAGGTGGCGCACAAGCCGCGCCGTGACTTTGCACGATCTACTCACAGAACGAGACCGGCCACAATAGCGAAACGAGCGCGAATGCAAGGCTGCGAAGCAGAATCGGCTTCACGCACGGGTTAGCACGCAGCTTGGTCCCGGAATCAGCCAAAGTCCTGCAGGATATTTGCCCTAAGCCAATCAAGATTCCGCCCGATCAATAATTCGGTCATCTCGGCATGGTGAGTACTCTTCATAGCCACAGCTTCCATATCAAAGCTGTGCTTGCCGGCAAGCTGACGGACCCCCTCACAGTTATCATAAGTCATCAGGAAGTCACCGACCAAAGTGTCTGCAATACTGTAAAGTTCTTCATGGTCCAACTCATGACAGGTATAAAGACGAGTACCAGCTCGTTTGCCAGCGGCCGTATAGGGCGGATCTAAAAAAAAGACCGCATCGGCACGCTGAACGTTTTCACGCATTACTTGGAGACCGTCTCCTAGAGCAAACGTGATCCGATCACGAATAGCAACGATTTTCAGGATACGCTTCTTGAGAGTTTCGGGATACCAGCGTGACCCGACACCTCTGCCATTTTCACCATTCTTGATCCGACCAGCTCCTAGCGCAAGTATACCGCCGCGATTGACTCTGTTCTTTACGATTGTCTGAAAGGCGATATCCCGCTGAGTGCTTGGAGTGCTGGACAGGACTTCTTCTACGGTTTCAGCGGTCAAGTCAAAAGAAACTATTTTCTCCGCCAGCCATTCGCCATCGCCACCAAGTATAGTTTGCCAGACAGCGGCCACTTGTTCATCCAACTCCACTAGAATAACATGAGTGGCTAAACCTTCCGCTGCCACAGTGAGACCAACAATCGCCCCGCCAGCGAACGGCTCAATGAACTCTTCAGGACGTTTCGGTAGACTGAGCAACCAATGTCGCACGTAGGGCACCAACCACGTCTTGCCACCCGGATATCGAAATGGACTCCGTTGTGGAACGGACGCGACATTTATGATCTTTTTCGATGGCGGCAAGAAACTCAACTGACACATACGCCTGCTACACCTCCAGAATATCCGCTAAAGTAGGAGCATCTGGTGCATTGTGCTCCTCAAGACGCTCATCCAGTTTCCCCTGCAAGTACTCAACAAAATCCTCGATGGGGCCAGGTTCCGGAGTCGTAAGCCTGTCCAACGCTGGCTTGAACTGCGTGTAGACGGTCTTCGAGTGGACAAGTTGATAGACGTTCTGGGCTGTCTCGTGTTCAAGATCGTAGATGAACCAAGCGAGATTTGCTGCTGCAGGCTCAACTTCAGGCAGTTGGGGCAAGGTGTGATAGAAGCCGCTGTGCAAAGCCACAGCCATCTTCTTGCCCCAGGCGTTAAGAATCCCGCCCTTGTAAATTAGCTGGGGGGCCAGACGCTTGCGGGAAGAGGAGAGATAATCCGGTCGGGGATAGTTGCTATGCCCTGACCAGTCCATATTGTGCCGTTTCTCCGGGTCTTCAAGGTAGAACTCAAAGGGCTGACGAATGTTACCGGAGATGTAAACAGCCTGAACTTCGAGGGAGCCAAAGTCAACTACATGCCCATGATCGTCATAGGCAACCAAAACAATGTCAATGTTGCCTGCACTTTTTCCATTTGCATCGTTGATACGAACCTCGGTAAGGGATGTCCATTGCTGTGGTTCCGGAAAAAAGAACGCAGCAGCATCCTCCGCAATTAGCCAATCCTGGCGAAAGCGGATTGGGCAGGTGATTGCCATCTCCTCACCTGAATAAATGCTACATACCCCCAAAGGGGCATTGGCTTTATCCTTGGTGCAAGATGGCACTTTGTTGTGATAGGGGCACAGTTTGTTTTTACGATAGCGACTCGCTCTGGGCGAGAAGTTGTCGGGCGGAAAACCAAATATCTCAGCCAGTGGGTGAAGCGATATGGGCTCCTGGGTCATGTGTACTCTCCCTGCTGAACCTTTATCAGTGGCATGTTGACTCTTGTAGTTTATCACACTTTGACCCTTCTGGAAAACTATCACTTTCAACGGAGCGTGCTAACCTCGAAACAGATCAACCCCCTGCCAGCACAACAAGGAGTTATCGTCCTGAAACAGCAAGCCACGCGCGCCTCAATCCGACTCCGCCACTTCCAACCGCGCCATCCGCCGCTCCCGCTCCCAGGCAGGCACGTCCTCGGCCTCCTTATCCGCGAGCACAGCCCGCAGCTCAAAGATCTGATCCCGCAACAGCGCCGCCTTCTCGAACTCCAGATCCTGCGCCGCAGCCTTCATCTGCCGCTCCAACTCTCGGACCAGGCGGGATAGCTCGTCCTTGGAAAACTGGGCCAGGCCTCGTTCCTCCTCGACCCCCTCGGCCTCGGCCATCCGTACCCGGTCGGTGAGATCGTGCACCTCCTTGACGATAGAGGCAGGCACGATCCCATGCTCCTCGTTGTACGCCGTTTGGACCTTCCGCCGCCGCTCCGTCTCATCGATGGCCCGCTGCATCGAATCGGTGACGCGGTCAGCGTACATGATGGCCGTGCCGTTGACGTGCCGCGCCGCCCGCCCAACGGTCTGGATGAGAGCCGTGTCGGAGCGCAGGAACCCCTCTTTGTCGGCGTCGAGGATGGCCACCAGGCTCACCTCCGGCAGGTCGAGCCCCTCTCGCAGCAGGTTGATCCCCACGACGACGTCGTAGGTCCCCAGTCGCAGGTCGCGCAGGATCTCTACCCGCTCTAGCGTCTGGATCTCGCTGTGCAAGTAGTGTACCCTGACGCCCAACTCCTTCAGGTAGTCGGACAGATCCTCTGCCATGCGCTTCGTCAGCGTGGTGACCAGCACCCGCTCACCCCGCGCCACCCGCTCGCCGATCTGAGCCACCAGATCGTCCACCTGGCCCTGCACCGGCTTGACCACGATCTCCGGATCGACGAGGCCGGTGGGACGGATGATCTGCTGCACCACCTGCTGGCTCTTTTCCAGCTCGTAAGGACCGGGGGTAGCGGAGGTGTAGATGACCTGGTTGACCCGCTCCTCGAACTCGTCGAAGCTGAGCGGGCGATTGTCCAACGCCGAGGGAAGGCGAAAGCCGTAATCGACCAGCACCTCCTTGCGGCTGCGGTCGCCGTTGTACATCCCCCGCACCTGGGGGATCGCCATGTGCGACTCATCCACGACGAGCAGATAGTCGGCCGGGAAGTAGTCGAGCAGTGTCCACGGCGGCGCGCCGGGCGGACGCCGCTCCAGGTGGCGGGAA
The DNA here is from genome assembly GCA_034430835.1 of Anaerolineae bacterium. Taxonomy (GTDB): domain Bacteria; phylum Chloroflexota; class Anaerolineae; order B4-G1; family B4-G1; genus JAFGED01. The sequence continues at coordinate 13,518 of DAOUDX010000416.1, forward strand.
TAGTTCTCGATGCCGGAGCAATAACCGATCTCGCGGATCATCTCCAGGTCGTACTGCGTGCGCTGCTCCAGCCGCTGCGCCTCCAGCGGCTTGTTCTGGCTGCGCAGCGCATGCAACCGATCCCCCAGCTCGGCCTCAATGTCGGCCAGGGCCTCGTCCAGCGTGTCCTCGGGCGTGACAAAGTGCTTGGCGGGAAAGATACGCACCTCATCCAAGTCCCGCAGCACCTCGCCGGTGAGCGTATCGACCTCCGCGATGCGCTCGATCTCGTCCCCCCAGAAGCTGAAGCGGTGAGCCGTCTCGCCGTAGGCAGGCATCACCTCCAAGGTATCGCCCCGCACGCGGAAGGAGCCTGACTGCAGCTCCAGGTCGTTGCGCTTGTAGTAGATCGACTCCAGATGACGGAGCAGGCAGTCTCGCCGCTGCTTTTCCCCCCGCTTCAGTTCGATCATCACCCGGCCCCACTCTTGAGGGTTGCCAAGGGCATAGATGCACGAGACGGAGGCAACGATGACGACATCCTTACGCGAGAAAAGAGCGGTCGTGGCCGCCAGGCGCAGCCGTTGAATCTGCTCGTTGATGTCGGCATCCTTCTCGATGTACAGATCGTGCCTGGGAATGTACGCCTCCGGCTGGTAGTAGTCGTAATAGGAAACAAAGTACTCGACGACATTATGGGGAAAGAACTCGCGGAACTCGGCATAGAGCTGGGCAGCAAGCGTCTTGTTGTGCGCGAGGACGAGCGCAGGCTTCTGCACCTGTTCGATCACCTGCGACACGACGTATGTCTTGCCCGTGCCGGTCGCGCCGAGTAACGTCTGGTGCTTGAGCCCTTTCTCGACACCCTCCACCAACTGGGCGATGGCTTCAGGTTGGTCGCCCGTGGGCTGAAAGCCAGAGACGAGTTGGAATCGAGTCATAGAACTCTCCTCGTGCGAAACAGGTTCATGCAGATATGACACGTGAAACGTAAAACGTGACACGTAGCTTTCGCGCTTCACGCTTTACGTTTCACGTTCTACGCTCCACACCTGTGTATTACGCCTTGAATCATAGAACGCACGTTCGCCTCATTATACCCCACATCACCACAACGCGCCAGAACTTGCAAGCCGGGTCATTGTGTGGTATTGTAGCTGAACTATGTGCCAGCGCCTGGCCAAGGGTTGCAGGCGTGGGAGGACTTGCAGGCATATCTGGATGCGTTTCGCGTCATACAGTGACGCCGCTCTGAAGTCACGTCAACAGATTCGGTATGAACTCTCGCACTCCCTGGTTCGTCTTTGCCGGGATTCTGATATTGGTCTTGCTGCTGATCGGCGTTGGAAGCCTGGCGCTCGTGGCCAGGGCCTACGACCAGCGCTACGCTGACCACATCTATCCCGGCGTCAGCGTCTACGGCGTGGACGTGGGCAGCATGGCCGTGGACGAGGCCATCGCCGCCCTCCAAGCCGCGCTCCCCGATCCCGCCACGCTAACCCTGACGCTGAGCGACGGGGAGCGCACCTGGACCCGCACCTGGGCCGATCTGGGGATCAGGCTCGATCCGGCGGCGACCGCGCAGCTAGCCTACCAGGTGGGACGGGAAGGGATGCTTCAAGAGCAGCGATCCGTGCAATTGCAGGCGCTTGTCGGCGGCCACCCCATCCCCCCCGTCATCATCCTTCCCGATCCAGCCCAGGCCGCTGCCGCGCTGGAAGCCCTGGCCCCTGAGGTAGCCGTGCCGCCCGTAAACGCCTCGCTCGCCATCAGCCCTGAATCCATCACACCGTTGCCGGCCCAGGCCGGGCGGGAGCTGGACATTGAGGCCACCGTCGCCGCGCTTTCGCACGCCATCCGCATCGGCCCCGACGGGTTGACGATGGACCTCCTGACCCGCCAGGTGGCGCCTGCCATCGGCAACCCTGGCCCGGCCATGGCCCAGGCCCAAGCGCTGCTGGCCCAGCCCTTGACTCTCGTCGCCCACGACTTTCTCACCAGCTTCAACGCAACGTGGTCCGTGACACCGGACGTCATCGCTGGTTGGTTAAGCACAGAGACGATCGAGGACGAAAACGGCGCCCGGATCGTACTGACAGTTGACGGTGGCGGCATCCGCGCCTATCTGAACACCTTGAACGGCCAACTGACCACGGACGTAGTCGCCATCGACGTGGAGAGAACCGCTTCCGCGATACAGGTAGCGCTGGAAGCCGGGGAGCACCAGGCCACAGGAACCCTGTTCCACCCACCTCGCATCTACACAGTGCAGCCGGGCGACACGCTCACATCGATCGCACGCACGCACGGTTTCCCCGCCTGGCGGCTGGTCGAGGCCAATCCAGATATCGACACCGGCGATCTGCACCCTGGCCAGGAGATCACCATCCCCTCCATCGACATCCTCTTCCCCTTGCCGCTGATCACAGATAGGCGCATCGTGATAGACATCTCCGAGCAACACCTCTATGCGTATGAAGGGGAAGCACTGGTCTACAGCTTCATCTGCTCGACCGGGATCGAATCCTCTCCCACCATACCGGGGACCTTTCAGATCCTGAGCAAGGAGGAAAACGCCTACGCCTCCAGTTGGGATCTGTGGATGCCCCATTTCATGGGCGTCTACCAGTCCGGCCCGGATTTCACTAACGGCATCCACGGGCTACCTCTCCGCAATGGCCAGCAGTTGTGGTGGGCGTTGGGCTCACCAGCCTCCTATGGCTGCATCGTGCTGGGTATTGAGGAGGGCGCCGCGCTCTTCGAGTGGGCCGAGCTGGGCACACTGGTGATCATACAGGATTGACCTACAGGGGAAACCCCCAGCCACTGGCGACTCCCCCGTTATCGAATTCCTCGATCTGCCATCAGCCACCGGCCATTGGTCATCGACCATTGGATCATTTCTCCTGGTACCTTTTTCTCATTGACCGGAATTCTCGCAAATCTTATAATTTGTGAAAAGAAAGAAAATCGCTAAATACCACGCTTCTGTCCACCGAACCCAAGTGATTGGCCCAGGAGGAACAACATGGCGAGGAGCAAACCTCTGACCACAGGACAGGCAGCCGAATACTGCCAGGTTTCCCAGGCAACCATCATCAACTGGATCAAGAAGGGTGCGCTCAAGGCCTACACCACGCCAGGCGGGCACTACCGCATCCTGATGCCTGATTTTCTCTCCTTTCTGCAAACATATGGGATTCCGGTGGACCCGACGTTGGAAGAGTCGCCGCGGGCACGGGTGCTGGTCGTGGGCGGCGGCCCAGACGCCGAAGGGCTTGCACGAGTACTACAGCAGGATGGGGAATTCGATGTCGCCCTGGCCACCAACGAGTGCGAGGCCGGCGCGCAGGTGGTGCGCTTCGGCCCCGATGCCGTGGTGCTCGGCTTGACGACGAACGCGGCGTTGAACTGGCCAGCCCTCTGCCGGTGGCTGCGCGCCTCCTCCAAGAGAGAAGCGGCTTGCATAGTGGTCACCGGCGATCCTGAGAACGAAGAGGCCGCGCGAGCCGCCGGCGTGGATGCCTACGTGCCGAGCGGTGGCTCCGCCACTGCGGTAAAGGACGCATTGGAAACCCTGCTGGCAGTAAGGCACGAATAGCAGGTGTCCGACCAGAAAGGATAGCGATACCAGGAAGCAGCCTCCGCACAGGCACTCCCTCAGAAGTCGTCTACAGGAGCACATGAGTATGGCTGACACGAGCGATAGGATAAAGAAAGCGCAAGCAACGAAGAAATCGCGAAAACCACGGCAGGGTGAGACCTCAGATCCGATAGAGGGGCACGACCTGCTACATGTCCTGATAGACAACACGCCCGATCTCATCTACATCAAAGATGCTGAATCCTGCTTCGTCATGATCAATCGAGCAGGGGCGCAGCACCTGGGCCTCGCCGACCCGCAAGAGGTCATCGGCAAAAGAGACTTTGACTTTTTCCCTCAGGAACAGGCGCAGAGAGCCTACGATAGCGAGCAGGACATCATACAGTCGGGGCAATCTCTGATCGGAGAAGTGGTCCGAGTCACCAACAGCGGTGGCAACAGCCTCTGGCTCTTGCAGAATAGAGTTCCTATCACAGACCAGGCCGGGAAGGTTATCGGCCTGGGCATCATCTCCAGGGACATCAGCGGACTGAAAGAGACGGAGGCCAAACGCGAGCAGTTGCTGGCCAATACGCGACAGTCCGAACAACTGCTCCGCTCGATCATCGACGCTACTCCCGACTGGATATTCATCAAAGACCAGCAACACCGTTATGTGCTGGTCAATAAGGGGTACGCGGATGCCCTCCACCGGACGCCCGACGACTTTGTCGGCAAGAACGATCTGGAAATGGGTTTCCCGGAGGAATTCGTCAAGGGAGATCCGGAGAAAGGCATTCGGGGCTACTGGGCAGACGATCGGCAGGTCATGGACAGCGGCGAGCCTCTGGTCATCTCGCGCGATCCGGCCATGGTTGACGACGAGCTACACATCTTTAACACTATCAAGATACCGCTTCGAGATGCAGAGAGCAAGGTCTGGGGCACATTGGGTCTAGCCCGTGATGTGACGGTGCGCGAGCGCCTGCTAAATGACCTGGAGCGCCGGAGCAAGCACCTGCAGACTGCCGCCGAGGTATCACACGCCGCCGGCAGCATCCTCGATCCGGAGACACTGATCCAGCAGGTGGTCAACCTGGCCCTCGAGCGATTCGACCTCTACTACGCCGGCCTGTTCCTCGTGGATGAGAACCGCGAGTGGGCTGTGCTCCGGGCAGGCACCGGCGAAGCAGGACGGAAAATGCTGGGCCAGGGCCATAAACTCCGAGTCGGCGGCGATTCCATGGTCGGCCAGTGCGTGGCCAAGAGGCGAGCCTGCATCGCGCTGGACGTCGGCGCGGAGCCCGTGCGCTTCGCCAATCCTCTGCTGCCGGAGACCCGTTCCGAGATGGCGCTGCCCCTCGTCAGCCGAGGCGAGACCATCGGCGCTCTGACCATTCAGAGCACTCAAGAAGCCGCCTTCAGTGAGGAAGATATCATTGTGCTCCAGACCATGGCCGACCAGTTGGCCAACGCCATCGCCAACGCCCAGTTGTACAAGGCGCTAAGGTGGGAGCAGTATTTGATGCAATCCCTGATGGACAACGTGCCCGACTACGTTTACTTCAAAGATGAAGAGAGCCGCTTCATCAGGAACAGCACGTCGCACGCCAGGCTGTTCGGCGTGAGCGACCCTGCCCAGTTGGCAGGCAGGTCGGATTTCGACTTCTTCATTGAGGAACACGCGCGAAAGGCGCAGGAAGACGAGCAGCAGATCATCAGAACCGGCCAGCCTATCGTAAATCTTGAGGAAAAGGGAACATACCCCGATGGACGAGAAGAGTGGTACTTGACAACCAAGGTGCCCTTGCAGGACGAGGACGGGAACATCGTCGGCACGTTTGGGATCACCAAGGATATCACTGAGCGGAAACGGGTCGAGGAAAAGGAGGCGCGCCGCCAGAGGTGGCTGGAAAAAGTGCTCGAACTGGGTGAGGCTGTGGCACAGGTGGCTGACCTGCAGACATGCCTGCTGACCATCCACGAGAGCGTGCGCCTCGGGTTGGGATTTGACCGTGTGGGCCTTTTCCTCTACGATCCCGATGAGGAGACGGTACGTGGCGTGTATGGGACCGATCTCGCCGGGGAGGTGGAGGATATGAGCTGGTATGTCGTGCCGGTGGAAGAGCACGAGGCTTTTCGGGAGGTTCTGAGCAACCCCAAGAGCTTTGTCTTCAGCCCCGATTACAGCGCCAAGTTCTCTCTGCCACCAGAACACGAAATGTACGGCGTGAAGGAGCACATCACGGTCGCTGCTTGGGCAGGCGACGAGCCGGTGGCCGTGATGTCGGTAGACAACTTGATCACCCAGCAGCACATAACAGAGGAACAGATAGAAGCGCTGAGGCTCTTTGCCTATTTCGCCGGGCTGGCGATCAAGAATGCCCACCTATACGAACAGGCCCAGCAGGAGATCGTCGAGCGCAAGCGAGCAGAAGAAGCGCTGGCCCATCAAGCGCAGGCACTGGACGCCGAGTTGGAGCAGATTTTTTACGTGGCCTCACATCACCTGCAAGAGCCGCTGCGCATGGTGGTGAGCTACTCGCAGCTCTTGCAACAACGCTACGGCGACAAGTTGGACGAAGACGCCGACGAGCTCATCGGTTACGCCACAAGTGGAGCCACTCGGATCCAGGCCCTGATCAACGACCTGCTGACCTTCTCCCGCATCGGCACTCACCAAGCGCCGCTAGAGACTGTCGATAGCTCCGCTATTATCGATCGCGCGCTCAGCTACCTGAAGTTCTTCGCCGAACGGAGCGGTGCGACAGTGACTCGCGATCCCTTGCCGGTGGTAATGGCCGACGAGGTGCAGTTGACCCAACTGTTCCAGAATCTCATCGACAACGCCATCAAGTTCCGCAGTGATCGCCCGCCAGCGATCCACATCAGCGCAAAACGAGACAACGATGAGTGGGTATTCTCGGTGCGCGATAACGGTATGGGCATAGAGCCACAGTATTTCGACCGTATCTTTCAGATATTCCAGCGGCTGCACAGCCCGGACGAATACCCTGGCACCGGCATTGGCCTGGCGATCTGCAAAAAGATTGTGGAGCGCCACG
>DAOUDX010000417.1:0-12156 GCA_034430835.1 Anaerolineae bacterium
ACTGATCTCTCACGGAGTGTGGTAGATTGGGGATGATCTGATGGCTATGATGGCCCGGCAGATGGGCGTTACGCTGTTCCAACTCAAGAAGATTATTGCCGGCAAGATGGGCCGCGAGGAGTATTATCGCCTGCTGAAAGAGCAAGGGCGCATCGAGTAGGTTGACGACGATCCAGGGTGTGCCCTTCGACAAGCCCTTCGACAAGCTCAGGACAGGCTCAGGACAGGCCCTGCCTGACCTTGCGGGAGAACACGGAACGCCCGGTGACGGTGACGCAGGGGACGAATCGGCTCGTGGGCCCCAACCCGGAGCGGATCGTGACCGAGGCGCTGGGGGCACTGGACAATGAGGGCAGGTGTGGCGCGAGAGCCGGAGGCTGTGAGGCAGTGGACTACTCGCGGGACTGGCTTGCCCGGTCCGTTCTGATTGACGGGCGGCACGTGCTCGCGGCAGGGCAAGCGAGGAAGACAGGATGGAGGTGTCGCTGCGTGGGGTGTGGGATAGTGGAGAGTCGGCGGAGGTGGTAAGAGAATGAGTGCAGGAGTGTCTTCATTTCAAACGGCTCTGGAGACAATAGAGGGCCTGACGTTGGAAGAGCAGGAAATGCTGTTTGAGATTGCATATCACCGTTTCATTGAGCGGCGGCGCGCAAATCTGGCTGGAGAGATCGCTGCAGCGCGTGAGGCATACCGCCGTGGCGAAGTCCAAAGAGGGTCGGTGGAAGAGTTGATGGCGGAGTTGGCGGAATGAGGACCCTGGTTTGGAGTTCGTCTTTTGTGCGCGCGTTGAGACGCAGGGTCCGACGACGGCCGGGTTTGCGCGACGAGGTAGAAAAGACGCTTCGCCAACTCGCCGAAGACGCCTTCCATCCTTCTCTGTATAGCCAAAGCTCAAGGGGCAGTTATCTGGGGCGTGGGCTTGCAGTGTGGGTTACGACGTTCGGATTGTCTTCGAGTTCGTTCGGAATCCAGAGTCCGGCGAGGAGGAAATCCTGCTGTTGACTGTTGGTTCTCACGATGAGGTGTACTGAAGGTTAGCGGCTGAGTACGAAAGCACAGACTGACACAGACAAACACAGGAAGACCCCGTGAAAGCTGAGAGATCTATGGTTATGAAAAAAGCGTTGGTCTGCGGCGCTGGCGGCTTCATCGGCGGGCACCCCTCGACAGGGCTCAGGGCAGGCCTGGTGAAAAAGCTCAAGCGCGAAGGCTATTGGGTACGGGGCGTGGATATCAAGGAGCACGAGTTTTCGCCAACCCAGGCCGACGAGTTCCGGCTGCTGGATCTGCGGGAGCCGCACAACTGCTGGGAGGCGCTGTCCATCGACGGCGGCACGTTTGACGAGGTATACCAACTGGCGGCGGATATGGGAGGGATGGGCTTCATCCACGCGGCTGAGTGCGACATCATGCACAACAGCGCGCTGATCAACATCCATATGATCGACGCGGCAGCCGGGCTCGGCGTGGGGCGCTATTTCTTCTCCTCTTCGGTGTGCGTCTACCGGGACATGCAGCCCGGCGAGCCGGAGATGGCAGAGGAGGAGGCAGTCCCGGCAAGTCCAGACAATGAGTACGGGCGGATAGAAAGCATCCGGGGGAGAAGCTGTACGCCGAGCGCATGGCGCAGGCGTACGCGCGGCACTATCCCATCGCGGTGCGCGTGGCCCGTTTTGAGAATTGCTACGGTCCCGAGGGGACCTGGCAGGGCGGGCGGGAGAAGGCCCCGGCGGCCATCTGCCGCAAGGTGGCGCTGGCCGAGGATGGCCCTTCGACAGGCTCAGGGCAAGGCGGCACCATCCCCGTCTGGGGCGATGGGTCTGCCATCCGGAACTATACCTACGTGGACGATCTGGTCGAGGGGATTTACCTGCTGATGCAGTCTGACCTTGAAGTATCGACCAACATCGGGGGCGAGGAGTACGTGACCGTGGCCGAGTTGGTGCAGACGGTGATCGACGTTTCGGGGAAGGATATCCACATCGAGTACGTCGAGGGGCCGGTGGGCAGGCCCTGCCTGACGCTGCGGGAGAACACGGAGCGCCCGGTGACGGCGGCGCAGGGGACGAACCGGCTCGTGGGCTGCGACCCGCAGCGAATTGTAGCCGAGTCGCTAGCGATATTGGACAGGGAAGGCAAAGCCGGGCGGATGCCGGAGCTGTGGGACGGAGAGTCTGCTAAGCGGATTGCAGCGGCGCTACGCAGGAGGATTCGTTAGGGCGCAATCGCTCCTATTTACCGGTCCCAACAAGTGGGCCAAAAAGCCCTCTCCGGGTCTCAGAGAGCCGAGTTTTGCCCCGCATTTGGGCCATTTGAGCGCCAAGAATGGTTCGACGAGGGGGAAGACTCCCGGAAACCCGCGAAAAACTTGCTGGCACGCATAGGCTCCGGGATATACTCGACGCGGGCACAATTTGCGCTTTTGCTCGGCAGTGTCATTGCGAGCGCCCGAAGGGCGCGGACGGACGCTGAACGTCCGCGCAATCTCTACGCTGAGATTGCTTCGGGCGCGCGAACGCTTCGCGTTCGACTGCGCCCTCGCAATGACAGAAAATCGCAGTTTATGGCCGTGCGCAGTATAGATGTGGGACAAAGGCGACCGATATGGTCGCACGGCATCTTGTCCTACTTGGCCCAACGGTTATGTACGCTAACAAAAACTTGTGCAGGTGGGCTATAGTATTACCTCACAACAATTGCGTTGTCCGCGAGAGTTTTTCCGGACACGGAAAAACGCGGATGAACACGGGCGAAAAAAGCCCGTGCAGTCCGTGTTCATCCGTGTCCCAAAGATTTGGCTGCGGCTGGAGGCCGCGCTATAGTATTGCCCCGCAAGATTTGCGCGATGCGCGAGAATCTTTAAACCACGAAGAGCACCAAGAGTCACAAAGGTGACGAAGAGGCTTGGTATTCTTCGTGTTCCTTGGTGTCCTTTGTGGTAGGGTTAGTTTGGTTGCGGCAGGAGGCCGCGCTATGTGTGGCAGTGGTAAAAGAGAGCAACTGCACCCCATCAAAAGATACGGGCGATTGGTAAGGATGCGAGGTTGGCTGTAGGCCACGCCGGCAAGGAGATAGCATGCTACTACAGTATATTCAGACTGCACTGGAGTATGCGCACTACGAAACCATCGAGGATGAGGAACCGTTCTATGGCGAAGTACCGCCATTGGAGGGAGTCTGGGCAACGGGTAAGACCTTGGAGGAGTGTCGCCGCAACCTGGCCGAGGCTATTGAGGATTGGGTGTTGCTTAGCATTGCGCAAGGACTGCCCATACCAGCCTTGGGGGAGGTGACCATCCGTCTGCCGGAGAAGGTGCCGGCCTAAATGCCGCGTCTCACACCTGTCTCGCGTCGTGAATTGGTGCGACGCCTGAAAAAGATCGGGTTCGAAGGTCCCTACGTGGGCGGACGGCACGAGTTTATGCTTCGAGGGGACCGCAGGTTGATTCTACCCAATCCGCATCGGACGGATATTAGTACAGACCTGTTGGCTCGGATTCTGCGGCAGGCTGGTATCAAGTGGGAAGAATGGCAGTCGCTGGCTTGAGGTGTCTGTGGCGGCATCGCTGTCCGCGTCGAAAACCCTTGTCCTGAGTGTAATCGAAGGATGGGCAAGCGCTGCCCTTCGACAACGAACCTCCGGTTCGCGCTCAGGGCAGGCCGCATCGGCGGGCCGCAGGCGTGCCACAAGACGATACGCGCAACAGCCCCAGCGCGGTGCTGGTGGCGCGGTTGCAAGAGTTGGGGGATCGGGTTATGATTCACGAGTCTTACGTGCGCGAGTATCAGGGCGATCTCAAGAAAGTTGTGCAAGGCAGCGACGCGGTCGTGGCGATGGTGGCGCACGAGGAGTACCGTGCCATAGACCTGAGAACGCTGCGGGGGCAGGTTGCTCGGCCTATTCTGGCTGACGGACGGCGCGTGTTTTCGATGAAGCAGGCCCGGGCGGAGGGATGGGTGTATCGAGGTGTGGGAGTGAAGCAGGCTGGAAGAATTGGTCTCCAAACGTAGCGGCGGCCTATGGGGTGGGGCCACAACGCGGTTTTGAGTGCCAGGCAGAGAGGCAGGTAAGGAGGTTCTAAAATGAGCCATGTTGTTTTGGATATTCCTGACGAGGCATTGTTGGGTTTGAGGGTGCCTTCGGAGGAGGCCGGTGATGCCGTGCGTATGGCAGCCGCGATGAAGTTGTTTGAGTTGGGTCAGCTTTCCTCCGGCGCGGCGGCGCGGTTGGCTGGCGTGCCTCGTGTTGTGTTTCTTTCTCGTCTGGCAGACTATAGCGTAGATACGTTCCGCCTGACCGAGGCGCAGTTGGCGCAGGAGACGAGGCTTGCCTGATCTGATCTGCGATACCTCGCCCATTCAGTATCTCCATCAATTGGAGTTGCTGCATATCCTTCCGGCACTCGGTGACCGGGTGCTTGTTCCGCCTGCAGTGTTGGACGAGATTGCAGCCGGGCGTTCTCTTGGTATGGACTTGCCCGATCTGGAACACCTGGGCTGGATCACCATTCGTCGGCCCGTCAGCCAGTTGGCTCTTCCCTTGGTCGTTAACCTGGGGCCGGGGGAGGCCGAGGCGCTGATGTTGGCTCTAGAGGAGAAAGAGGTTGTAGTGGTTCTGGACGACGCACTGGCCCGACGGATGGCAGAAGCACTTGGCCTGTATTTGACCGGTACGCTGGGGTTATTGTTGGACGCCAGGCGAGCGGGCCTTATTCCGGCGGTTCGTCCGCTGTTGGACCGGCTGCAAGCGCTGCGATTCCGGTTGGCCCCGCACACCTACGCGGCTGCGCTGCATTTGGCGGGGGAGAGTGAAGCGACCAGTTGATAGCACGAGGTAGCCATGTCGAGTTATGCCTGTCCTTCGATGAACTCAGGACGGGCCTGGAGAGCCCGGATGACACGTGCAACAGCCCCAGCGTGGTGCTGGTAGCCCGGTTGCACGAACTGGGGGCTCGTGTTATCATTCACGATCCTTACGTGCGCAAGTATCAGGGCGATCTCTTGAAGGTCGTGCAGGACAGCGATGTGGTCGTGGCGATGGTGGCGCACGAGGAGTACCGGGGTGTAGACCTGGACGATCTGCGGGGCCGCGTTGCTCACCCTGTTCTGGTGGATGGGCGCAATGTGTTTTCGGCGGAGCGAGCGCAGGCGGCGGGGTGGGTGTATCGGGGGTAAGGAAGAGAGGTTTGGGCAGACTGGATCGTAGCGCATAAGAGCCGAGAACGGGCGGCTTGCCGATGCACTGACCAGCGAAAGGGGGTGATCGATATGGGCCGGTAATAGGCGCGTTATAGGCACGTTATAGGCGTATTGCGGTTAATGGGTAGCTCGAGATAAGGCGATAGGGCCAAAGTGAGAATAGGAGGGAAAAAATGGCCAAGGTAAACAGGAATATCGTGATGCAGGGATTAAAGGGGTCGCTGGGCGACCAGCTGGTGATCCAGGGGGGCAAGGGCGGACAGACGATCATCCGCACGAAGGCGGCCGCCCGGGATAGGGAGCCGACGGAGGCGCAGCAGGAGGCGCGCGAGCGGTTCCAGGAGGCGACGGCCTACGGCAAGGGGGCCAAGGACGACCCGGCGTACGCGCCCAAGGCGGCGGGGACGCCCAAGACGACGTACAACGTGGCGGTGGCGGACTGGTACCATCCGCCGGAGGTGGACGAGATCGACCTGGACGGGTGGACGGGCGAGGTGGGCGAGGTGCTGCGCGCCCGGGCGCGGGACGACGTGCAGGTGGAGACGGTGCACTTTTTGATCGCCACGGAGGACGGCACGCTGGTGGAGGAGGGGGCGGCCACGCCGGAGGACGGCGGGGTGTGGTGGCGGTACGTGACGACGGCGGACCACCCTGGTGGACAGGCGATGGTGCTGGTGACGGCCAGCGACCTGCCGGGGCACGCAGGCAGCCTGGAGGCAGGGAAAGAGGTGTCATAGCGTAGGATCGAGGGGCGAGGCGGCCTCGCGGGGCTGCTTCGCCCCTGTGTAGGTTGGCGTCGTGACGGTCGATTGGGTTACGCAGGTTGAAGAGGAGTAGATGGGTGCGTGTTTTGCACGTCGTCGGAGCCAGGCCCAACTTTATGAAAACCACTCCCATTATGGAGGAGATGGCCAAGTATGCAGACCGGTTCAAGCAGGTGCTGGTGCACACGGGGCAGCGCCGACGCCGCCCCCACACGCTCGCGGCGGCGCTGGCGCAGTTGCTCCTGGCGCGGCGGGCGGGAGAAGGCCCCGGCGGCCATCTGTCGCAAGGTGGCGATGGCCGAGGATGGCCCTTCGACAGGCTCAGGGCAAGGCGGCACCATCCCCGTCTGGGGCGATGGGTCTGGCATTCGGAACTATACCTACGTGGACGATCTGGTCGAGGGGATTTGCCTGCTGATGCAGTCTGACCTCGAGGACTCGACCAACATTGGCGGCGAGGAGTACGTGACCGTGGCCGAGTTGGTGCAGACGGTGATCGATGTTTCGGGAAAGGATATCCGCGCGGACTCTTTGAGTCCGACCGAATACGTCGAGGGACCGGTGGGAGTCACTTCGTTTAGGGCAGGCGCGGAACTTCAAGCAACCTTTGGTTGCCGCAACCTTCGGTTGCCCAAGGCGCGCATCCACTCGTTGGGTTGGGAGGCGAGGGTGAGTCTCCAAGAGGGGATCGGGCGGACGTATGCATGGATAGAGGAGCAGGTGGAGGCATTAAGGCGTAGCAAGCGCACGAACACAAGGAAGAGGATTTGATGCGTCTGATCACGCGGCTGGCGGGTTGAGGGGGAGTTGATGTGGGAATCAGCAAGCCGGGCGGTAACCCGGCGCAAACCTATCTGGTTCTGAGTTGTCGGATTAGGTTAAACAGAAACATGCGGTGAGCAGTCTTTGGGGGCATTGCGCTTGTGTCCACTATTAAGCGAAACCTAGTTGCGAACTTCGCGGCCAACGCTTGGATGGCTGTAGTCAGTCTTGTGCTGGTTCCCCTCTATATTCGCTTTATGGGCATTGAAGCCTATGGACTGATGGGCGTATATGGCACTTTGCAGGCATTGGCCAGTTTGTTGGACATGGGTCTCTCTACAACGATGGGTCGAGAGATGGCCCGCCTCTCGACAAGGCAAGAAAGCGCCTGCGAGGCTCGAAACCTGGTTCGTACGCTGGAGACGATCTATTGGGCGGTGGCCGTGTTGATCGGGATCGTGGTGATGGCTCTTGTGCCGGTCTTGGCTCAATATTGGATAACGACCGTTCATCTCTCTCGTGTGACTGTACAGCAGGCTGTGTTTCTGATTGGCATCGTGATGTTATTTCAGTGGCCATTCAGTTTTTATGCCAGTGGGCTCATGGGTCTTCAGAGGCAAATTCTACTTGGTGCTGTTAATGCGGGAGTGGCGACCCTGCGTGGTATTGGAGCGGTTCTTATCCTGTGGTTGGTTTCCCCTACCGTTCAGGCTTTCTTTGGATGGCAAATCGCTATTAGCATCACTTCGACAATATTGGTAGCATTGCTCTTGTGGCATAGCCTGCCCAGGTCTGCCGTCACCCCGACGTTTCAGATCGGGCAATTGAAGAGGGTGTGGCGCTTCGCAGCCGGTATCAGTGCTGTTAGTGTACTTGGTCTTGCTTTGCTTCAAACCGACAAGATTGTTCTGAGCAAGATACTGACTCTAGAGAAATTCGGCTATTACACGCTGGCCGCGAGCGTGAGTGCCAATCTATACATGATAGTCAAGTCTGTTTACAGCGTTGTATTTCCCAGGTGCACGCAACTGGTAACAGCGGCTGACCAGGAAGGTTTGAAGCGTTTTTACCATCGGAGTTCTGAAGTGATGTCGGTACTTCTTTTGCCGATGGTGGTGGTCTTGGCGCTCTTTTCGCGAGAGATTCTGCTCGTTTGGATAGGTAACTCTGAAATAGCTGCAAACACCTGCTGGCTTCTCACGTTGTTGGTGATTGGAGCTGGACTGCATGGCTTAGCGCATATTCCCTGGGCAGTGCAACTGGCTCACGGGTGGACGAAACTAGGTTTCTACCAAAATCTTGCCGCTGTGTTTATGTTAGTGCCGCTTATCATTGTTCTGGCGTATCGCTACGGGGCTATCGGAGCGGCGGCAATGTGGGTTGTTGTGAACTTGGGAACTCTAGTGATCGGCCAGCAGGTCATGCACCGTCGGCTGCTCAGAGACGAGTTGAGGCGATGGTACCTGGCAGATGTGGGACAGCCGGCGTTGGCCGCTTTGATTGTCGCCGGAGTTGGACGGCTTCTCATCCACGGCAACATACCGAGGCTATTGCTCTTGCTGTTTCTTGTGATAGTGTCAGGTTGTACGCTAGTGGCGGCCGCCTTCACGGTGCCAGCCGTCAGGGTGTGGGTGCTCCTTCAACTGAAGAAGCGTCGTGCCCCATCAATGACCAGTTGCAACAGCTCAAAGACCGATGCCGGTATAAATACAGCTAGTGGTATCGAGTAGAATGGAAGCACGGTAAACGGATGTCGTGTATCTGTATATCTAAACGAAGGCCTGTTCGCCTCCTTAACAATTCGGTGTACTGAAGGTTTTCCCTGCGTGGGCAAGGTTAGTCAAAAATGTTGAATATAAGGAAGCTGTTTGGGAGAGTCTGGAGGGCTGCGTTCGGGCGGTTAGAGAATCAGTACGAAAGGCATTTGAAGCTAGAGATCGAAGGGTCCTGTGAGTCACTGCTTGATGTGGGGTGTGGCTTCAATTCGCCCGTCCAGTGCCTGACTCGCAGGCCAAAGCGCCTGGTTGGTGTGGACGCCTTTGCTTCAGTCATCGAGCAGAGTCGCACTTTGGGTATCCACGACGAATACTATTTGATGAATGCGCTTGATATCGGCGATTGTTTCGAGCCCAAGTCGTTCGATTGTGTCCTCGCTTCTGATCTGGTGGAGCATCTGACCGAACAAGACGGGCTCAATCTTATTGCGCAGATGGAGATGATCGCCAAGAAGAAAGTCATCATCTACACACCAAACGGTTTTCTGTTACAGCGCGAGGAGTACGGCAACCCTATGCAGAAACATCTGTCTGGCTGGACCGCAGGGCAAATGATACAGCTGGGGTATCGTGTCATAGGAATTGAAGGACTGAGGTGTCTTCGCGGGGAGATGGCCAAAATACGGTGGTGGCCATCGCGGTTCTGGCTGATGGTGTCTCTACTAACACAGTTGCTCACTACAAACCTTCCTCACTTGGCGTTTCGCATTCTCTGCGTAAAGGATGTTGATGTTGCGCCCGAATCGAGACACTGACAGTTCGTCCCTGAGTGGCCGATGAGGTGTGGGCCACCTAGAGCCCTCAGAAAGGGGCAGTCTGCCTCTTGTTCTGGCGCTCGAATCGGCTCGCACTGGCCTTGAGACCGCCTTATCCGGGCCTCAAGCTCGGAAATGCGAAAGTCATGAGCCGCACAGCCCGGACAGGTCGAGACATACATGGTTTGCGATGTGTCGTCTATGCCTCAAAAAACCTACGCCATGGCTCGGATAGATGTTCGATTTTATGCAGCGATGAAGAATAAGTGCTTGCTTCGGGCCAATTGGACGGATTTTGCACAGGAAGGTTTTGCTGCTAATGCCGCAAAACTGGCCCGGAACCGCGTGGACAATGACTTACTCTTCACTGCTGGATTTTATGCTAAACCGTTGAGGAAAGAGTGAGGATTTCAATGACTCAGGACGCCCCGCTTTTATCAGTTGTGATTCCATCTCGAAATCGAATGGATTACGCTAAATCCGCCATTCGAAGCGTTCTCAGTATTCCGTGCTCAGAACTCGAATTGGTTGTCGAGGATAACAGCGACTCAAATCAACTGGAGACCCGGATCCGGGGTACCGTAATCTACATCGCACCGGAGCGTGCTGTCTTTCGACAGCGATCTAGCGTCGCAAGGAGTCCAATCATTCGTTCCGATCAGCCTTGCGGCTTAAGCATTGCACAAAACCAGCCCAACCGACAAACCGCGAGCCGGGCTGGTGCCTTGCTCGTATCACTATCATGCGAGGAGTTTTGTAATGCAAGTTGTTAAGCAACTCGCCAAGAAGACGCCAGGCGTTCTGTACTTGTATCGTTCTATACGAGGCCTGTATACGAGAAAAAGGCTTGAAGAGTTCTTCAGCGATATCTATAGAGGAAACAGATTTTTGGGGGAGGATTCTGTCTCTGGACCAGGTTCTGATCTATATCAGACTCGAATAATCACTAAACAATTGCCCACCCTATTTCGTGAGTTAAGCACTTCAACCATGCTCGATATCCCCTGTGGTGATTTTCACTGGATGAATAGTGTTGACTTGGATAGTGTAGACTATATTGGAGCTGATATAGTGAAGGAAATGGTACAGAACAATAGAGAGAAGTATGAAAGAGCAAACCTGCATTTCCAACACTTGAATCTAATCTCTGGAGAGCTGCCAAAAGTAGATCTTGTCTTCTGTCGTGATTGTCTTGTGCATTTTTCCTTTACTGATATTCTGCTAGCTCTGCGTAACATATACACTAGTGGGTCAAAATATCTTCTTACAACAACATTCCCGTCACGAAGAAATAATCACGACATAGTCACAGGGTCGTGGCGTCCACTAAACCTGGAGATCGCACCCTTCAACCTTCCCAAGCCACTCAAAGTAATAAATGAAGGATGTACAGAAGGCAACGGCGCTTATAGCGACAAATCGTTAGGTTTGTGGCAGATCGAAGAAATCAGGAAGACCTTATCAAACACTCTGCCTGATCGCCTTTTTACTGCGTATCTGATTGCTCGCATCTGACAAAGGAGAGTATGCAAGACTTGCCCACTCAGGGTAGTGTTCTCCTATCAATCGTGATTCCCACCAAGGATCGAATGGATTACGCTAAATCCGCCATTCGAAGCGTTCTCAGTATTCCGTGCTCAGAACTCGAATTGGTGGTCGAGGATAACAGCGACTTCAATCAACTCGAGCTTTGGGTCAGGGACAACATTGCTGATCGGCGTCTAAACTACAACTATTTCAAGACTGCGGTCTCCATGAGCGAGAACTATGATCGGGCGATGCATCGGGCGAGGGGGAAGTATGTTTGCCTTATAGGAGATGATGACGGCGTCAATCCTGAGATCATTGGCGCAACTCGTTGGGCAGAAGCGAATAACCTCGATGCCTTGGTCCCTCTTAACCGGGTGCACTACGTGTGGCCCGATCTGCAATTACCCGCCTCTGGTGCCATTGCCCCAGGCGAACTCAGAATCAACCCGTTTACTGGTGAGAGATCATTCCCTGAGGCTGAGGAGGAGATGCGAAAGTGTGCGAAGGACGCCGGCCAAAGCTTTCATAGCTTGCCAAAGGCGTATTACGGAATTGTCAGAAGGGAATGTATGCAGCGTGTTAGGGAAAAGACAGGGACATACTTCCCCGGCGTTAGCCCTGATATGGCCGCCGCGGTGGCAGTCGCCAGTTATGTGAAGCGGATGTGCCAAATAGATTATCCCCTGTTTGTTCCTGGCAGCTCGGGAAGGAGTAACGCGGGTATAGGTGGCATGAAAAAGCATGTCGGGCGCCTACAGGATCAGCCTCATTTGCCAGCCTGTTGTGAAAAGGACTGGTCTGGCATCGTTCCAGCGTTTTTCTCTGTGGAAACGATATGGGCGGAATCAGCAGTAAGTGCTTTACTGGCTACTGGTCGAGTTGATATCCTGACGGATTTTAGTGTTCCTCGGCTGTATGCTGACTTGGCAATGTGGCACCCCGCCTATTTTCCTTTGACGATGAGAAGTTTCTATCGCGCCTTGCAAGCGACTAAACGAGGTGTCGTGTTGGGCACATTGCAGTTTTCATACCGCTATTTATACGTGTGGGGGCTTCGGGCGAGGTCTCTTGGAACGCGCCTTATTAAGGTCTCATCCCACACCGCCATTCATAGTGTCACGGGGTTGCGAAATATTGAGGAGGCGGTGCGAGCGTTTACTGAGTACCTGCAGGCAACAGGCAGGTGCTTTGATGAAAAGACGACCTGACTGACGAAAACAGGGTTAGAGAAGTGCAGAATGGGGGGTTCCCCCAAAAAGTTGTACCACTTGGAGCTGTGTTTATTGTGATCCTCTGGAAGTGTTCTGAGAGCACCCTGGCCACCAGTGGTTGGTCAAGCCAGCCCAAGGAAAGGGAGAAGGGACAAGAAAA
>DAOUDX010000418.1:0-2074 GCA_034430835.1 Anaerolineae bacterium
GTTTCTTGGTGGTTCATGACATCTCTGAAGTGATGCCTATTGGAACGTCAGGCCGGAGAAGTACAACATCAACGCAGCAACCAGGGCCGCGAACAAGAGCCACCACGTCAGCACGCTCGTGTACCATCGGTCGCCCAAATCCTTGAAGATGTTTAAGGTCCTCCAGTTGAAGACCATCGCGTCAGAGACCCGCTCCGGGGCCGGACGTGGCGTCATCAGACTGACCGCAATGCACACCACGGTGCAGAACACCCAGTTGATGGCCGCTTGGTTGGCAAAGGGCGCAATCCAGTAGGGGTGGTCGGGGCACAGGGCAACATACGCTTTGATCGCCAGCGCCAAGGCAAAACCGGAAACCACGGCGGCGGTGGCTCCGGCCGCGTTGATCCGCCGCCAGAGAACGCCCAGCAAGAAGACGGCCGAAAACGGCGGGGCGAAGAACGCATAGAGTGTTTGGATGTAGACGAACAAGCTCTCCCCCAGCAGCCCGATGAATCCGGCCAGCACGATCGACACCAGCAGTACGATCACCGACGTGACGATGCCCACCCTCACCAGGTGACGGCTGGAAGCGTCCGGCCGAAACAGCCGTCGGTACATGTCCAGTGTGACGATCGTCGCCGTGGAATTGAGCACGGAATTGACGGTCGATTGGATGGCCCCGAACAGCCCGGCCAGAACCAGCCCCCGCAGTCCCACGGGCACCAGCGATTGGACCAGGCTGACGAACGTCTGGTCGGCCTTTGCGGGGATGTCGTCCCACGGCAGCAGCAGGACTTCGGGATGCATCGCGAAGAGGATCAAGCCGGGCACCACAATGATCACAGGCAAGAACACCTGCGCGAAACCGGCCAGGACAATGCCCATCCGCGCGTGGTAGGTGTTTTTCGCCCCCAACACGCGCTGAATCATGAACTGATTGAGCACACTGTACCAGATACTTATGGAGAAGATGCCGAAGATCAGGTTCGGCCAAGGCAGGAGTCGGTGCGCAACAGGCTGGATCACCGAGAGGCGGTTGTAGTGGTCCGCGTGGACGATGTTCTGGGCCGTTGCTTGGACTGCTTCTTTCCAGGGACCGTCGAGGGCTTGATTCCGCTGGAACATCACTGCAACACCATCAACGAGCGATCCAGACGGCCCGGCGAGCGTCTGAAGCCCAACGACCGTGACCAGCACGCCGCCCAGGATCATGACGACAACCGTGAACAAGTCAGTCCAAGCCACCGACGAAAGGCCGCCATAGATGGCCCAGGTACCCGCGACAACTCCCAGGGCGATGATCGCCAGCCAGAGATTCCACCCAAAGAGCTTATTCAGCGCCAGACCGCCGCCGTAGAGCACCGCGGCCAGGAAGGCCAGCACGTTGCTCAGCACGGTGACCAATGCAAAGGCCTGTCGCAAGGTGCCGTTGAATCGCCGCTCGAGGAACTCCGGGATGGTAAAGACCCTGGAGGCGAGCAGGAAGGGGATGAAGAGCCAGATCAGGAAGGTGAACGAGCCGACGTTGCCCCAGCACCATATGGCGATGCACTGGCCATAGATGAACGCCGCTCCGATCATGCCGATGAAGTGTTCGCTGCTGATGTTCGACGCGATGAACGAGCCGCCCACCACGTACCACGGCAGCTTGCGGCCGGCCAGGAAGTACTCGTCGGCGCTGGTCCTTTCACGTCGGCCGGCCCAATAGCCGATCGCCGAAAGGATGACGAAGAACGCCCCAAACGCCACGTAGTCGAGTAGGTCAAGTCCGAAGGTTTCGCTGCCGTTCATGGTCTTATTGCCCGTAGATTCGTTCGAGCTTCTCCCGTATAAGTTGATAGTTACGTTCGGCGTTCTGCCGGTCAAACCCGATCTCGACGACCAGTCTGAGTTGTGGGTCGGCCAGCTCGTCCAGCGCGGCCAGTGACTTCTCCATGTTGTAGCCGAGGCGCGCTTTGACGAAGGTCCGCGAGCCGGCCATGGCCCGGCGCACTTCAGCCGGTGGGTTGGGGGTCGGGTCGTGTAGGCCTTCGTCCTGGCCCTCGCCCTGGCCGTCGCCCACCGCGCACTCGACCCCCAGCACGTTCGGCAT
>DAOUDX010000419.1:0-7992 GCA_034430835.1 Anaerolineae bacterium
GAAATCGGGAGAGGGGAGGGGGTGGCGGCAGAACCGACGTAGCCATCGTTCACCCTCCTGCTACGATTAGGGACTCGCCCCCATCCAGGAACGAGCCCCTTTTCTTGCCTCTTGCTTCCTACTCCCTCTTACTCTTCCTTCTCTTTCTGGTGCGCTGCGATGATCGCTTGCGCCAGGTGCGCGGGGACGTTCTCATAGTGATCCAGCTCCATCGAGAACACGCCCCGGCCCTGCGTCAGGCTGCGCAGGTCGGTGGCGTACCGCTGCATCTCCGCCAACGGCGCCAGCGCCGTGATGATACTCTTGCTGCCCTTCTGATCCATCCCCAGCACCCGTGCGCGTTTGGTGTTCAGGTCGCCCATAATGTCGCCCGTGTACTCGTCCGGCACGGTGATGACGACCTTGTGGATGGGCTCCAACAGCACCGGCCCGGCCTCCATCATGACTTTCTTGAACACCTCCCGCCCGGCGATCTGGAAGGCGATGTCCTTGGAATCGACCGGGTGCTCCTTGCCGTCATAAGCGACAGCCTTGACGTCCACCACCGGGTAGCCGGCGATGACGCCCTGCTCTATCACCTGCTTGATGCCCTTCTGAATGGAGCTTTCGAACGAGCGGGAGATGGCGCCGCCAAAGACCTCCCACTCGAACTCATAGCCGGTGTCGCGGGGCAGCGGCTCCAGCCGCATGTGTACCTCGGCAAACTGGCCCGCGCCGCCCGTCTGCTTCTTGTGCCGATACTGGTCAGCGTAGGTTCTGGTGATGGTCTCCTTGTACGGCACCTTGGGGATCGAGGTCTCGACGCCGACGTCGAACCGGTTCTGCATACGCCTCAAGGCGATATCGACGTGGGCCTCGCCCATGCCCTCCAAGATGGTCTGTTTGGTGCTGGCCTCCTGGTGCCAGCGCAGCGTCGGATCCTCCTCGCAAATGCGCGTCAGCGTGGGACCGAGCTTGGCCTGGTCGGCCTTGCTGGTGGGGTTGACGGCCACGCCGAAGAGCGGGGATGGGAACACAGGGCCGGGCAGGCTCACAGGATGGCCCTTGTCACACAGCGTGTCGCTGGTGAGCGTGTGGGAAAGCTTGGCCACCGCGCCGATGTCGCCGGTGCGCAAGCGCGCCACCGGCATCTGCTCCTTGCCGCGCATCACGTATATCTGCCCCAACCGCTCTTCCTCCTTGGCACGGCTGTTGTAAATCCGGCCATCGGACTCCAGGACGCCGCCGTACACACGGAGGCAGGTCAGCTTGCCAACGAAAGGATCGGCTGTGGTCTTGAAGGCCAGCGCCGCCAGCGGTGACAGCTCGTTAGGCTCGATCTCCTCCTCACCCGCCGCGCCCTCGGCGGCGACCAAGCCACGGTCGGCCGGTGAGGGGGCGTAGGCGACCAGTGCATCCAGCAGCGCCTTCACACCCAGATTCGCCGTTGCCGCTGTCACCAGGACCGGCACGGCCGTGCTGTTGAGGATCGCGGCGCGCAATCCCTGCTGGATCTCTGTATCCGTGAGTTCCTCCCCCTCCAGGTATTTCACGATGAGCTCATCGTCCGCCTCGGCAGCGGCCTCGATCACCTGGAGGTACGCCTCCTCCACTTGGTCGGCCATGTTGTCCGGGATCTCTGCCTCCTTTCCGTCGGAGCCCATCAGCGCGTTCTTTGCAACCAGATCTACCACACCCGCAAAGTCACCCGCCGCACCAATTGGGAGTTGGACGGGAAAAAAGTTCTTTCCGAAGGCCTCTCGCAGCGCCGCCACCGTCCGGTCCGGACTGGCGTTCTCCCGGTTCATCTTATTGACGACCACTATACGGGGCAATCCATGCTCGTCGGCGTAATCCCACACCAATTCCGTCCCGACCTCGACGCCGGCGACGGCATCCACCAGAACCAGCGCCAAGTCGGCCACCCGGACGGCGCTCTTGACCTCGCCGACAAAGTCGGTGTAGCCGGGAGTATCCAGCACGTTGATCTTGCAGCCACCCCACTCGACGGGGACGACGGCCAGGTTGAGCGAGATGTGGTGGCGCATCTCCTCTTCGTCGGAATCGGAGACAGTGGTGCCGTTCTCCACCTCTCCCATACGGTTGATCGCGCCGCTGGCAAAGAGCATCGCCTCCGCCAGGGACGTCTTGCCTGCGCTTCCGTGCCCCAGCAGAACGACGTTGCGCAGTTGCCTGGTGTCGTATTCCTTCATCGAGATTCCCCTTTCAGACCTTTTCTGGATGCGAGCGTGATGCGATTTAAAGATTGGCCCGTATTCTAAATGAGAAAAGCCTAACTGTCAATGCCCATCCGTCTCGGCGAGGAGTTCGGCGGCGATCGCGCCCGCAGACTCAACAGGACCATCGGCTGAGGATAGCATCCCCCCGGGAAACTCAGTCTCACACCGCACATCGAGAGCTTCAGTTGGCGTGACACACTCAGCAGAAAGGTATATAATTCTGGCACAAACTCTGGACTAAGGAGGCATCCAATGGAACGCAAATTCACACCCGTAATTGTCTTACTGATCCTGGCCCTGACCACCTTTGGCTGCGGCTTACTCGGCACCCCGGAGCCCACGGCCACCCCCGAACCCACCGAAACGCCTGCCCCCACGAACACTCCTGAACCCACAAACACCCCCGAACCCACCAATACCCCCGAACCGACGGAAACTCCCGAACCAGTGGTCGAATTGGGGGAGGTGATCCGCAGCGAGGACGGTGGCTACTCCTTCCGCACGATCCCCGGATACACTGTCGAGGAGGCCTTTGGCATGGCCAGCATGGAAGCCCCCGACGCCGACCCGGACACCGGCCCTGCCATCCTGCTCATGGGCGCCTTCGGCGAGGAGAGCTACTCGCCAGAAGAGTTCTTTGACGAATTTACCAGTGACCTGGAGGAAGGCGTCGAGATCTCGCCCCCGCGCGAGATCGACATCGACGGCAAGCCCGGCCTGATCGCCGACGTCAGCGGCGCCATCAAGGGGGAAGAGATCATCGGGCGCATCGTCGTCGCAGCGCCGACGCCCAAGCATCACTTTATCATGGTCGCCATAGCCCCTGCCGACCAGTGGGGCGAGTTCGGCCCACAGTTCGATGCCGTGCTGGCCTCCGTGCGTTTCTTCCCACCCGCTGGCGCCGAGGCGCCGCTGCCGGGTGAAGAGACCCGCCAGTGGGCTGCCTACGCCACCGCCAGCTCCGAGTTTGGCGATCCCGACTGGTCCGCCATGCAGACCACCGGCGCGCCTGATACGCCCGAATGCGGCGACTATACCACCGCCTGGGCCTCCGAGTCGTACGGCACGGTCGAATGGATCGAGCTGGACTATGACACACCTGTGCTCCCCACCAAGGTGAACATCGTCCAGACTTACAACCCCAACCAGGTGGTCAAGGTCGAGTTGCGCGACGGGGACGGGGAGTACCACACCGTCTACACCGGCGAGCCGGAGGACAGGTCAGGCGACTGCCCCTTCGTCCTCCACATCGTGGTGGAGGACGCCGACTACCTAGCCGACGGGGTCATGATCACCATCGACCAATCGGTGATCGAGGACTGGAACGAGATCGACGCCGTCGAGTTGGTAGGGATCCCCTAGCGGCCAGGTGGACAACGATGACCACCGTCGAATGATCCTTGGCCAGCTCTGGCGAAGATGATCAACACCCAGTGAGTGGTGCCCGGTACTCGCGCCGGGCACCGCCGACAACCTCCCGCAGGTTCAAGAACCCGCGGGAGGTTCACAAATCCCCTCACCGGTGAACTCCCGCATGCCGGTGTCCACGTACCCAACCGACTCGGCCAGCGCGATGCTGGCTTCGTTCGTCTCATTGACCACGTAGAGCGGCTGCCTGGCCGAACGAATGGCCCACGTCGTGCAGGCCGTCAACACCGCCCGCCCCCACCCGCGCTCCCGGGCGGCCGGCTCCGTGCGGACGAATATCTCGACAAAGTGTGGGGAGGCCCAGTTCATCCCCGCCTCGGCCACAATCTCATCCTGCGAGCGGATGACGAAGCGCGGTAATCCGCCCAATCCCTCCTCCGTCACGACCAGCACGTTGATCAGGGGATCAAAGTGGAACAGATCGATCTTGTATACACGATTGATCTCGGGCTGCTCAACGTCCACGACCCTGGTGACGCCGTCCCGCAGGCTCAACGCGGCGATCACGTAGTAGGGACGACCGGGAACGAGCGCCCGGCATAGCAGATCGGCGGCAGCATCACCGTTCAGCGCGCGCAGTGCAACGGTGGGCTGAAACAGCCGCTGCCCGGTCTGGCAGACGGCGACGAAGCCGTCCGCATGCCCGGTCTCATCCTCGTGGATGGTGAGGCGGGTGCGTCGGGGATCGTGATAGAGCGCGTAGTAAACGTACACCGCGTCGGCAGGATCGGACAGGTGCAGCACAGTGCGCGCCCGCAGGCGCAGAGTTTCCTGGTCGGTGTCAGTCATCGCCGATCAGTCCCGGCGTCCAATTTCTGAGGACCACGGGGAAGATATAGCGCCACGGCACGACCGTCTCGACCGGCGCGCCCGCTATGGGGGCGGGCAGCTCGTCGGCGCGGACGCCATAGGCCTCGTTGATGACGAGCGCGCCCCGCGCCAGGTGGGCCACCGTGACCGCCAGCGTCGCCGTCAGCGTCTCGTGGCTCACCAGGCTCGCCGCCGTCCAGGTGACCACACCGTCCGCGTATACATGGTCATCGCCGGCCCAGGCGAAAGTCGTGCTCGTTGGGATGGCGTCCGTGAGCACGACCTGGGTGAGAGAAGAGCTGTAAAAGTTGGTGAACGAAAGGGTGTAGACGAGCGTCCGGGCCGGGATCTCCAGCGGTGGAAAGACTGCCACCTTGCCGAGCCGGGGCGCCTCCACCGCTGCCAGCGCGTCCACGATGCCCCAACCATAGACGTTGTTCGGAAGCCCGCCCGGCTCGCCGCCGCAACTGGTGTCGATGCGAGGTCGGGCCGTGCGCGCGATGATCCACTCGGTGGCATCCACGTCGCCGACGAGATGGGGCGCGGCCGACCACAGGAGCGCCACCGTTCCCGCCACGTGCGGCGCGGCCATTGAGGTGCCGCTGTTCAGGCCATACCCGCCACCGGAGAGGCTGGAGCGCACGCTCACGCCCGGCGCGGATACGTCCGGCTTGAGCCGATTGGAGCTGCCCACCGTCACCGTCACCGGCCCCCGGCTGCTGAAGGAGGCGATGGTATCGCTGCTGGACGTCGCCCCCACCGAGAAAGCTGCGTCGTAGATGGCAGGCGGGTACATCACTGTGCTGCAACTGGAGCCCTCGTTGCCCGCCGAGACGACGACCGCGATCCCCGCCGCGCGCACGCTCTCGATGGTGGCCTGCAACGTGTCCCAATCGCATCCCTCACTGGGCGGGCAGACCCAGGAATTATTGATCACGTGGGGGGCTTTGGTAGGATCGCCCTCTGACGGAACGCCGCCGATGGGATACGGGGCCAGGAAGAACTCGAAGCACTCCATGTAGGTCGCCGGTGTACCATACCCCTGATCCATGTTGCGGCAGCCGATCCAGCGCGCGCCGGGTGCGACGCCGATCTGGTTGCTTCCGCCGAAGGCGGCATCGTCACCGACGATTGTGCCCATCGTGTGCGTGCCGTGGCCGTGGTCATCGCACGGCTCGGGCGAGTCGGCCCCGCAGACGCCGCCCCCGCTGTGGATGGCATCGTGCCAGTTGTAGTCGTGATCGGCGCTGAGACCATCCCAGCCGCGATACTGGGACTTGATGGCCGGGTGGTCCCAATCGTAGCCGGTATCCTGCCCGGCGACGACGATCCCCTGCCCCGTGTAGCCCAGCGCCCAGACGTCGTCGGCGTTGACGCGCGCCACGTTCCATTCGACGCTGGCCGGCGCCCCGTCCAGGCCTCCCGTTGGGAGAGAGGGTGACGGAAGCGCCTGAAGGACGCGCGGGTTGGCGGCGATGCGGGCCACGTCGGAGCGGGCAGCCAGGCGTGTGACGAGGGCGCGGTCGCCCTTCAACGCCAGGGCGTTGACGATGTAGAACGAACGATAATCCACGCCACCGGCATCGAGTTCGGCGTGCAGGGGAGCCTGGGAGCGGCGCGCCGTCTCCCGCAATGTGCCGTAGACGTACCGCAGGCGCGCCTCACGGTTCGGCAGACTCGCCGCCCGGCTGAGATCGGCTTGCTCGGTCAGGACGACGATGAACTCTGCCTCGCTACCGTCGGCATCCTCCAGATCGGCCCACACCCGAGGCGCTACGTTGGCCGGTACCGCGCGGGTGGGATTGGACCAGGCGAGAAAGAGCATCCCCGCCAGGCCCGTTGCCAGACCCACGCTGAGGAGAAATCGCCTACTTGTCGAGAAAGTACGAGAGGACAAAAATGGCTCCTATACGGTTCCGGAGAAGCGAAGCAACGCCGGAACCGCCATCCCTTGCAGGTTGCACTCGCAAGGGCATTATAGCAGAAGTGCGTTGCTTGACAAAAGCATTCTCCCATAGGATAATCCGGGCTATCCATCCAAGGAGAACGCAATGGCACAGGTACCCAATGTAACGGACGACGCTTTCGAGAGCGAGGTGCTCCGGGCGACAGAGCTAACCCTCGTGGACTTCGGGGCCGACTGGTGCGGGCCGTGTAAGATGATCGGGCCGATCGTGGAAGAGGTGGCGCAGGAGTACGCGGACAGACTGCGCGTGATCAAGATGGACGTGGACGCCAACCCCAACACGCCCCAGGGCCTGGGCATTCGGGGGATTCCGACCCTGATCCTGTTCAAAGACGGCGCAGAGGTCGAGCGCATCATAGGCTACCGGACCAAAGAGGCACTGGTGGACGAATTGCTGCCTTTCATCGAGTGACTTGACGCCACGCTTGCCGCGTGGTATACTGCACGCACAGTCGGAGATTGAAAGACCGAGATCGGGAAGAGTAGGCACCGAAGCGAGGTTCAGAGAGTCGGGTCGTTTGGTCGTAGGACCAAGGGCTGCAAGCCCGATACCAGCGCCGGTGCCGAATGGGCCCAGGAGTTGCCTGCCGAGGCGAGTGGCTTCGCCATTCGAGGTAGTCCAGGCCGGAGACGCCACCGTTACCAGGGCGCAGGGTATCGCTCCGAGCGCGGTCGAAGAGCTGTACCCGCAAGAGTGAGGCTGGCTCTTCATGTCACGCGCCGTCACCGGCGCGTTTTGCGTTTTGAAGAACTGCCTAACCAGGGTGGCACCGCGGGTGTCCAAGAAGTGAGACGCTCGTCCCCGAGATGGACGGGCGTTTTTGTTTCAGGAGGTTGAGCATGCATCTCCTAAAGGTCAAGTTGAACAGCGAGGACTATCCCACCGACCGTTTTTATCCGTTCAACGTTCCAATTCTACGAGAGACGACGGAGTTGACGTTTAGAAACCCTATCGCCTTCTTCGTCAGCGAGAACGGCACGGGGAAATCGACCCTACTGGAGGCTATCACCAGAAAGTGCGGCGTTCACGTCTGGCACAAGCCCAAGCGCCACCTGGCCCATCACAACCCCTACGAGACCAAGCTGGCCGATTACATTTCCATCACCTGGGCCAACGGCAGCGTGCCCGGCTCGCTCTTCCGCGCCGAGACGTTCCACGACTTTGCTGATTTTCTCGACGACGTGGCGCTCTGCGACCCTGGGCGGTTAAAGTACCACGGTGGCCGCATCCTCAACACGCTATCGCACGGCGAAGGCATCTTGAGCTACTTCAGCGGACGTTACCACATCAAGGGCATCTACTTCCTCGACGAGCCCGAGTCAGCGCTCTCGCCCGCAAGCCAGGTAAAGTTCTTGAAGCTGTTGCAACGGCTGGAGGCGGCGGGACACGCGCAGTTCATCATGACCACTCACTCGCCCATCCTGCTGGCCTATCCAGGTGCCCAGCTCTTCAGCTTCGATTCGTCCCGCATCGAGGAGGTCGCCTACGAGGACACCGCGCATTACAAACTCTATCAGCAGTTCTTCACGGATCGGAGTGCTTTCTTAGCTGGGAGTAAGGATTAGGGA
>DAOUDX010000420.1:0-5405 GCA_034430835.1 Anaerolineae bacterium
CTGTCATGGCCTGCGGCGTGAGGATGACGATCACGCCATCCACGTTCGGATCGTTGAGAACGAGCTCGAGGGCGTGCTCGTACCGGTCGGCCAACGCATCTCCCAACACGTCTACCGGGTTGGCCGCGCTGGCTGCGCCCGGCAGGTACTCCTCCAGCGCCTTCACCGTCTCGCCGCTCAATCGAGGAATTTCCAGCCGGGCGTGTTCCAACGCATCGGTCGCCAAAATGCCCGGACCACCGGCGTTGGTCACGATGCCGATCCGATCCCCCTGCAAGAGCGGCTGGTAGGCGAAGGCCAGGGCGTAGTCAAACAATGCCTCCATCGACGTGGCGCGGATGACGCCTGCCTGGTGGAAGGCCGCCTTGTAGGCCGCCTCGGAGCCGGCCAGGCTGCCCGTGTGCGAAGACACGGCTCGCGAACCGGACGCCGTCACGCCCGACTTGATCGCCACCACCGGCTTGCTGCGCGTGACCCGCTGTGCCACCCTGATGAACTTTTGCCCGTCCGGCACGCCCTCGACGTAGATCAGGATCACCTTCGATTCCGGATCGTCTGCCAGGGCCTGCAGCAGGTCGATCTCGCTCACGTCCGCCTTGTTGCCCAGACTGACGAACTTCGAAAAGCCGATGCGCCCGGCCATCGCCATGTCCAGCACCGCCGTGCCCAGCGCGCCCGACTGGGACATGAAGGCAATGGGGCCTGCCGGTGGCATGCCAGGCGCGAACGAGGCGTTGAGCGGTGTTGCGGTATCGATCACCCCGAGGCAATTGGGACCGATCAGCCGCAGATCGTGCCGGCGGGCGATCTCCACCAGTTCCATCTCCCGTTCCAATCCTTCCCGTCCAGCCTCGCGGAAACCGGCCGTGATGACCACCACGGCCGGAACTCCCTTCTGTCCGCACTGCTCCAACACATCAGGGACAAAGCCATAGGGAATGACGATGACGGCCAGATCGATTGTGTCAGGGACATCCAAGACAGAGGGATAAGCCTTCAGATCCAGAATCTCGTCAGCCTTGGGATTTATGGGGTAAATCCGGCCCTGGAAGCCCGCCTCCTTCAAGTTGAACACAACGGCATACCCCAGTTTCTCCGGATCGCGGGAGGCGCCGATCACGGCGACAGATTCAGGCTTGAAGAAGGCATCGAGCATACGATCCTCACAGATCCATCCATACTCAGCGGCACTGAGGCAGCGGCAATAGTACACCTAAAGAATGATTTTAGCAAGCATTACCTGGCAATTCTGCCCTGGGAGGTGCCCCCGTCGAATACTGGTGGACATAACAAGCGAGCAAGGGGTTTCTGAGCGGAATGAAGCGCAGCAAAATGCAGTTGAAGAAGCCTCCGCGAGCGCCCTTCGACTCCGCTTCGCTCCGCTCAGGACGCTCGCTGCTGTCACCAACACTCAAGAGGGAGACCACCCTGCCCTGAAAGCGGGGGAAAGTTGACTATCCCGCCGAATGACTATATCATGAGAGTCAACGAATGGACGAATACAAGGAGCCAAACGAATCATGGAAAAGCAAACCATACCCACATCCCGCTTCAGCCGTCTCATCCACCCAATGCCGGCCTTTCTGATCACATGCGCAGGGCAAGACGGGCAGCCCAACGCCGTCGCCATTGCCTGGCTCATGCCCGTCAGCGGCGATCCGCCGTTGCTGGCCTTTGCCATCCGGCAGCAGCGCTACTCGTACGAGCTGCTGCAGGAGAACCCGGCCTTCGTGGTCAACGTTATGACATACAAGCAGGCTGTCGAGGTGCTTTTCTGCGGGCGCTGCACGGGGCGCAACGTGGACAAGTTCGCCACGGCCAACCTCACGCCGGTGAAAGCTCAGGCCGTGAGTGCTCCTGCCATCGCGGAGGCATTGGCCCACGTGGAGTGCGAGGTTGAGGCCGAGTACGAGGCCGGGGATCACGTCATCGTCGTGGGGAAAGTGGTAGCGGCTTCGGCGAAAGAAGGGGCCATGACCGGGGACTTTCGCGACCTCGTCGCCGCCCCACCCCTGCTCCACATCGGCGGCGACCGCTTCACCACCAGCAGCGGCGAGGTATCGGAACCGGACGTGGGCATGGACTAGGCGTTGCTCGCCGCGCTCGACTTGCCCAGGCGGGCTGCTTGCCAAACAAGAGATACGTGCTAGAATAGCTGTGCCGTGGGGATGACAGGCTTCGACGGGGAAGGCTGGTCACGGATGGCAAGCCGGGGCGCTCTGCCCTCGTTAACAACGGAGCACAACTGTTAAAGTGCCAAGAACACTTTTAACTTCATGTTTGCCCCTCAGGCCCTCGCTCAGGCGCCTCTGGCTGCCTAAGCTAACCTGAGAGCAGACAGACCCCACAAGCGGGTCACGTCCGCCCCGGCCTCGCGCCGGTGGGCCGGGGGCCGGACGTCACAATGCCGGCGTGCGGCACTTTGACGCCGATAAGGGTGCCAAAGACGGGAGTTTCGGCTCCCATCGGCTCAGCCTGGGTGCAGCGCAGTCGGCGGCGACTCCCCAGGCAAGCGATAATAGCCGACTAAGCTCGTAGAAGTCCTTGATCGAATTCTTCGGACGCGGGTTCGATTCCCGCCATCTCCACCACAAGAAACGAGGCTGGCGCCTGCAACGCCAGCCTCGTTGTGTAACCGTCCGCCGCGCCTGCCGAGCGGCAATGCCACCCGTGGGCTACTCAACCCTCGCGTGTAACTGCTCTTTGTCGTGAAGCAAGCTGGTGCAGTTGTCGATATCCCACCGTGCCCAGTGCACGCACGCACTCGTCTTTCAGTGCCACGTACAGCGGGCTGTCTACGCAGACCGTGTGCCGGCGACAGGCATCCTGCAGATACAACTCGTTTCCGTCGTCCAGCTCAAGCCACCCCTTATTCAGCACCAACGGATAGAGTGCACAGAAGAATGGCTTGAGTGCCCAACGCTGCATACCGCTATCGACCGCAGCCACCTGCAAGGCACAGCGGGCATCACGCAGCAAGAATATGCACGATTGACCACAAGAAGCACCGGCATTGGAGAGAATGGCGGTGGCGTCGCACCTGCCAGAGGGAAAGTCCTTGTCTTCCTTATCAAAACCGCGAAACCACGACCGCTCGTCCTGCCGCTCGGCCGACAGGTGGGACCTGATGAGACCAGCGTGGCGCAGGATATTGTCCTTTTCCTTCGGATCCAGCAACACGCCGTGCGAGCAGCAGGCACCGTGACAGGACACGATGTCACAGCGGCGGATCGGCTGCACTTCCAGCAAACGCCTATCTACGTGCAGCCCACTGATTATCAGCGTTTCATCATCGTTCATTCCTCCTCCCTCCCTCAACACTTGATGATCACGACCTCCCATGCACGTTCCAGGGCTTACTCTAATACCTCGTC
The DNA here is from genome assembly GCA_034430835.1 of Anaerolineae bacterium. Taxonomy (GTDB): domain Bacteria; phylum Chloroflexota; class Anaerolineae; order B4-G1; family B4-G1; genus JAFGED01. The sequence goes on from DAOUDX010000420.1 coordinate 3,375, forward strand.
GAAAGCTTCGTAACTCAGGCCGGGCCGTCATACCTAGCGATGCGATGCAGGGGACCGTCCCGCAGCATGCCGGGACAAGTCAGATCATACGCCAAGGCGACTCCGGCCATAGAACCCCTCCTCCAGACACAGCATCCCGAAAAGCCCGGCCCCATTCCCCAGCTTACCCTCCTGCACGTACCGTTCTACCGCCAGGAACGAGATCTCGTTGATCAGATCCACGTAACGCATTCCCCCTGCCTGGGCCACGATGCACAGATCGCTCACCGTGGGATTCAAACCAGGCAAGGTGTTGATCTCAAGCAGATAGGGTCTACCATCATCCCCCAGCCGGAAATCCACGCGCCCCACATCCAAAGCGCCGATAGCCTCAAAAGCTGCCACGGCCAGTTGCCTCATCTCATCCCCTAGAGACGCCGGGATGTCCGCAGGGCAAAGGTAAAGCGGCGCTCCGTCCTCGCCCGGAACGTAGGACTTGGCAAGGGTGTTGTAAAGCCCCTGCCCAACACCTACGCCGGCGTCGATCTCCAGTGCCGGGAAAATGTGAAAGCCACGCTCGTCGTAGAAGTCGTCCTTCGAGTCAGTGGCAGGGCTATACCGTTTTTCGCCAGGCGACAGGACGTTGCCGATGAGTCCCATGGTGAACTCGCGTCCCGGCAGGTAGGTTTCCACCAACGCGGGTTGGCGATAGGCCTCGATCACCCAGCGCACCTGCCTCCGCAGCGCCTCCTCGTCGTATACGATGGACTCGCCATTGATGCCCATCCCTGTGCCCTCACGCATCGGCTTGACGAAGAGGGGGAAGGTCAGCCGCCGATCCAGTGGCTCGTCCCCCTTGAGAAATGCCTGGAACGAAGACGTGGGGAGGCCAGCGTCGCGCCAGACGTGCTTGGCCATCGCTTTATCGAGGGAGATAGCGTGCGTCAGCACCTTGGAGCCGGTGTAGGGAATACCCAACATCTCCAGCAAAGCCGGCACCTGCGATTCACGTGCGTCTCCCCCCAGCCCTTCGGCGATGTTGAAGCAGATGTCGGGCGCAGCTTGGCGCACAGTATCGAGCAGGCTTGTATCTGCCTCCAGACGGACGACCTGATGGCCTCCCGCGACAAGCGCATCCTCGAGAGCCTGAATCGTTTCGAACGAGTCGTACTCGGCCAGGGCGTCGTCGGGAGCGCCAAGCCGGGCGACGACGTGATGCTTCAAGTTGTAGATTAGGCCCACACGCAGCTTGCTGCCTGCGCCCAAGACCGGAACCTGCAACCGAGACACATCCAAGGGCCTCGCGTGACGTTTGAGGGCTGGCGTCACATTCAGTCGAAGCCTGGATCGATCCTTGCCATTGTTACCGGCCGGGAGTTCCATCTCGACCCGCTGATGCAATGCATGCCACCCCTGCGGGGCAATGGCCGAAGTGCACCCCGCCAGCATCCCGGCCACACCTCGCTGTCCCCCCTCGCCACGGCGGGCCTGACAGTAGGCGCACGTGGCCGGGTTGTGGGCCTGGTAACCTACCGGCTGGGTGTAGGTGGCGATGAACCCTTCATAGTTGCGCACCACCACCTGGCTATCGGACATGCTGAGCAAGTAATTGGGCAAAATGGGCACCTTGCCCCCGCCCTCGGGGGCGTCGATCACGAAGGTCGGAATGGCAAAGCCAGAGGTGTGGCCGCGCAATGCCTCCATGATCTCGATCCCCTTGGCCACCGGCGTCCGGAAGTGACCGGCACCCTGCACCAAGTCACATTGGTAAAGGTAGTACGGGCGCACGCGGTTCTTCACCAGCTTCTGAGCCAACGCCAAGATGACGTTGGGGCAATCGTTGACACCTGCCAGCAGGACAGTCTGACTACCCAAAGGGATCCCCCCATCGGCGAGGCGCGCCAGAGCCAACGCCACATCGGGACTAATCTCGTCTGGATGGTTAAAGTGGATGTTCACCCACAGCGGGTGATACCGGCGCAGCATGGACACCAGATCGTCCGTGATCCGCTGTGGCACAAAGACTGGCGCCCGCGTGCCGATGCGGACGAC
>DAOUDX010000421.1:0-14438 GCA_034430835.1 Anaerolineae bacterium
AGTCTATACATAGCCAGCCCTGCTGCTATAGGGGCCAGGGCAAGAGTCGCGATCAATGCTTGCTGAACATTGCCTACCAGTAAGCTAAGGGACGCTGTGATGTAGTACGCGAGCGGCGCGTAAAAGTTGGGCAGTGGATAGCCATAACCTAATCCCATGTCAGGAGCCCAGCGGCTATATAGCACGCCTTGCTGGAGGAGTGACTTGAGCTGGACTGTCCGCAGCAGGTGCAGGGAAAGGTCATCCGAGCAGACGGCCTGTAGTCTCCACCAGGGCTGAGTGGCCACAAGGCACAGGGCTATGACACTCAGCGGGGCGGAGAGAGCGCGGAGGAGCTTGTTCATCGTGCGCCCCCGATGGTGATTTCGACTGGCAGGATGGCCTGGTCGTTGGGCAGGCGCTGGCCTGTGGCGTCCGTGATGGGCAGCCGGCCGCCACTGGTAGCATCGTAAAACCCGACGGCGATGTGGTATATGCCTGGAACTGCATCGTCGGCGACGGGAAGGGCGAGCTCGTCCACGACGACCTGGCCTGGCGCCCAACTGGTGGTAGGAGCGGAGCCGCCGCCCGGAAAGACGTCCAGTTGGCCGTGGGGCAGCTCGTCGGGGCCGACGAGGTGGACAAAAATGGTATAGTCAATGTCGGTGGGGCCATCCCCCTGCCAGTAAAGGGCGAGGGGCAGTGTGTCGCCGGGAGCGCCCTCGACAGCGCCCAGGTCGAACCCGCGCAGGTGGATGGTATCGCCCAGCGTCAGATCGAGTGGGTGGCCGATGTCGGCCGGTAGATCGAACCGGCGGTCACGGTGCAGGACCTGGATGATGCCCACCATCTCGTCGGCGGTCCAAAGAGAGCTGCCGTCGGGGGCGATGACGTTCAGGGCCAGCGTGTAGTTGGCGGCGGGGAGCGCGGGATCGAGGCGTAGGTTGTAGCGCGACTCGAAGCTATCGCCGGCGCGCCAGTGGGAGGTGGCGTAGGGCGAGAGTGTGCTGGTCTCCTCCAGCACTGCGGCACCTGCGGCGTCCAGCAGCCGCCAGCGAACGGCATAGTCGCCCTCCGGCGGGGCGGTGGCGGACCAGATGACGACGACGGTAAATGCGTCGCCGGAGGGAACGGCTTGAGGTGGCTCGGCGATGCAGGCCACGAAAGGATCGGCGGCATGAGCCTGGCCTCCTGCGCAATCAGCTTCTCCCACTGGCTTGGCGGGCGGGCCGATCTCTATCTCACCGACGACGACACGTACCCCCTGGAAGGCTCCCTCGGCGTCCCAGGCGCCCACCTGCGCGCCGGCGTCGTCGGTGACGGTGAGCTTCACGGTGTAGTTGCCGGGTGGGGTGTGCTCTGGCACCGTCAGCAGCAGGGCTTGGTCGCTCCATTCGCCGGGGTCCCACTGACTGGTGGGAAAGGTGAAATCGTTGAGCACCAACTGTCCCACGTCATTCCAGACGTGGCCGTCGGCGTCTGCCAGATACAGGGAAAAATGGAGGTCGGTGGACGTCGGAGCCGGCACCTGCCAGCGCAGCAGAATACGGATGGAGAGAGCAGTGTTGTCGAGTGATTGGACATCAACGAGGGTGATTCGATGGCCGAAATCGAAGATAGGAGATAGGAGATTGGGGACTGGTGTGCTGTGTATCGCGTATTGCGTGATCGTACCTGAACCAACGAGTTCAGATTTGACCGGTGTGGCGATAGACTCAATGCTTTGGCGTGCATAGGCGGCGGTGAAGGGGGAGGCAGAGGGATCGGATACCAGCCAGATGCGAGCGTGGTTGTCGAATAGCTCGTTGAGCCGGTCGGCCATCGCGGCCTGGGTCGGTAAACCAGCCAGGGAAACGAGGGTTCCAGAGCTGGTGTATTGGCGTAGGAGCGGCGTGTCGGCATTGAGCAGGATCAGGTCATTGGACTCCGCGCGCGCGGCCAGGAACGCAGTTTGCTCGGCGGGCGCAGTGTTGGTGTAGATGGCAGCGTAGTCGAGGAGGTTGATTTTGACTATGTGGGCAATTGGGTGTGCGGGTGCGGGCGTGGGTGTGTGAGAGGAGGGTAGGACGATGTAGTCGGCTAAGGAGGCCCGATCCAGCGGCACAGTGCGGCCTTTGAAGAGAGAGGCGAACGTAGGAACGGCGTCGGTAGCGACGGTCAGTTGATCGGCATCGGGCTGGCGGTTCAGCCAGCGGGCGGTCTCGCCCATCGCCTCTCCCCAATCCAGGTCAATCACGCGCCTGGCAACCCACGGCCCTCCGGCGAGGGGATTGGCGTAGGTGAGGGGGTGAAGGAGAAAGAGGAGGGCGAGGATGAGCTGTAGAGCGATGAGGGCAAGCTGGTGAATTGGTGGGGCAGTAACCGGAGTGGTCGATTGATGGTTTGTGGCGTGTGCTGGATCACCGGCATATCGGTCTGCCAGTGTGTCAACTCCCAGCGCGGCCGTGAGAGCGAGAGGGGGGAACACAGGCAGCAGATAGCGGTCGAATTTCTTGGCGCTGAGAGTCAGAAAGAGCACATACCCTCCAGCGAACAGCCACAGCCAGGCTAGGTCTGATCGGAGGCGTTTCTCTCTCGCAAAGGCTCGGATGCCGAGAAACAGCCCCACCAGGACGATTGGGCTGAGACGAAACGGGAGAGCGGCGGCGTAGAACTCGGGGCCGTGTCGCAGTGCGGTTTGCCCGGCAAAGTAGGTGGGTGTCAAGGCTGCTGTGGATTGGTAGGCAGGAGCAGTGAAAAGATCTCTCGATGTCTGCAAGGGAGCCCCCCACATGGCCGGATAGAGGGCTACAAAAGTCGCCAGGCAAGCTAGGACCCAGAGCCCTCCCAGACTCAGTGCTTTCGCGAGCCGGATTCTCCGTGCGAGCCAGGTTGACCCGATGACTGCGGCGGCAAACGGGAGCAGGAACACGCCCAGACTCTTGGTGAGCACTGCCAGGCCTGCTGTGGCACCGCTTCCCAGGCCCCAGGCCCACCACCGCCGGCCGCCGCGTTTGGCGGCCAACAGGCACACGATAGATAGGCTCATAAAGATTGCTTGCAGCGCGTCGGTGTGGAGGAGGCCAGAGTGACCGATCAGAAACGGGTCGAAAGCCAGCAGGCCGACAGCCAGCAGCGCCGCGCGGCGGTCGAGGAGACGCGCGAGTAGTGGGTAGAGGGTGGCTATGCCTATCGTGCTGGCCAGCGCCATGGCGATACGCCCTCCCGGAAGGAAGAAAGCCAGGTGGCGAAAGGCCTCCCCGTTCTCCGGGGCCAGCCAGGCCATGCGGCGGATCCAGTCGAGGTGAGCGGCGCTTTCCGCAGGGCTGAGCAGGCGATGGGCGGTCACGCCCAATGCGCCCAGCCACATCGTCGTCACGCCGGGGTGACCGGTTGAAGGGACGGATGCCCAATCGCGGGTGAAGAGCGCATCGGCGAACCGGATGGAGCGGTAAACCCAGGCCGGTTCGTCGGGAGTCACGTAACGGCCAAGCGGAGCCAGTCGCAGCAGAAAGGCAAGAATGACAAATGGCAAATGGCAAATGACGAGTATCAAACGTCTCCTGGGATCGGACGTCTGCAATTTGCAATTTGCAATTTGCAATTTGCGGTTCATCATCCTAGATAGCCGAGGGCACGCAGGCGATCTTCTACTTCGGTCACCTCTTCCTGCGAGAGTTCGCCGTGGGCTCTCTTGCCGGACGCGACGGAATCCTGTCGTTCGACGGGACGGGAGGAAGTCAGTGCCTCAGTCAGCACGCGCCCATCCATATTTTCGAGGACTGGCAGGTCCATCAGGTGCAGGATGGTTGGCGCCAAGTCCATGATGTGGGCGTTTTCCAGCTTTTTGCCTCGGTGGATCTCTGGCCCTTGTGCAATGAGGACGCCGTACAGCCGATGGCAACCCGAGTCGCCGCGAATCTGGCGGGTGACGATGCGATGGTCGGTGGCGAAGAGGGGAAAGCAGATGGTTCTGTAGCTATCCATGATGACGTGCAGGTCAGGGCTGCGGTGGGCGTAGGGGCCATGGACGATCTGATCGCTGGGGATCACGCGATCGACTAGCGGATCCCCGGTTTCTGGATGGCGCAATTGATGTAGCGCATCGATCACCCGCTGCCTAACCGATGCATAGTGCTCGCCCGGCTCGACGATGCCCTCCGGCTCTCGTCCCCTGAGGTTGACGTAGATCTGGCCGACGTGGCCAATGGAGTAGGCCAGCGTGCGCGACCAGTCTACATCGGCGAAAGAGAGGAATCTGCCCACGACTTTGTTGCGGGTGGATTTCGAGACCTGCCAGACATAGTTCTGTAGCCCGGTGCGCTCGATCAGGTGCCAGATGGAGGCAGGGGTAAGGCCGGCGCGGAAGAGGCTTGTCTTGAGCTGCGTCCAGGCTCCCCGTTTCAAGCGCAGCAGGCCCTGTTTCAGCAGAAACAGGTTCATATTGACGACATAGTGAAGGGAACCAAAGCCATGGTCGGACATTACGATCACAGTATCGTTGCCACAAAGACGGTCGCACATCCGGCCGATGAAGCTGTCGATGCGTTGGTAGATCTGTTTGATCCCTGGGCCAAAGCGGGCGGCGGCCTGTGGGTCGTAATGGGGGTGGGTGGGGTCTACAAATCTCCAGAAGGCGTGCTGCACGTTGTCGGTGGCCTGGAAGTGGAACATCAGGAAATCGTAGGGATAGTCCGCCATCAATTGCAGCGCGTACTCGCCCCGCCGCTCGACCAAGTCCAGCAGGTCGGCGATGAACTCGACCTCGTTCCCCGGCTTGTATTGGACGTGTGGGGCTATGCGGTATGGTTTGAGCTCACCCTCGTACCGCACGAGCAGATCGGCGGGATACGTGAACGTGCTGCCCACCGGCGAGAGCATGCCCCCAATCTCGAAGCCGTTGACGGGTTGGGGGGGGTAGGTGACGGGTACGTTCATGGTGCCCACCTTGCGCCCGGCTTCTGAGAGGATCTGCCACAGCGTCGGCGCCCGGATCGAGGTGGCGTTGACCAAGTCGAACTTGCCACCGATAGGGTGGATGAAGTCGAACACGCCGTGCTTGCCGGGGTTCACGCCGGTGGCGAATGTGGTCCAGGCCGGCGCGGTGACCGGTGGGGTAGTGGACTCCAGCAGGCCGTGGACGCCCAGGTCAATCATCCGGGCCATGTTGGGCAACTCGCCTGCCTCGGCCCAGGGCAGGATCAGGTCGAAAGTGCCGCCGTCGATGCCGACGACCAGGACGCGGCTCACGCTTCGCTCTCCTGCTCTGTCTCCCATACCTTGCGCACGGCGTAGATGGGCTTGCCTTGTGCCTCGTGGTAGGTGCGGTTGAGGACCTCACCCAGGAACCCCATCATCAGGAACTGGGCGCCCAAGACGATCAGCATCACGGCCAGAATCGTCCACGGGCTGTTGCCGATGCGAAAGTCACGGAATGCTGCCTCACCGTAGATGAGGCCGTTGGCGATCTTTGCCCCGCCCAGGTAAAGGAGGATGAGCCCGCCCACGCCACTGCTGAACAGTCCAGCCCTCCCAAAGAGTTGCATCGGGCGGTGGGAATAGCTGAGTAGGAAGGATACGGTGAGCAGATCAAGGAGGACGCGAGGGGCACGCGAGAAGGCTCCGTATTTGGATTTTCCGGCCTTGCGGGGGCGGTCGTTGACGGGTACCTCGCCGATGCGTGCGCCGATCAGGTTGGCCATCTCTGGGAAGAAACGATGCAACTCGCCGTAGAGGTTCATCTGTTTAGCCAGATCGCGGCGGAGGGCCTTGAGCGAGCAACCTCGATCGTGTATGCGGATGGCGCTGGTGTTGGCGATAGTCAGATTGCCGAACAATGAGAGCGCCTTGCGGGTCAGGGGTTCCTTGCGGTTCTGTCGCCACCCATTAACCAAGTCATAGTCACCCTCCTCCAGCTTTTCCACCAGGCTGGGGATGTCGGCGGGGTCCTGCTGGCCGTCGGCATCCATCGTGACGATGATCTGGCCTCGCGCGTAGTCGAATCCGGCCTGGAAGGCGGGGGTCTGACCAAAGTTGCGGCGGAACTGGATGACGCGCAGGTTGGGTTCTCCTTTCTGCAGCTCGCGGAGGATGGCCACGGTGTTATCGGTACTGCCGTCATCCACGGCGATGATCTCATAGCTGCGACCGAGTCCACTCAGCACTTTCGACAGTTCTGGGATCACGCTGGGCAGAGGGCCTTCCTCATTGTAGACCGGGAGCACGACGGAAAGGTCGAGGGTGGGGTCGGTTTTGTCCATAGTTCGTCACTCCGATATGTACTCAAACTTGACGCATTATAGCACAGCGCTCTGCCGGGTCAACGTGTCGGAGCGCGCAGCAGTGATTCTATTCGCCCGAAATCGGCTCTCGAGGTCAGGTCGAGGCTCAAGGGGGCGATGGAAACGACGCGGTCAACGGCCAGGGCGTAGATATCGGAATCGGGCTCAGTGTCCTCAGGCCGAGACAAGGCGTCGTAGTCGAGCGTCAACGGTTCGGCCAGATTGGCCCGCGCCGGCGAGACGGTGGTGAAATAGGCATGGCGCGAGGCGCGCGTCAGCCGCCAGGGGGTCTCCGGCGTGGCGTCATCGGGCACGTCCAGCTTGAGCACGTCCACGTCGGGGGGGAGTGGTGTTCCGAGCATGAGCTGCGCGAGCAGCCGGGTGAAGTGGATCGCAGCGGCAAAGTCGGCACTCCCGCAAGACGAGGCGTGGGTCTCTTTGGGTGTTTGGAGGGAGGCGGCCAGGGCTGGGATACCGCATATGGCCGCCTGCAGTGCAGCCCCGACAGTTCCGGAGATGGTGACGTCGCTGCCCAGGTTCTCCCCGAAATTGATGCCAGAGATTGTCAGGGATGGCGGGCGGGCGGCGAGCTCGAAAAGGGCGTGGAGCACGCTCAGGGCAGGCGAGGCGTCTACCTGATAGGCAGTGATTGGCTGTCCCTCCACTTCCATGGGGAATGGGGTGATGCAGCCGCTTGCCGCTGGCATACTGCGGCCCGCGCCCGACCATTGTCGGTCAGGGGCGGCGACGAGGAGTTCACCCAGAGGCAGGGCAGCCTGCACGGCGGCTTGCAGCCCGGGCGACGTGATGCCGTCGTCGTTGGTGATCAGGATGAGTGGCGCAACTGTCTTCGGCATGCGTGGGGGCAATGATAGCAGAAAGCACGCATCTTGACAAACGATTTCCTCGCGGTATAATGTCCCGCGCCTGGCCCGCTAGCTCAATTTGGCAGAGCAGGGGACTCTTAATCCCTTGGTTGCAGGTTCGAGTCCTGCGCGGGTCACTCTGGTGGGGTAGACGTCGATCACCCCCAAGGGAGGATACCCCACCCAAGACAGGGTGGGGTATCGTGTTTTTGACGCGCGGACGAGACCTATGCCTGATGACTTGAATCCCACGGAGTGGATCACCACAGCGGAAGCAGCCGATTTGGCCGGCTATACCCCCAGTTACATCCGCAAAGCTATTAGCCGTGGCGTGCTGCAGGCCAAGAAGCGCGGCCGCGACTGGTTCCTCAAGAAGGCTGACGTCCTGGCTTATGCCAGGAAGATGGAGCAACTGGGTCTCCAGAAGCACAGCCCGTGGCGCACAGGCGCAAGGAAGCCAAACAGCAGAGAGGGATGACCCTCTCTGTTTTGTCTTTCGTTTTACTTTGTGCTACAATCTCCCACAGATGCCTCGCGCTTTTCATTGACCGGGGCTGTGACCCAGGCGGATGGACGCCCTGGTTTCATAGCACCATCACGATGCCCGCCCACCTGCCGAGGTGTGGCGGGTTTTTCTGTAGGTGCATTACACGATCAAGGAGGGATCTCCGTTGCCAGCCAACAACAACGACCTCGAAAAACGGTTGTGGGACGCTGCTGACGAGCTGCGCGCCAACTCGCGCCTGCGCGCCGCCGAGTACTCCGTCCCCGTCCTGGGGCTGATCTTTTTGCGCTACGCCGACCACCGCTTCGCCGCGGCTGATGCGGCGATCCAAGCCGAAAGGGCCACGGCGGAGACAGGCCACCGGCAGCACCCTATCTCCCCGTTGGACTACCAGGCCCAGGGCGTGCTCTACCTGCCCGAGGAGGCCCGCTTTGCACATCTCGTGGCGCTGCCCGAGGGGACCGACATCGGCCGCGCCATCGGCGATGCGATGAAGGCGGTCGAGGAACACAACCCCGACCTCAAGGACGTGCTGCCCAAGACCTACAACCGCTTCGAGAACGCCACCCTGCGCGAGCTGCTGCGCATCTTTAACGCCATCTCGATGGACGTCGAGGGGGACGTCTTTGGCAAGATTTACGAGTATTTCCTGGGCAACTTTGCCAGAGCCGAGGGCCAGCGCGGCGGCGAGTTCTTTACCCCCACCTCCCTCGTGCGCCTGATCGTCGAGATCATCGAGCCCTTTCACGGCTACATCCTGGACCCGGCCTGCGGGTCGGGCGGCATGTTCGTGCAGAGCGCGCGCTTTGTGCAGCGCCACCAAGGGCAGAACACTGACGTCTCCATCTACGGCCAGGAGCAGGTGGAGGGCACGGTGCGGCTGTGCAAGATGAACCTGGCCGTCCACGGCTTGGCCGGCGACGTGCGCCAGGGCAACACCTACTACGAGGACATCCACCAGTCCCTGGGCCGCTTCGACTTTGTGATGGCCAATCCCCCCTTCAACGTCAACCGGGTCGATAAGGACCGGCTCAAAGATAGCCCGCGCTTCCCCTTCGGCCTGCCACGGGTCGACAACGCCAACACCCTGTGGATCCAGCTCTTTTACAGCGCGCTGAACGAGACGGGGCGGGCGGGGTTTGTGATGGCCAACTCGGCCAGCGACGCCCGCGGCTCGGAGCTAGAGATCCGCAGGCAGTTGATCCAGAGCGGCGCGGTGGACGTGATGGTGGCCGTAGGCTCCAATTTCTTCTACACGGTGACCCTGCCCTGCACGTTGTGGTTCCTCGACCGGGGCAAGCACGAGGAGTGGCGGGACAAGGTGCTCTTCATCGACGCGCGCCACGTCTACACCCAAGTAGACCGCGCCCACCGCGAGTTCACGCCGTCGCAGATCGAGTTCCTGGCCAACATCGTGCGCTTGTACCGCGGGCGGAAGGTAGAGACCGATCAGGGCAGCGGTGAGCTGATGGCCGAGCACTTTTCCGAAGGCGCGTACCAAGACGTGGCCGGGCTGTGCAAGGTGGCCACCCTGGAGGAGATCGAGGGCCAGGGCTGGAGCCTCAACCCTGGGCGGTACGTGGGCGTGGCCGAGCGGGAGGTGGACCCCGACTTTGACTTTGCCGAGCAACTGGAGGCGCTGCACGAGGAGCTGGAGGTGCTCAACAGCGAGGCGCACGAGTTGGAGGAGCGGATTGCGGAGAATGTGACAATGTTGTTGGAGGCTAGCATCAGTGAGTGATATCCCGCCAACATGGAGCCACAAGCGACTTGATGAGTTAGGTTTTGTCGGCAGGGGGAGATCAAGACATCGTCCACGACATCACCCATCGCTGTATGATGGGCCTTATCCGTTCATCCAGACCGCTGAGATTACCGCGAGCGATCTATACATCACAGAATACACACAAACTTACAGTGAACTAGGACTTGCTCAAAGCAAGATGTGGGAGAAGAACACCCTCTGTATCGTGAACGCCGGTGTCAATACTGGGGATAGTGCAATTCTCGGGTTCCAGGCTTGTTTTCCTGATAGTGTAATAGCATTTAAACCGACTCCCAGCGAAGCCGATGTCCGCTTTGTGAAATACTATCTGGATACAATCAAGCCGCAAATAAGACAGATTACGATGGGGGCGACCCAAGATAACCTTAGTGTTGCCAAGTTGCTCTCGTTTGAGATACCGACTCCCCCCCTCCCCACCCAGCGCAAGATCGCCGCCGTGCTCTCCGCCTACGACGCTCTTGTAGAGAACAACACCCGCCGCATCGCCGTGCTGGAGGAGATGGCGCGGCTGCTGTACCAGGAGTGGTTCGTCCGCTTCCGCTTCCCTGGCCACGAGGACGTGGCGATGGTCGATTCGGAGCTGGGGCCGGTGCCGGAGGGATGGGAAACACAAAAGCTTGGAAGTCTGGTCGACATACAGAAGGGCCAGAAGGCTAGAACCCAGTATGAAGAGCCGACAGGGGACTCGATTCCCTACTTATTGATCGAAGGACTCAAAACTGGGAACTATATATACACAGATGACTCACGAGTGCCAATCGCACAGCGAGATGATACTATAATGGTTATGGATGGCGCTAGTTCTGCACTCGTCTTCATTGGTGCAGTTGGCGCGGTTGGCTCAACGCTAGCATACTTCCGCTCTCAAGATCAACTGAGGATGTCTCCCTATCTCCTATATCTATTTCTCCAATACCACTATAAGACCATATCCGCCAACAATAGAGGATCTGCAATCCCACATGCAAACAAAGATTTCATCAAAGGGATGGGTGTCACTTTGCCTCCAGAGAGTCTCAACAGAAGATTTCACGACTTGATATCATCCGTGTACTCTCAAATACACAGCCTGAAACAGAGCATATCTGTTCTCCATCGCACCCGCGATCTGCTGTTGCCACGCCTGGTCTCCGGCCAGGTGGACGTGTCGGAGTTGGAGATCGATGTCAGCTAGTGGTGAGATAAGCCGATCGCTAGTCTTCGAGGTGTGTTTCAATGTCCAAGAACAAGCCTGTGGATTCTAAACGAGTTGCCCTATCTCGCATATTGGAGGTTGTAGCAAACAAATCAGCAAGATTCATTGCATACGCAACAGCCACCTTGGGGATGATGTATCTTGTTCCAGAGCTTGAATTGCCACCTGAATTGGCAGCGATAGCCAGCGGCATTGGTATCGAAATGCTGGGGAGTATCATTGATCGAGTCGCCAGTGGCAAGGGCATATCTGACGAAGAAATAAAACAGGCAGTAGAAGATGCCATTGCCCAAAGCGGAATTGATGAGCTGTTGACCAAGGAGGATTTCTATCACGCTTTTGCTCAGCTGAGGAAAGGACAGAGAACTCTTCAAGCACTTGGAAACGAAAACGTGAGAATGCTGCATCGCCTGGAATCCACTGTGTTGGCTGCCCTAGCACAGGAAGCTTCCCCAGAGGAGCTTCAGTCGATTCAGGAGCGAATTAGAGGCCATTTGCACAGGCAAATCGCGAAGGAGAAAAACTGCAAAAGGTATATTCCTGATATCTTTGTAGAGGTTGCTTGCGTAAAAGACAAAGCGAGGTTCTTTGCGCATCCAGTTCTGTTTCTGAACAAAGTCGTAGAAGATATTGGCCGGCTGAATCTTAGCAGGCTCAATGTGTTTTTGTTGAAGTTGTCGCTTGAACCCATTTCCCTGGATCTGTCGGTCGAAGCAGTAAACGGCATTGACGAAGTGGAAGGCCAATTACTGCGCTTATTGGATGCCCTGCAACATCTACGAGATAGGCTGAGTCCTTACTCCTCGCTCGAGCCAAAGTCATCTTTACAAGAGATTATACCGGCCGATAGGCGATACATCTATCAAAAAATCTGGTTTCCCCTAGGAGGGACTGCATCTGCTTTCATAAGGCAGGTGGATGAGCGTATAGATGACCTGAAAGCTATTCAAGCACGGGTATTGTTCATAGTAGCTAAAGCCGGGCAGGGCAAGACGAATTTCGTCTGTGATTTCGCAGAAAACGTTCTGGGCAAACGTTCTATTCCGTGCCTATTCTTCACCGGACAAGAACTTCGCTATGAAGATCCTGACAGAATCGACGAGTACATCGTAGACGCTGTTTTCGGCGATAGATACGACGGCAGCATGGAGACAATGCTGAAGGATTTGCAGGAATTGTGCTTACTCACACAGACTCATGTCACCATCATCATTGACGGAATAAACGAACACAGCAACGTCAACGCTTTTTCGCGCCGGTTAGAAACACTTATCGAGAGAATTCTGGAACACAGATTCATCAAGGTTATTCTCACATGCCGATCAGAGTACTTTGATCAAAGATTTGATAATCTTAGGCGGGCAAGCTTTGCTCAGGAAACCTACCTTGTTGAAGGCTTCGAGCGGTGTATGAGTAGCATACACAAAGACCATTTGCTAGATGCCTACCTCAGTTTCTTCAACCTAGGATGTCCATATCTGTCGACTCGCGCGGCAGATACACTACAGCGAGATACCCTGTTGCTCAGAATATTCTGCGAGGCATACGGAGATCACAATGCGACTGAGGTTATCCAACTACCTCAAATAATGGATATATACAAGGACAAGGTCTTCAGGATTTATCTTGATAGGAAATTGGACGAGGCCTCGAAGCGTCAGACACCGAGCATCGGCGCAGGCACACGATACAGACAAGCATTGAATCAAGTCATTCAGCTCATGGTTCAGAGAGAGCAGTTTGCAAACATTCCCGTGGCTGACCTATCTCCAGAGTATTATACAGCACTAGAAGAGATGATCAATGAAGGCCTGATTTTTAGGAAAGATTTGGTAGAAGGTCGGAGTGCCCTTGACGAAGAGAGCGAAGTCATCAATTTCACGTTTGATGAGTTTAGAGACTTTTTGTTGGCAGACCATTTGACCATGGTTACATTCAAGGAAGACGCTGAAGCTTTTAACAAAAAGGTGGAGCATTTCATTGACGCCACTTCTCCTGTGGCGGAGGGTGTCAGCAAATATATTTTCTTTGCCTCGAAGAGACCAGAGTGCAGAGATGTATACACAGCTATTGCCGAAACCTCGTGGTACAAAATGATATTCTCGGAATGCATATTTTCTGTTGAGGAAGATCTGATCACTGAGAGGGATTTGACCGAGATCCGTTCAGTGTTCTTTGAAGACACGAAGCGTTCAAATGAGATCATCCATTCCTTGATACGTCGTTGGCAAACGGAATTGTACCCAACGCTCAATATTACCCTGCTTTTCGAGATACTCGATGAGCTTGATGAATCGGCTTATGATGAACTTGTCAAACCTGCATTCAGCATGCCAATGTGGTGGCACACTACGCATTGGCCAATCGAGAAGCTAGGAAACAATATACGTGATATCCTGATGGATCAAAACGCGGAGGATTTGCCTGACCTCGAAAATCTGGCTGAATTGCTTGTCTATCTATTTGGAATTGAGGGGCCAGATGGCAACCTTCCGGCCTATGAGGTATTCGAAGAGTATGCAGAAAGCAAGACTGATATTGCCATTCAGTCGCTAGAAAGGCACATTCATGACTCTAATAGCCAGATAGTCGCACAGGTATGGCGAATGCTGGCGGATCTGTCGCGTAGGGGCAAGTTACCAAAACCGGTAGCAGACGATTTGATAGACAAGGCAAGCCAGTTGCTCTCAGGCGAGAATCCTGAAAGCGCAGGCAGGTCACATTTATGGGCTATAAGGTCTTTCCTGTTGTCTTGCGAGATTGAAGATTCTGCATACTAGAATTACGTGTTCGAGTATACGAATCTTGACCACCAATTAACTTGGAGGGCGTCTTGATTGTACTAATACCTGATAAAGAGAGACATTTCTCAGATCCAGACAAGTATCTCATTGTTCTAGATCGCAGCTATAGCAAGGCCGATTTTCTGCGAGCAGCCCAGGTAGCGAATGGTAGTTACGCAAGCGAGCTTGCGGAACGAATCTACAATTGTTTACTCTCTCACGCCACTGATGTTCTCCGTGAATACCACGAATACTACGCTGTTGAATACCCTGACTTGGAGGCCTTCCTATATTGGAAGTACAATGTCGACCATAGCGTCGCCGCCGAAGTTGTGGGCGGTTTGAAACCCGAGGATTTTCTGGGGCATGGTTATCTGTATTCGGGTGGTGATTATGTCATCGGACAGTTTATAGAGTCGGAACCTGGGCTGGAAATGGTGAGTCAAATTCTCAGGAATCTGCAGGAGGCCGTGAAATGAAGGTGAAAGCGGATTTCGTCACGAATAGCTCATCCACTTCCTTCATAATAATCTCTGATGGGGAATTGACTAGGAAGAGTCTCTTCGCGCTTGTAGGCGTCCCCGAGGAATCTCCACTCAGCCCCATCTTTGAGGCTCTATTTGAGTGCTTGATTGAGAACATGAATCCTGCTAGCGAGTATAGTGCTCGAAGGTACTACGGCTATGATGATCTGGTAGCCTTTGTGCGCGAGGAGTTCTCGGAGGAGATTGCAAATCGAGTCGCCGAAGCACAAAAAAAAGGATCGAAAGTCTACATAGGTGAATTGAGCAGCGAGGATGGCGAGATTGAGAGCTTCTTCTGCTGTGACAGTTTCGAATTGGGAGATGAGAGTATTTACTTAAATGCCCTGGAATGCATATGGTGAAGCATGAGGTTTCAGATTTAGTAGTCAAACAGTTCAGTAGACAGCACTATTGCGTGGTTTTCAACCAAAGAACAGGGTTCTTTGCTCGCATAGAGGAATCCAAACACGAGGAACCTTTTTGGTCTTGGCATGGCCCTGAACTATTGGATATAGCAATCACTAATTGGTGCGACAGAGA
>DAOUDX010000422.1:0-22926 GCA_034430835.1 Anaerolineae bacterium
AACGTGTGAAGAAAGGATGTGACCAAGATGAGAACAACCGCTCAAGCTAACGGTGTATCGGTACACGCGATCGCCGGAACCAACTGTGTCCTCCTCGCCATGGATGCCGAGCCGGCGGCGCGCCGGGGCCTGAAGGGATTCGCGATCCGATCCGGACATCCCGCGTCCGGCGCAGGCCGATGGCTCCGAGGGTTCAAGTTCTTCGAGGACCTGGTTCCCGATCCGCAGCCGGGTGAACGCCGCTCGACGCTCGAACATCCGATCCAGAGCTTTCTCTGGGGTCACTACTCGGCAACCCCCGACCGAGCGCATCGCTACACAGTGCGGCCGCTGTACGGCGAACCGGGTCATCTCAGGGCCGGAACCGACGTGACGGTTGACGTGCGCACGGAGGCGAACGATCGCGGCACCCACGCGATCTTTTTCAATCGCGGTGCGATTCCGAGCCAAAAGTTCGCCGACCAGTTCGGGAACCGTGGCCCGGCGGACGTGAACGATCCCACAGCGGACGACGTGCAATGGCTCTCCCGAGGGCTGTTGCAGGCCGCCCTCAAATTCATCGGCCAGGCGAGAGGGCCGCGATTCGAGTTGCGGGCCGCCGTGTACGAATTCTCCTATCCCCCGATTCTCGATGCCTTCTCGCAAGCGGCAGCCTCCGGTGCCCACGTCCGCGTCATCTACGAGGCTGGACAGCGCAAGGAAAGCGGCGTCCTCAAGGACACGTCCACGACGGTTGGAAACCGCGACGCGATCCAGCAGGCCAGTCTCCAGGGCCGGCAGAACCTGACCCTGATCGAGCGGACGAAGCGCCGGGCCATCCCTCACAACAAGTTCATCGTTCTCCTGGAAAACGGGCATCCCATCCAGGTGTGGACCGGTTCAACAAACTTTACCCCCTCCGGCTTTCTGGGACAGACGAACGTGGGCCACATCGTCCGCGACGAGGCGGTCGCCCGGGCCTACCTGGCGTACTGGAACGAGCTTGCGGGGGACCCGGAGCCGGACCCTTTCCAGAGCTGGTGCTCCGCGCACTCACCTCACCCTGAAGACAGATTGCCACCGGTGGGAATCACCCCGATCTTTAGCCCTCGAGCCCGATCAAAGATGCTCGACTGGTACGGCGACCGCGTGGAAGGCGCGACGCAAACGGTGATGTTGACGGCGGCTTTTGGGGTGACGCGGAGACTTGCAGAGCGGTTCGACAACGACCGCGACTTTTTGCGGTTTCTGCTCATGGAGCGAAGGAATCGCAGCGAGGAAACGCAGGCGATGCTGGAGCGAGACAGGGACACCCGCATCGCACTCGGCACAGCCCTCAGTCGGGATACAATCGAGCTCGGATTGGACGGCCACCGCCTCGACGAGTGGTATCGGCGGGAAGAGCACTTCCGTCGGCGCGGGCACGTCTTTTACGTGCACACGAAGATCATGCTCGTTGACGCACTCACGGACGATCCACTCGTGTTCATGGGCTCTGCGAACTTTTCGCCCAATTCGCTCCTGGCGAACGATGAAAACATGCTCCTGATCCGGGGAGATCAGGCCGTGGCGGACGTCTACGTGACCGAGTTCACGCGGTTGTTCAACCACTTCTACTTCCGGCACATCGCCCAAAAGCTCGCGAGAGAGGGACGCAGCGATCCGACGAAAGCGGCCTTCCTCGACCCCACGGATGGATGGGTGCAGCGGCACTTTAGGAGAGGGAGCTACCACTCACGGAGGCGAGAGTTGTTTCGTGCGCGGCCTTGACCAGCCGTCGTCGAAAGAGGCAGCAAGCTGCACAGTGAAGTCGTAGAACTCCGAGGATAGCTGTCGGGAGGCTCACGGTGGAGGGGTTCACCCCTGTCGAATGGATCACCGTCAAAGAAACGGCGGGAAACCAACTCTGGTCATCCCAGGGCTGAGGCCGGAAGCGGGTGGGTGTATGGAGATAAAGCAATGATGACCATCCCATCCCTCAGCGAAGCGGCCATTCGCCGGCAGGCCACCGCCGAGTCGTTCAGCCGGGGCGAGAGCTACTATCAGGGAGGCGCGGTCGTCTCCCTGGTACAGCGCGGCAACGTGCTGCAAGCCGAGGTCGAGGGCAGCCAGTACGAGCCTTATCGCGTGCAGGTCACCTTCGACGAAGGCGGCGTCAGCGGCGCGGCCTGCGATTGCCCCTACGATTGGGGCGGCTGGTGCAAACACATCGTCGCCGCGCTGCTGGCCTGCCTGCGCGAGCCCGATCTGGTCGAGGAACGACCAACCCTCGACGAACTGCTCGCCGGCCTGGACCGCGAGCAGTTGCGGGACCTGCTGCTGCACCTGGCGGTCCGCGATCCGTACACGGCCGACGAGATCGAGAGCCAGATCGCGTTGAGCCAGGCCACCCCGGGTGAGAGCGAGACTGGCGTCTCACCCAAAGATGCTCCGCAGCGGCGCACGCCGATAGATCCCCAACCCATCCGCCGCCAAGTCAGTGGTATCCTGCACTCCCTGGATCGTATGCGTTCCTCTGAGGCCTACTGGCACGTGAGCAGCGTGGTGGACCAGGTGCACCAACTGCTCCACCAGGTGCAGGGTTTCATCGAGGCCGGGGACGGGAGAAACGCCCTTCTGCTCTTGGAGGCCATCACCGACGAGTACGTGGAGGGCTGGACCTGCCTGGACGACTCTGACGGTTACGCTGGCGGCTTTTTCGGGGATCTGGGCGAGGCCTGGACCGAGGCCGGTCTGGCGGCCGATGATCTCACACCTGAGGAACGGCAGCGGTGGGCGCAGAGGCTGACACGCTGGCAGGCTGAGGTCGGCGACTATGGAATAGACGACGCGTTCGACGCAGCCCAGGCGGCCATCCTGCAGGGCTGGGACTACCCGCCCCTCCAGCGCGCCCTGCAGGGCGAGATCACCCACCTGGGGGCTTGGGAGAGCGAAGCGCCCTGGTACGCCGACGAGCTGGCCGTCGCCCGGCTCAGGGTGCTGGAGCGGCAGGAGCGGTACCAGGAGTATCTCTACCTGGCGCAAGCCGAGGGGCAGTTGGGGTTGTACGTGCTCATGCTGGCCCGCCTGGGCCGGGTGCAGGACGCGGTAGACGAGGGACTGCAGGTCTTAAACGAACCATCCCAGTTCCTGGCGCTGGCCCAGGTGCTGCGCGGGCGGGAGGAACTGGCGGCCGCCCTGCGCGTCGCCGAGCACGGGCTGACCCTCGATGGCCACAAGGGCGAGCTGGCCGCGTGGCTGTGCGACCTGGCCGACGGGATGGGCGAGGCCGGACGCGCGCTCGAGGCGGCGACGGTCGCGTTCCGGGAGATGCCCAGTATGGCTGCCTACCAGAGGGTGCAGGAGCTGGCGGGCGGGCGCTGGCCAGAGCTGCGGGATGATCTGCTGGCCCACCTGCGCCGGGCTTCCGGCTATTCCTGCCCCCAGGCCCAGGTGGACGTCTTTCTCCACGAGGGTCTCCTGGACGATGCCATCGCCGCCGTCGAAAAGGGCGCGGGCTACGATCTGCTAGAGCGCGTGATGGATGCCGTCGTGGGGCATCGCCCGGAATGGGTCATCGAGGCCGCGCGCCGGCAGGCGGAGCGCATCATCGAAGCCGGACAGTCCAAGTACTACCACCACGCAGTGAGCTGGCTGACGCGAGCGCGTGCGGCCTACCGGGCCGCGGGCTGTGAGGCCGACTGGCAGGCGTACCTGGGCGAGGTCCGTACCCACCACGGCCGCAAGCGCAAGTTGATGCGCATGCTGGAGGGATTCAGATGAGCCGCAAGAAACGCATGACGCCAGAGTGGCAGTGGGAACAGGCCCTCATCGACGACTATTACGACTACCGCTGGCGCCAGGTTCTCGACCCGCTCTACGACAAGTTCCAGCGCTGGAAGGCCGGGGAGCTGACCCACGACGATATGGACCAGGCCATTCACGAGACGCACAAACAGAACCAGGAGCTGTACACACTCTTCAGGGAGAGCCGCCGCTTCCTGGTGGGTCTGATCCAGTGGGACCGCGAGTGGTTCGAGGGCTGGGTGGCAGACCATCCGCCGCCCCCTGGGGTCGAATTGTCCCCGATTCCCGGTCGACCACCCCCTTCCCAGGCTGCCTGATCAGGAGAACGCCTGGCGCAACGGAACCGTGGGGCAAGTATCAGGCTTGCGTCCTGCGTGCCTCCCCGTTTTGTGGTATCTTCCATTAGACCGACGGACAAGCCAAAAGGGTGACGGGTGAAAAGAGCGATTCTACTCACAGGCGCAGCCACGGGCATGGCCCTGTTGGTGCCGTGCACCTTGCTCCGGGTGTGTGCTGCGAACGCCACGTTGGCAGTAGACAATCCCTCGATAAGCGTGCCGGCTGAAGTACAGAGTTCCGAGATTGTTGTCTCAGGCGGCGCGATCACGAGCCGGGTGCCGGCCGTCGCCTACAATCCCGACCGGGATGAGTATCTCGTCGTGTGGAGGGGCCAGCAGGCGGGCGGCTACGACGTCCGAGGCCAGCGTCTAGACGGGAATGGGCTCCTCGTCGGCGATAGTATCACGATCACCCCTCTCGTGGGTGGCGATGGACTTGCTCAAGATGGCCTTACACTCGCACAGCCCCCACCACCTACATCCACAACCTCGCTCCCTCGTCAACTGGCAATTGCTTACAATTCTACCCAGGGTGAGTACCTCGTCGTTTGGAGCGACGAGGTTTCCAGGACCCTGAACGGGCAGCGCGTCCTGAGCGACGGTGTGCTGATCGGCTCGCCATTCACGATCACCACGTCCTTGAGCGATGACCCCCACGGCCCAGGTCTCGTCTATGCGCCCGATCACGATCTGTTCCTGCTCACCCGGCGCGGGTGTGAAGACCAGGGTGGCGGAGGAGGTTCCTGTTACTTTTACACTCAAATCCTGGATGGAGCGGGAATGGAGGTCGGCGAGAACGTCACGGCGACGACAGCCACCTATGTGCAGGGCTATCCTGCACTCACTTACGTGTCCGGCTCGCACGAGTTCCGGATCGTGTGGACGGAGATGTACACGATCACGGCCCAGCGCGTTCTCACCACCGGGTCGTTGGACGGCGCCCCCTTCACCATCGCGCAGGGAACCACCGAGATGCGCGATCCGCCGATCAGCAACGTCTCCGATCGAGGCGAGTTCCTGGTGATGTGGAGCAACACGCGCGACGTGCTGCTGCAATAGCCCCTTAGCCCGATGGGCGGCGGCTACAGCGACATCTACGCGCGGCGTGTGGTGAGCACCGGCGCGCCCGCCGCGAGAATTTCCGCGTATCGAGCACGGGCAATGCAGCGATAGAGTCCAGGGCGATCTATCTCCCTGAGCGGGACCAATATTCCGTGGTGTGGGTCACCGTCGACTATGCCGACCACAACCAGAACGTCCACGCCAGGTAGATACCGGCGACAGGCGAGCTCATCGGGCACGACTCTCCCGTCGTCGTGGCGCCGAAAGATCAGTACTGCGCGGCGGCGGCCGGCAGTGGCCCGGTTCTGGTGGTGTGGGAGGATGACCGTGGGGGCCCGGATATCCGGGGACGGATCCTGGATCAGCCAAGCTGGGTGTACCTGCCGTTGGTGATGAAAGCCGGGGAAGCTGTGTTTTGACAAACGGGCGGTACGGGATGGATTTTCCGTCCGGGTGTCGGTCGCTTATTTGGCGTGAGCCAAACTGGACAAACCGTTCTGAGTGATATACAATTGACAGTGCATGGACATCCTGGAACACATCCGCGAGCAGTTGGGGCAGAGAACTACGAGCTCTCGCTCTACGCCGAGCATGAGCGCGAGGATGAGCACATCCTCATCGAAGAGCTTGAGTAGAGAGGATAGGCCTGAGGAAGGATGACACCTTGCAGTTTCTGCGGTGGTGAGATGGAGCCGAAGCGAATACAGTCGCTTTCCCTTCGGAGGAACGAGTCTTGAGCGACAAACAACGCCTGGTATTCCGAGTGCATGCGATTCAACGCATGTTCGAACGCGCAATTGCGAAAGAGGACATTCGCCAGGCGTTGAAGACGGGAAAGACGATCGAAACTTATCCTAAGGATCAACCCTATCCCAGCCGATTGGTGTTGGGATGGGTCGGCACCCGACCTATCCATGTGGTGGTTGCTGACAATCCGGTTCAGCAAGAAGCGATCGTTATCACCGTGTATGAGCCAGATCCGGCCAAGTGGGAAACAGGATTTGAGAAAAGGAGGCGGCGATGAAATGCGTGATTTGTAAACAAGGCGAGACCCAGGCCGGTCACACGACCGTGACTCTGGAGCGAGATCGGGCAGTATTGGTCTTTAGGAACGTGCCGGCCGAGGTGTGTGCTAACTGTGGCGAGGCTTATATTTCTGAGGAGATCACCGCACAACTACTGGAGGAAGCTGAGGAGGCGGTGCGGGCCCGGGTGCAGGTGGATGTCCGCGAACTGACCCCTATGACCGTTTGAAGGTAGGACTGCCTTTCTAACCCTGCCCTATGATCGGTACGGGTGATAAGAAACCGGCCTGAAGACAATCTCCAGGCCGGTTTGTATTCCACATTGCGAGGCCACCCCCGTCGCTCCCGCCCCAAGTCATTCTGCGCAGAGACCTGCGGCTCCGGCGCAGAATGACTTGGTAGAGAGTCCTCTGAATACGTCACCCGCGATATGCCTGGGGAATGTACGCCGCCAGCTTCTGCTCCGCAAAGATCGGCTCGAAGCGCGCAAAGCGCTGCAAGCCGTTCACCAGCGGCACGCTGGGCCAGTCGTCGCCGATGAGCGGGCGGGCGTAACGCAAGAAGGCATCGGTGACGTCGGTGCGGGACTCGGCAATCCAGTCTGCCGGAAACGCCCGCTCGGAGTTGGCTACCGACTCCAATGGAACCTTGTCGTACCGCACGCGGTAGATAGGGCCGGGCTCGCGCAGGATGGTAGCCATGAAGCCGGAGCCATGCTCCGCGGCGATGAAGGCCGCCTGACGTCCCACCTGGTACGCCTCGTCCAGGTCCACCGCCGAGGCATAGATCGCAGTGCCGCGCTGGTCGGTGCCGGGCACGTTGGCCCGCGCCGAGCCGTGCGCCGCCAACCCGACGTGGTTCAGGTAATTGATGACCGCCTGCGCCACCGTCATCTGGCTGGCGCCGAACTCGGTATGGCCGAAAGAATCCCTCCGCGCGCCGATCTCGCCCACGTCGAACCCCTCGCTGACGACCACCAGCGCCCGCCCACGCTCGCGCAGCGTATCGTTGACCCGCTCCGCCAGCTCCTCCAGCGTGAGACCCGACTCGCGCATACAGATCAGCAGCGGCATCTCGCGGTCGGGATCGGCCAGGCGAGCCGCCGCAGGGATGAAGCCGATCTTGCGCCCCATGGCCTGCAACACCAGCACCGGGTCGGAGGGGCAGGAGCCGGCGTTCTCCTGATCCGCATTCTGGACGATGTAGGCCCAGTAGCGGGCCACGCTGCCGTAGCCAGGGGTGTGATCGATCAGCTTGAACTCGCCTCCTGCCGCCAGGCCGCCACCCACATCGTTGTCGATGGTCTTGGGCACGCCAGCGGCCACCAGCTCGAGCCCGCGCTCGTGGGCCAACTGCGCCACCTTGTGCGCCGTGTCCATCGAGTCGTTGCCGCCGTTGTAGAAGAAATAGCCCACGTCGTGCGCCTTGAACACCTCCACGATGCGCTCCAAGTCCTCCTGCTGATGCGCCTTCAACTTGTAGCGACAGGTGCCGACGGCCCCGGCCGCCGGCGTCGTGCGCAGCAGCGCGATCTCTTGCGGGTCCTGCACAGAGAGGTCGAGCAACTCCTCCTTGAGCACTCCCTCGACGCCGTGGTAGCCTGCGTAGACGGCGCCAAACACGTCCGGCATCGCCATGCAGGCCTCGACCACCCCGCGCAGCGAGCTGTTGATCACCGGCGACGGACCACCGGACTGGGCGACGACCACATTCCTGGGTTTTGCCATGTCTTGCCTCCTATGCCTGATACGATCCCGAGGTCACGTCGCCGCCGGAGCCAATCCAGTCGGTGTGGAAGAACTCACCGCGCGGCCGGCCGACGCGCTCATACGTGTGCGCGCCAAAGTAGTCACGCTGTGCCTGAAGCAGGTTGGCGGGCAGCCGCTCGCGCCGGTAGCCATCATAAAAGGCCAGCGCGCTCGACATCGCCGGGACAGGCACGCCCATCTCCACCGCCCTGGCGATCACGCGCCGCCACCCCGCCTGCGCCGCCTCCACCTCTGCCTGGAAGTAGTCATCGAGCAGCAGATTGGCTAGGTTGGGATTCTTGTCGAACGCCTCCTTGATCTTGCCCAGGAAAACGGAGCGGATGATGCAGCCGCCGCGCCACATCAGCGCGATACCGCCCAGGTTGAGGTTCCACTTGTACTCCGCTGCCGCCGCCTGCATGAGCATGTACCCCTGCGTGTAGGACATGATCTTGGAGGCGTACAGCGCGTCGCGGATGTCGGCGACCATGTCGCTGATGAACGCCTGCTCGTCGCCTTCGAACGCGACCGACGGGCCGCCGAGCACCTGGGAGGCCGCCACCCGTTCCTCCTTCAGCGCCGATAGACAACGGGCGAAAACCGCCTCGACGACCAGCGTCAGCGGGATGCCCATGTCCAACGCCGAGATGCCCGTCCACTTGCCGGTGCCCTTTTGCCCGGCGGTGTCGAGGATGACGTCGACGACGTACTCGCCGTTCTCGTCCTTAAAGCCCAGGATGTCGCGCGTGATCTCGATCAGGTACGAATCAAGCTTACCCTGGTTCCACTCGGCAAAGACCTGGTGCATCTCCTCGTTGCTCATGCCCAGGGCCTCTTTCATCAGGTAGTAGGCCTCGCAGATCAACTGCATGTCGCCGTACTCGATGCCGTTGTGCGTCATCTTGACGTAATGGCCCGCGCCGTTCTCGCCCACCCAATCGCAGCAGGGCACGCCGCCCTCCACCTTGGCCGCGACCGCCTGGAAGATGGGCTTGACGTGCGGCCACGCCTCCGGTGAGCCGCCGGGCATGATCGATGGCCCATGGCGCGCCCCCTCCTCACCACCAGAGACGCCGGTGCCGATGTAGAGCAACCCCTTCGACTCGACGTACGCGGTGCGGCGCATAGTGTCCTGGTAGTTGGAGTTGCCGCCGTCGATGATGATGTCGCCCGGCTCCAGATGCGGGATCAGCAACTCGATAAAGTCATCCACCGGCTGGCCCGCCTTGACCATCAGCATCACCCGGCGGGGCTTTTTGAGCGCGCCGACCAACTCCTCGATCGAGTGCGTGCCGACAACCTTCGTTCCCCGGGCGCTGCCGCTGATAAAGCCGTCCACCTTCGACACGGTGCGATTGAACACCGCCACCGTATACCCGTGGTCGTCCATATTCAGCACCAAGTTCTGGCCCATAACGGCCAGCCCGATCAGTCCGATATCCGCTTTTGCTTCTGTCACTGGAAACCTCCTGTGAATCTGTGTGTGCTGAATCAGCGAGTCAGCGAATCAGCGATCGTAGTGGTCCGTCCATTCGCTGATTCGTTCATTCGCTCATTTGCTGATTCGTCGATTCGCTTACTCGATACAGCATCTCCCCCGCTCTGGGCACTACCACGATTCCCTCATCCTCCCGCCCGCGCCACGCGTCCAGATCGACCGTGTCCGGGTCGAGGTACCCCAGGCCGATGCGCTCGCACCGCTCGCGCGGGATGGAGGTGGCCAGCGTCACCCGGATCCGCGGGCGTTCGACGCCGTTTTCGTACGTGCCGACGCCGCGCAGATGCGTCGAATGGGCCAGCACACCCCAGGGATACCCCTTGAAGCGATCCCACTGCTTGAGGAAGTAATCGCGCACGTGGTAGCCGATCTCGTCGATGACCCTGCCGTGCGTGTAGCTGACCTCATCGATGTGCGGTGCGTAGATGACCACCTCGCCGCCGTCGGCGATGGCCGGCTCCATCTTGTACATGCCCTTGGCCGCCGTCCACAGGTCGTCGTACATCTCCGGCATCACCGAGAGCACACGCTTGAACGGCCTTTCGACGTAGACGACGTGATGTTTCGCCGAAAGATCTGCCGCCGCCACGTAGGCTTCCTCCGGCGCGCCGACATAGAGGCCCACTAAGTCACCATGTCCTTTCACCACCAAGCTGAAACACAACTTGGATACGTCGATAAAGGACGCCGCCCGGTCGATCACCGCCCGCACCGGCGTGTGCCTGGTGCCGATCACCTCCCGGCTGGTAATCAGCGCGCCCAACCAGTGAGTGAAGTCGATCACCTCCGGCCCGGCCACGCCGGGAAAAAAGTACTTGTTGCCGCCGGAGAAACCCACCACCTCGTGTGGGAAGGTAGGCCCGCAGATGACCACCCAGTCGTAGTCGAACAACATCTTGTTAATCGTGACCGGCACGTCCACACTCATCAGACCACCGGAGGTGTCCTCGATCTCCGACGCGGGAATGGTGCCGATGTGCTTGAACGTCTCAGGCTTCTGCCACTCGTGGTTGTAGATGCCGACCCTGGCGTACTTCCCTGCCCGCTCCTCGGGCGTCAAGCCAAAGAGACGGTTGAGTTGCGCCCCCTCCATCGGCTGATGCGTCCCTAGCGCGACCAGGTAATCTAGCGCAGCAACCTCCTTGCCAACAACCTCGTGAAAAACGCGGAACATCATCGGCATCGGCGCAGAGCGGGTGGCGTCGGGCGTGATGAAGAGCACTCGTCTGCCGCTCACGTCGTGCTCGGCAAACGCCTGGGTCACGATATCGCGTACCTCGGCTCCGGTCAGCGCCCTATCGGTGTATCCCTTGCCAATCAATCTCCAGTCTCCAGTCTCTACTTCTTCCAAGGCGGGGCTTCGGGCAGTATCGCCTCGAACTCTGCAATCAACATCTCTTCATACGCTCCCGCATACTCGCCTGCCAGGAACTTGTGCGCCGCTTCCTCGTAGAACCGCTGCCACGACGCTTCCTCATGCCCAGGGTTGATGGGGTAAAAGAGTGCGTCGTTGGCCCGCGCGGCCTTCATGTCGCCCGGCGCATCGCCGATCATCAGGGTGCGATCCGGCGCGTACTTGCCCTTGGCTGCCAACTCCAGGTGCAGCGCCTTCTTACCCTGCTCCTGCCCGGCGATGACGCGTACGTACTGGGCGATGTCGTGCTCCTCCCACTCTCGCGTCAGCGCCTCCACCGGCGTGGCCGAGACGACGATCATGTCCGCCTTGTCTGCCAGGGAGGACAGACTTTCGCGCACGTAGGGGAAGGGTGGCACGCCGTGTACCATGTCGGCCACTGTGGCGTTGACGCCAGTCGTCCAGGCCCAAGCCCGATCCAGTTCCGGATCGGGGTGCTCGGCCATGTACGCCTTCAGGCCGTCATTGCTCTTGGGGAACCCGTCGTCGGCGATGAACGCACGGATGCGCGGCGCCTGCGGCGGCTCGACGCCGCGCGCCTGCACCTCTGCCCGCTCGCGCAGCAAATCAAAAACCATCACCAGTGCCGGCCAGCGGTTGATGCCGCGCCATTTCGAATACAGATTGACGAACTCGGCTGCCTCGCGGGCGTATTTGGACACCGGCTGCAAGCCCCAGTGTTTGATGGTGTTGGGGCAAAAGCACTCCTTGTGCTTGATCTCCATCGTATCGAAGGCGCAGCCATCGGAATCGATGCCGATGAAGAACTCGTGTTTTGGCTCCAGCTCCGCCAGCGGGCGAGCCGCTTCTGGATAATCTGTCACAGATCACCTCCAAGTTATGTAGCAATCAGACCCCGCTGAAGGCGCTAAAGCCGCCATCCACAGGTACGACGATGCCAGTGACGAAGGACGCTGCCGGCGAAAGCAGCCACAGCACTGTGCCAAGCAAGTCATCGGGGTCGCCGAATCGCCCCACCGGCGTATGGTCAATGATGGTGCGGCCGCGCGGCGTCAACTCGCCGCTCACCTCGTCGGTCAGCAGGAAACGATTCTGCTCGGTCAAGAAGAAACCAGGGGCGATGGCGTTGACACGAATGCCCGGCGCGTACTCCTGCGCCATGTGCACGGCCAGCCACTGGGTAAAGTTGCTCACCGCTGCCTTGGCCGCCGAGTAGGCTGGAACGCACGTCAGCGGGCGGAAGGCATTCATCGAGGAAATGTTCAGAATCACTCCCTCTCCTCGCTCCGCCATTCCCCGGCCGAACACCTGTGAGGGCAACACCGTGCCCAGCAGGTTGAGGTCGGACACAAAGCTGAATGCCTCTTTGGGAATGTCAAAGAACGAAAGCTCGGCACTCGTCGTCGCACGGGAACTATTACCACCGGCACCGTTGATCAGAATGTCCACTGGACCGAATTCCTCGCGGATCGTCTCCTCGGCTTTGACCAACGTCTCCGGTTCCAGCACATCGCCGTACACCACGATGGAACAACCAGGTCCGCAGCCCAGGCGATCCATCAGGCGGTCTGCCAAGGCCGGATCTCGATCTAGAATGACGACGTTAGCTCCGCATCCGACCAAGGCGCAGGCCATTTCTCCACCTAGAATACCCGCGCCGCCGGTGATCGTCACCGTTCGGCCGGAGAAGTCATACCATTGGTTGACAGTCTGTAGATTCACTGTTCGCGCTACCTCCAAGTTGATCTGTAAACCAGAATCTAGCTACCTGATACTCTTGAAAGGGGTTATAATCTTATCACGAATAACACGTGTAGACGAATTCCACGAATGTTTTCTGGTTGAAATCCAAAGAATTCGCGTCATTTGTTGATTCGTGCTATTCGTGATTCAAACTGTCAGGTGGCTAGAACTAGAATCTCGAATTCAAGAGTTCTTTGGACGATCTCCCGACTGTTCGCGTTCCTCAATCCTCACACCTGACGCGATATCGAGACGGTAGGTCGCACAGGCACCCGCCGCGCATAACGCCTTCTCCAGCGGCGCGACATCCTCCCACGGCCACAGGGCGATGATGGTGCCACCGCTTCCCGCGCCAGCCAGCTTGGCCCCAGGTGCACCAGCGTCCAGGGCCGCGGCGATCAGCTTCTCGTTCGATTCGCCAGAGCCACCCAGATCGCGCTGGATGTCGTGGTTCTCGTTCATCAGGCGGCCCAGCGTGGGCCAGTCTTGCAGGAGGAGCGCTTTCTTACCCTGTCGAGCGATCTCCGTCATCCGCTGATAGCCATCCACCACCGCCACCTCTCCCTCCAGCCAGCGCTCGCGGATCGGCCGGTGCACCTCACCTGAGGAACGCCGCACACCGGTGAAGCCCAAGATGAAGGGCAGTCGCGGGATGTAGTCGCTCAACGGCTCGACTGTGGCGAAGAGCTCCGCTTCGGCGCTGCGGTAGAACTGCTTGCCGCCGAAATCCATATAGTTCAAACCGCCGAAGGTGCACATATAGGCATCCTGATATCCACACACGATCTTGAGATAGTTCAGTTCGATGTGGCGCGCCCGCTCGGCCAGTTGGTATCGGTTGGGGTACTCGCCCTGCCACGCCAGGAGCGCCTGCAAGATGGCCACTACCAGTGCAGTAGAGCCTGACATACCGCTGCTCATCGGAATGTCGCTCTCATAGGAGATGCGACAGTTCAGTGGGGGCAGGTGCATATAGTCCAGAATTGCACGCGCCAGATCGAAGAGATCGCCCAGAGGACGCAGATCCTCCCAACTGACGATGCAGCACTCCTCCCCATTCGTCTCCAGCACGATGCCTTCAATGGGCATCACAGTCACGCGCGCGCGCAGCCCCACAGAACAGGAAAGCACCGCGCCGCCATACATATCTGCGGGATTGCCGATGATACCCGCCCGACCCGGCGCCGAACAGACTACTCTGTATGGCGATTCATAGCTCATACGCTTTGGCTTTGATGTACTTGCGGACCAGATATCCGTACCGCTCATCCGTCAGGGCAAAGTCGATGAAAGCGCGGAAGTAGCTCTCATAGTTGCCCACGTCGTAGCGTCGCTGATCGGGTGCAAGCAGCCAGGCGTAAACCGGATCACCGTGCTGGATCAAGAGCCTGATCGCGTCGGTCAACTGAATCTCGCCCCCCTTGCCGGGCAGTGTGCGATTGAGCATTCCAAAGATGGCCGGGCTGAAGACGTAGCGAGCAGCCACCGCCAACTTGGAGGGCGTGGCCTCCACTGCCGGCTTCTCGACAATGTCGGTCACCGCCACCGGCTCGCCGAGCGCAGGCTCAACGCCCCCGACATCGACGATACCGTAGCGATAGGTGTCCTCTGGCGGCACCCTCTCTACCGCCACGATCGCGGCGGCTTTCAGCCGCTCCTGCGCCGCCATCATCGCCCGCAGCGGAGCGGCGGGATCGTCGGCGGCGATCAGTGAATCACCCAAGGCGACGACAAAGTCATCGCTATCTACGAAATCGGCGGCCAACGAGACCGCGTGTCCCAGTCCCTTGGGCGGACTCTGGCGGGTGAAAAAGAACCGCGATTTGCTCTCCAGGTAGGCCAGATCCTCCAGCACCGCTTCGTTCCCGGCCTGTTCCAGCGCCAGCACGAGATCGGGATCGGCATCCAAGTGATCCTCGATAACGCGCTTGCGCTCGCCGGTGATGATCAAAATCTGCTGCAGGCTTGCGGCCTGCAACTCCTCCACCACGTACTGGATGGCCGGCTTGCGACCCACCGGCAACATCTCCTTGGGCTGCGATTTGGTGGCCGGCAGAAGCCGTGTGCCCAGCCCTGCAGCCGGGACGATCGCTTTCGTGATCTGTTGAGCCATCTCTATCCACCTCCCACAAAGGGCGATAGGTGTCGCCGAAAGTGCGCCTCCAATAGCGCATAATAAACCCCTTCGTGCTGCCTCAGTACCGCCAGCAACCGCTCACCGAACACATCGAGCACCGATCCGAAAGTCACATGCAACACCTGCCGCGCGTCGAACTGGTCGAGCAGGTCAGGCAGATCGGTATCCTTCAGTGTATCCAACGCAGGCACCCTGTCCAACCCCGCCGAGACGTGATAGGTGGCCCGGTCGGTCTCGTAGCGCCCGCAGGCCAGGGCCAGGATCTCGCGGAAGAACGCCGGATCGACCTGGGCCACCGCTCGCAGTGCTTCCAGGTAGCTGGTGCCCGCCGTCTTGAGGTGGACCAACGCTCCGGTGAGCTTCGCCGAACCGCCACCAGTCAGCTCGGCGATGATGGAATAAATGCCGAACTTGTCCGAGCCGGAGTGGATGCTGAGCTTGTCGGGTCCCAGGGCACGGGCAATAGCGGCGTGCTTGGCCAGATGCGCTGTAAATACAGCCAGATCGCCGACATAGTCCACGCCCTTCTCAAAACTGCCAACGTAGCGGGGCGCCAGGCTTACCCACTTCACTCCCAGCCGCTTGAGCTCACCGGCAACGTAAAGGTGCTCCTCCGGCAAGGTGGGCGTCGCCGTCTCGTCCACCGAGACCTCCAACTCGAACACAGTGTCCCCCATCCGATCGACCAAGTGGCGATACATCGCCGCCGTGTGGGCAATTGCGCTACCGTACTTGGCTGCCGCGCGGTAGAGCAACTCCCGCTCCAGCGCCATCGGAAAATCTCCCAGATTGAACACGCGCCCCAGATACCGCTGCTCCATATCCCGCACCGTGTCCTCTAGCGCATCCCAGGGCAGCGCCTGTACCTTGGCTTCCACCTCAGCCGGTGAGTCGGTGTGGGCCTCGCCATCAACGTGGTCGCCGGGATCGATCGTGTACAGCGTGAATCCGGCTGCGACGAAGGCATCGGCGTCATCTAATGTCTTGAGGTGATCGGCATCAGCGCCCCAGGGCGCGCGCCAGCCAGCCTGGAACACGCCCCAGGTTGCGTCGTCCATCACCTGCTGCGGCGTGCGGCCGGTGCGCGCGTTTTCGCGCACCGATTGCTGCGCGAAGACAGGCGCGATGGCATCGAACTGCCGCATCGCTTGCACGTGCCCCGGCGTCGCCAGCCCTAGCCGGTCACCGAACCCCACCGACGTCCGCAACCCCAGCGGCTGGGGCCGCAGCCAAGGCAGATGGTTCCGTAACGCGGCGGCGTTCCCCGGGGAGAGCAGGCAGAACAACGTGTCTCCTTGCCGCTCCCCGGCAAAGCCCGTCGCGTCTCCCAAGACCCTCAAGCACTTCTCACCACTGGCGACCTTTGTCAGGGAAACGGTTGCCCCACCTATCTCGACCCTCGACTCTGAATACGGCCCTTGTTGGTCCATGATTCTGCTCGTCCAAACACGCTGAAGAACCACATTGCCTGGCGACCTATCCTAGATTGACCTCCACCAAGTCCATAGCCTCCGGGTCGGCAGTAACCAGGCCCAATTCGGCCCCGCTCGTCAGGGTAGAGGCCATCCAGCATGTGGCGACTGCAGGATCGCCGCCATCATCGGCCAGCAGTTGGGCGAACACGGACGGCGGATCTCGGTGACGATCACCGGCGCAGCGGTCGGTCCCTCGACCTCGATCGGGACAGATTCGGGGGTATCGGTCGGGGTCGGGGTATCAGTTGGAGCAGGAGCCAGCGCACCGGTCTGTGTGGGCGGCGGCGGCACGGCAGGGCAACATCCGGCCAGCAGGCCTGTCGCTGTGGCTGCGGCCAGGCTCAGGAAATCCCGCCGTGAGATCGTTCGTTGGCAGAGAACATCGGTCCGCGAGTTCGGTTTAAGCACCAGCCCCCTCCCTTGCTTGAGGTTCATCATCCATCAAACTTGTACGCCCGCTTCGCCAATCGGTACACCAAATCCAGCATCATCTCCCGCGCGTCGTCCATGTCCACAATGCCGCGCACGACCAATCCGGCAACCCAGTCCGCGCTGGCGCGCCGCCACACGTCGTGACGGGCGGGGATAGAGGGGAAGGCACGCGTGTCGTCGTTAAAGCCCGCCGTGTTGTAAAGCCCCGCCGTCTCCATCACCCGGTCAAAATAGCGCCGCATCCCATTCAGGCTGTCGTGGAACCACCAGGGCGGGCCGAGCTTTACCGCCGGATAGTGCCCAGCCAACGGTGCCAGCTCGCGCGCGTAGGTCGACTCGTCCAGCGTAAAGACGATGAACGTCAGGCGTGGATCATTGCCGTACTTGTTGAGCAACGGGCGCAGGTTGTGGGTGAACTCGCTCCGCTCCGGGATGTCACATCCCGCCTCGAAACCAAAACGATCAAAGACAGCTTGATTGTAGTCGCGAACGGAGCCCACGTGGAACTGCATCACCAGGCCGTCCTCGATGCTCATCCGCGCAAATTCCATCACCATGTGAGCGGTGAAACGACGCGCATCCTCGGCAGTGGCCTTTCCCCGTAACGCCCGCTTGAAGATGGCGCCGGCCTCCGTCTCAGATAACTCAGCCGTGTAGACTGACACTGCCTCATGGTCAGTAGCTTTGGCCCCCTGCTCTTTGAAAAAGGCCCGTCGCTCCTCCAATGCCCGAATAAAAGCCGCGTAAGACGTCACATCAATACCACTGATCTCACTCAGCGCGTCGATGTTCTCTCGCCACCCAGTCGTCAGCAGGTTAGTCACCGCATCGGGCCGGAAAGTGGGCCGCACGTCGCCCCCCCACCCGGACGCGCGAATCCGCTTGTGGCGCTCCAGCCTGTCGGTGGCGGCATCGGTCGTGCACAGCACCTCGATGTTGAACCGTTCGAACAGCGCCCGCGGACGGAACTCGGGCGTGGCCAGCTTTTCCACGATCTGGTCGTAGATCGCCTGGGCCGTCTCGCCGGTCAGCTTTTGCTCGACGCCGAACACCTCGACTAGTTCGTGGGCCAGCCACACACCGGTGGGCGTGCCGCGGAAGAAATGAAAGTGCTCAGCAAAGGTCTGCCAAATCCGACGATGATCCTGCTCCACAGGATCGCCGTCCACGCGCGGCACCCCCAACGACTCCAGCGAGACCCCCTGCGAGTAGAGCAAGCGAAAGACGTAGTGATCGGGAATAATGAGCAGGTCGGCCGGCGTGCCGAAGACAGCGTCCTCGTCGGCGAAAAGATCAAGATCGATGTGCCCGTGCGGGCACACCAACGGCAGGTTGACTACCGAAGTGTACAGCTCCCGTGCGACGCGCCGCTGTGTTGGATCAGGATCGAAAAAACGATCGGGATCGAGTTGCCATTCTGAATAAGCCAAAGTTTCACCTCCGGTTCTTTCGGCGACCACTCGCGGGCCGCAGCCACCAAAGCATCAATGCTCCCGGTGAGACACCACCGCAAAGGGAGAGGATCGCCCCACCTCTCTACCGGGTCAGCCACCCGCCGTCCACCGGCACGATGGCGCCCTGCATATAGTCCGAGGCTGCCGAGGCCAGGAACACGACCACGCCCTTCAGATCCGTCGGATCCCCCCACCGCCCGGCCGGGATGCGGGTCAGGATGGACTGATTCCGCTGCGGATCAGCGCGCAAGGGAGCCGTATTTTCGGTAGCCATATAACCCGGCGCGATGGCGTTGACGTTGATCCCCTTAGCAGCCAACTCGTTGGCCAGGGCCCGGGTGAGCCCGGCCACGCCGCTCTTGGCGGCGGTATACGAGGGCACCAGTATCCCACCTTGGAACGAGAGCACCGAGGCGATGTTGATAATCTTACCGCCCCCCTGTTCCGCCATCACCCGCCCTGCAGCCTGGGAGAGGAAGAAGAGCGCCTTGAGGTTGATCTGGATCACCTCGTCCCAGTATTCCTCGCCGAATTCCAGCGCGGGCGCTCGGCGAATGATACCTGCATTGTTGACCAGGATGTCCAGCCCACCCATATCGCGGGCCACTCCCCGCACCATCTCGTTCAGCTCGTCCACGCTTGTCTCACGTAGGTTGCACGTCACCGGGAGAAAGCGCCTGCCCAGCCCCTCTACCAGAGACCGGGTCTCGTCAAGGGAGATTACGTCCAGGCCGGCGACGTTCGCGCCGGCCTCGGCCAGCCCGGCGGCCATGGCTTGGCCCAGACCCCGGCCCGCGCCGGTGACCAGGGCCGCTTTCCCGTCCAGCCGAAACGAATCCAGTATGTCCATCAGTGTCCCAGCTCCCGCAGCATCGGGACAGTCTTGCCCACCCAGCCCAGGTCTGCATCATCTGCCGCTGCCTGAACGCGATGCTCACCTGCCAGGAACCACAGGTAGTAAGTCGTATACCCCGGCGCGCTGACGACCGAGTGGTAGCCGGTAGGCGCCATCATGATGGTATTGTCGCGCACTGTAAAGTTCTCCTCGACCCCCTGGTTGTTGTAATACCGACAGATGCCAAAGCCCTCCGGTGGGCTGACCTTGAAAAAGTACATCTCCTCCATAAAAGCCTCGCGGGGCAGATCGTCTACCTCGTGCCGATGCGGCGGATAGGTGGACCAGTTGCCGCTAGGGGTAAAGGTCTCTCCCACGATGAGCCGCCGCGCGGGCAGGTCGGGCTGCCCGGCCATGGTCAGAATCTGATGAAGGTAACGCTTGAAATTCGCCGCGCCCGCCACGCTGCTGGTCACCTGCGCCGGAGCGATGACGTAAGGCTCCGCCTCCAGATCGCTCGGCGCACTGGTCAGGCCGATCTGGACAGGCCCATCTGCGGCAATCGTGTAATCGGCGCCCGCGGGCAAGTAGACCGCGTGCGGCTTGCCGGCAAAGACGTTAGACCGCCTGCCGACCTTCTCGAACTGCTCGCCAGCCACATCGAAGGTCGCCTTGCCGCCCAGAATCACGGCCAGCACCTCACGCTCGCCCGTCTGGGAGTCGAACCGCTCGCCTTCGTGCAGCATCAGCAGATCGAAGCCCAGAAGACTGCACGGGTTGTATGGAAGAGCGTTCAACCCTCGTTCTGTCTTCAGAGATGCAAAAAACTCCATTCCCTACCTCCAGTCAAGTGCCACGTCAGTGACGTTCAACTCAGCCACGTTCGAGCAGCCAAGCAAAGGCTCCTCGCTCACCATTCAATCACTTCCTAGAGACCCAAAAACCCGACGCCCTCCCGCCGAGCGCCAGCAGAGCTTCCAGGAAGAAACAGTCGTCTTAACATTGCGTTTCCCGCCCCAGACGGATTTTACCTCAACTGTCGGATATGTCCAGTTCTTGGGGATCACCTGAGTATCCAGCTCTCACAGCATGCTGACGGGGTACCTTGATCCGTCGAGTCAATGCCGCGCCACGAGCATACTATACACCGGACGCGCGACTTCAGCAAGCTCAGGTCAGGGGCAATGAGGTTCTTTTCGGGAAGATGTGGAGCAGCGAATGCACTGCCGCTCCCCCCAATCATTTCTCCAAACAAGGCGTCACAACAGACCATCCAAGGTGACAAGTACTTTCGGGAAACGATGTCCCCGATGAGGAGCCGCGACAGTTTGAGGTCACGCAGGTCTATGGTATAATCCTGCAAGGCTGAACCCCAACTGCTGTCACGAGAAGTAGGGATACCCGGGTAAAAGCTGAGATCTGTAATGGTCAGCAGCATCTTGAACAAGAGCAGTTCACACGTCGTCACTCTGAGCAGAGCGAAGAGTCTCCCAGGCACGGCTGAGATTACTCGCTACGCTCGGAATGACGCGCGGAGAGGGTTCTGCGATATGTTCAAAGTGTCGTTGCCCATCACAGTAAAAGCTGAGATCCTTGGAAAAAAGTCCGATACCGCGTCAACGACGTCTACGTTTCCTGCATATCACAGTAGCCAAAGGAAAAGTTGTGGCCAACATCGGCATCATCAAACAGGAATTCATGGACATAACCCAAGAGTTGGATATCGAGGCGTTCTGGGAAAAGAATGCACCTTGCCAGGCATTCACACCGACAAGCCCCGTTGCTCGCTCTCCTTCTCCCCCGATGACCATGGGACAAACCATTTAGGAGACAACTTACATGTCCGCCTACTATGCTGCCTATAACCTTCAAAACGGCTACATCCACAACTGGATCGTGGCTGGCCCGCAAGCTGTGCCCATCACCGATTTGGATCGCTTCGCGGGGGAAGACTTTAAGCTCAAAATCGCCGACTATTATCACGAAGAGACCACAGGCATCGCCGAGCCGCCCGTCGACTGGGCCAAGTTCGCAGTGGGTGATACAGAACTGAAGTGGACCTACTATCGCTGCCAGGACGATCATTTTGTGGATCTCTCGGCTTTCTACCCCACCTGCCACTATCTGCAGGCCTGGGCATACACCCGCCTGGCTAGCCCTGCTTCCCAGGAAGTGACATTTGTCCTGACGAGCAACGGCCCTGCCGACGTGTGGCTGAATGGCGAGCATGTCCATCGCCAGGCCCACTTTCACCACCAGGCTCCCCATAGCGTTCCTTTCCAAGCCGCTCTTCAGGAGGGACACAACGAGGTCCTGGTGCGCTTTGAGGAGGTGTCCACCCGCGACTGCCCCTACGCAATGGCGCTGCAGGTTGTCGGCCTCGCTGACGATACGGAGAAAGCCAATGTGTTTATACCCGTCCCGATCGAGGCCGTCGCTCGCCGCCAGACCCTCGGAAACGTGTTCGAGGCTGCGTACCTGGAGCGAGATGTCTACGCGTACGATGAAACGATCAGAATACACTGGCCAGAGAATATGACCGCATCGGCCGACCTGCTGATCCGCCTCCAGACGCCGCAGGGCCAGATCTGTTCAGCGTCACAGGGAATGGGGGCGGCCGGCGACTATCTTAACATCGGCACTCCCTACGAGCTTCGAGAAGGTTACTACCATGCGCTCTTGATGCCACAACCTAAGGAGTATTATGAAGACAATATGCGCATTACGCGCCGCATTGGCCTGTGGACAGTCAAGAATCGCACTTCTCAGGAGCCCTACGGCACCTACGCAGAGCGCCGCACTGAGGCGCTGGCCGACGCGGCCCGGCGAGAGGCCGGCATCTATTCCGAGATCGCCAAGATGGCGATCGGCCGCTGGAAAGACGTCAAAGCCGATATTCTGATGGAGGCCGTCGAAGGCATCAACCAACGCAGAGATTGCACCGCTCTCGACATGGTCGGGCTGCTGGGCATGCTCCAACGTTACGGAGACAATCCAGAATTCCCGGAGGATCTTCGAGAGCCGCTGGAGGCGTGCGTCCTCAACTTCAAGTACTGGGCAGACGAACCGGGAGAGGACATCATGTGGTACTGGTCGGAGAACCACCAGATCCTGTTTCACGCGTGCGAGATCCTGGCCGGACAGCTCTACCCAGACCGCACGTTCACCAATGCCGGACAGACCGGCCAATGGCACCGGGAGAAAGGGGAGCGCTTGGCCATCGCCTGGCTGCACAAGCGGGGAGTCAGTGGATTCCAGGAGTGGGATTCTGACTGCTACTTCGAAGAGGATCTGCTGACCCTTTCGCACCTACTCGACTTGGCCGAGACCCCCCAGGTGTACGAGCTGGCCGCGGTCGTCATGGACAAGTTGTTCTTCACCATGGCGCTCAATTCGTACAAGGGCGTCTTCGGCTCTACTCACGGCCGCGCCTATTCCCCTCACATCAAAGGCGGGCGATTGGAGGCCACCGCCGGCATCGGCCGGTTGATGTGGGGCATGGGCGCTTTCAACTCGCACGTCAGGGGCACGCTCAGCCTGGCCTGCCAGGAGCAGTACCAACTCCCGTCGCTCATCGAGGCCATCGCCGTCGATCTTCCCGAGGAGATGTGGAATCGGGAGCGTCACGCTGGCACGTTTGAGGAAGCGCTCGACCGCACCACCGGTTCCTGGGAGGTGAACAAGGTCACCTATAAGACACCGGACTATATGCTCTGTTCGGCGCAGGACTATCGCCCCGGCGAGAGAGGCTCCCAGCAACACATCTGGCAGGCGACCATGGGGCCCGACGCCGTCGTCTTTGTCACGCACCCCTCCTGCTGTAGTGAGGAGGGCTCTCACCGGCCCGGCTTCTGGCACGGGAACGTCGTCCTGCCGCGCGTCGCCCAGTGGAAAGACGTGCTCATCGCAGTCCACGAGCTGCCGGAGGACGATTGGATGGGCTTCACGCACGCCTACTTTCCCTGCGCCGCCTTCGACGAGTACACGCTGCGCGAGGACGCAAGCGGCCACACGTGGGCCTTCGCCCGCCAGGGAGAAG
>DAOUDX010000423.1:0-4188 GCA_034430835.1 Anaerolineae bacterium
GTTGTTGGTGGGGCGTCAGCCCTAAATAGCGCCATACATAGCATCGAAGTGGGGCGAGTTGCACCAAAAGTATGTCTTTTTGCAGCCCCAGTGGGGAATACAGAACACGTTCCCAAATTTTGAACAGACACAAGCCGAAACCGTGTCTACCCTCCTCCGTTCTCCGCCTCTGCCTCCTGGCATAGCCGGATGCCCTCCTGGGCGCTGTAGTCGTTGGGGTCGATCTGCAACGCCGCGGCGAACAGGGGGTACGATTTCTCGCACTCAGCCTTGTAGTAGTAGGCCAGCCCCAGTGTGTAGAAATACTCGATCCTTGGACCCTCGACCCAGCCAGTCTCGGTCTCTACCTGCACGCTTCCATCGCTCTTGACGGGGAGTCGCCCGGTGCCCAGCGGAATGCCAGAGAGTGTGTTGATGCCCTCAAACCAGCCTACGTACATCTTACCACTCTCTGGCATTGGCAATCCACTCAGTTCCACCATGTACTTTCCAGTCTGTGCGTCGAGCATCACTGTGCCCTGAACGTCAGCCCACTCCTCGCCGGCCGTATCCTGCGGCTTCAGCGTAGCCTGCAGCCTATCTTTGCTGTCCTCTGACACGGAGACGAAATCGCCGCGCACCACCACGTCCGGCGACGGCCCGGGGAATTCGCTGTCTCTATTCTCTACGGTGATGTAAAAGGCCTCGGCTTGCCGACGCGACGCGATGCATTCTAGGCTAATGGCGCGCTGGAAGGGCAGAATCGCGTCCTCCCAGTTGCGGCGGGCCCAGTAGTTGATCGCCAGGTGACCAAACGCCCGCCCGAATTCGGGGTCTGCCTCGGTGGCTTTCTCTAGATACGTCTCGGCCTGCTCGTATTCCTGCATGTTGTAATACGTCCATCCCAGTTGGTCGTAGGCCTCCGCATTGTCTGGATCAATCTCGATGGCTTTCTTGAAATGCTCCTCCGCTGCCGTATAGTCCCACAGCCCATCTCGATAGACCCGTCCCGCTGCGATGCGTATGTAGGCCAAATAGGGGTGTATCTCCAGAGCCCGTTCGTATGCTTCTGCTGCCCCAGCGTAATCCCCCTGGTTCTCCAGCACATAGCCATAGTTGCGCTGAACGTCCACACTGTTGCTTTTCAACTTCAAAGCGGTCTCTGCCGCCCCCCTTGCTTCCACCCAACGCACGGCATCGGTGTACACTTCAGCCAGGTAGGCATATGCCTCGGCGTAGGTTGGGTCGAGGTCGATGGCCTTTTTACAAGCATCGATGGCCTCCGACACGTCGTCGTTCCAGTCGTAGGCCATTCCCAAGACAGCCCACGCTTGTGCGTTCTCGGGCGCCATCTCGACGGCTTTCTGACCAAGCCGTACCGCTTCGATCTCCCGATGTTCCAAAGCCAGCAGTCGCACTAGTGGGATGTAGAAAAGCACATCGTCGGGATCGAGGGCGATAGCCTGTTCGTAGGTGGAGATTGCCTCCTCCAAATTACCTTCCCAATACAGTCTATCCGCCTCATCGGCGTACCAACTCGGCGCATGCGTCGGGAGTGGAGTGGGAACGAAGGGGCTCTGAATCAGGTTCCGTCTGATCAGCGTGTGGACGTAGATAGCGCCGCCGATCAGCGCCAGAAGGATCACCACGCGTATTGCAGACGTTTGGCGCTTTTTTCGCCGGGGACCGATATACATGAATTTCCCTTCCCCTTGAAGTGTCGGTGGCGCGATCATAGCATTTTCGCTGTGCAAGTCAAGGGGCGCTCTTGGGAATTGCACTAACCGTCGGCTGTGGTAGAATAGCGCGGACGCCAAATCCACACTACGGGAGGGCCATTGTGCGTAACTTGATGATCACCGGTGGGGCGGGCTTTATCGGCTCCAATTTCATCCGCTTTGTGCTGGAAAAGTACCCCGACTACCGCGTTGTCGTATACGACAAGCTCACCTACGCCGGGAACCTGGACAGCCTCAAGGACGTGGCCGAGCGGTTCGCCGACCGCTACGCCTTCGTGAAGGGCGACATCTGCGACGCGGCCACGGTGCGCGAGACGGTCCGGAGTCATCACGTGGACACCATTGTCAACTTTGCGGCCGAGAGCGTGAGCTCCAATACCTATATCCCAGTACACCTTGGACATTCTATTCGCCTAGAGACCATTGAGGAGTTGTTCGAACGTTATGCTCAGGAGTCGGGCGTCCAGACAGATCAGAATGGTGCCGAAATAGTGCCCGTGAAGGGCGTATTGCGCGCTCTTTCTTTCCGCTATGGGATGGGAATTTGGTCACAAGTAACTCACATCACTCGCCACCGATATCAGGGCGAGATGGTTACACTGACACAGAAATGGGGGCAGGTGACTGTTACACCCAACCATTCGGTCTATGACGTCGACGCTCAATTGGTTCCCGCCGCGTCGAATCCAGAACTGCTTAGCATCCGCAAAATCAACCTAGATCGCAGCCGGTTCAAGGATCACTTCGTCCTGAAGCTGCGAGGCTGCCATCCACGCGAAGAAGAAGGCAAAATCTATCATGGAGTCAAGAAATACCCCGCGCCCAAGCAAGTATGGGTCCTACGAGAGTACAAGGGTGAATCACTCAAAGCATTGTTGCGCTTCCTGGCCGCGTACATCGCCGAGGGGAACGCCACCTTCAATAAGGCCAACGGCGCGTGGCTAGTTTGTCTCGCCAATCAAGATCTGTCTCTGCTGGAAAGCTGGCAACAAGATGTTGAGACATTCTCAAATGCCAGCGGAGTCATTACTCGAAGGGAAAGTCCCAATGCTCACCAACTGGTTTTTAGCAGCCGTTTGATTTATCAACTCGTCACCCAGTTGTGCGGGCAGTACTCGGGTGAGAAGCGCCTACCCTCGTTTGTCTATATGCTCCATGATGAGTATAAGCAAGTGTTTTTGGATGCCTACTTGAAGGGCGATGGAAGCATTGAGACGTACAAATCCGTAGAGTCTCGACGTTTTACGACTACGTCTCCCTGTCTTGCCGCCGAGCTGTCACTCTTGCTTAACTTACTCGGCCTGGACTATTCTCTTTCCGTACGGGAAGAAGACACCGAAAACTGGTCCCGCGCCTATGCATTCCGCATTGTGTCCAGCTACGATACCAGAGCGGACTGCCGGATGGAACGTTTCCCTTACGAAGGGTATGTCTACGATTTGACGGTGGACGGGGGGCACAACTATGCGGCCGGCATCGGCAACATCGTTGTCCACAATACCCACGTCGATCGCTCCATTATGGACCCCGACGCCTTCATCAAGACCGATGTCTACGGCACCTACGTGCTGCTGGAGGCGGCCCGCGAGTTCGAGCTGGAACGATACCATCAGATCAGCACCGATGAGGTCTATGGTCATGTGCCGGAGGGTTCGTCGAAGGAGACTGACCCTGTCGCACCGCGCAGTCCCTACGCCGC
This sequence comes from Anaerolineae bacterium, assembly GCA_034430835.1. Lineage (GTDB taxonomy): Bacteria > Chloroflexota > Anaerolineae > B4-G1 > B4-G1 > JAFGED01. Next base: position 3,418 of record DAOUDX010000423.1, read on the forward strand.
CAGCAAGGCCAGCGGCGACCTGATGGTCAACGCCTACCGCGTCACCTATGGATTGCCGGTCACCATCACCCGAGGCGCGAATAACATCGGTCCCTATCAGTATCCCGAGAAAGTCGTGCCGCTCTTTGTCACCAATGCCATTGATGACATTCCTCTGCCTCTCTATGGCGATGGCTTGCAGGTGCGCGACTATCACTATGTGCTCGATCACTGTGAGGCTATCGACCTCGTGCTGCACGAGGGCGGGATCGGCTCCATCTACAACGTCGGCACCGGCACCGAGATGCGCAACGTCAATATGACCCGCATTATCCTGGACGAGCTGGGCAAGCCAGAGAGTCTCATTCAGCCGGTGCGTGACCGACCCGGCCACGACCGCCGCTATTCCCTCAGCGTGAGCAAGATCCGGGCCCTGGGGTGGGAGCCGGCCCACACGTGTGAGGAAGCCATCAGAAAGACGGTTCGCTGGTACGTTGAGAACGAGTGGTGGTGGCGGCCTATCAAGACCGGGGAGCACTACCAGGAGTACTATAGGCGGCAGTACGAGGGGCGGGAGCTCAATGAACAATGAGCCAATGAAAAATGCGCGATGAGTGATCCCGACCGCGTCGCGTCCTTCCTCCTGAAACCCATCGCCCGGGCGTGCAAGGAGTTCGGCCTGCTGGCCGAGGGCGATCGTGTGGCAGTAGCCGTCTCCGGTGGGAAGGACAGTCGCGCGCTGCTCGATCTCCTCTTGCATTTTCGGGGGTGCGTCCCTTTCTCCTACGAGCT
>DAOUDX010000424.1:0-4127 GCA_034430835.1 Anaerolineae bacterium
CGGGCAGACCCACTGGCACACGTCGCATCCATAGATCCAGTTGCCCATCAGTGGCCGTAGCTCGGTTGGGATCGGTCCTTTCAGCTCGATGGTCAGGTACGAGATGCAACGCCGGGCGTCTAGCATGTAAGGCGCGACCAAGGCACCCGTCGGGCAGGCGTCGAGGCAACGGCTGCACGTGCCGCAGTTCACCTCCGTCTTGCTCGGCGTAGGTTCCAGTTCAACGTCAACCAGGATTTCGCCCAGAAAAAGCCACGTCCCCATTTCGGGATGGATCAAGCAAGTGTTCTTGCCGATAAAGCCCAGGCCGGCTGCGGCTGCGTAGGCGCGTTCCAGCACGGGGCCGGTATCCACGTATGCGCGATGGCTGACCTGCGTCCCTGTCTCGGCACCGATGAAAGCCGCCAACTCCTCTAGACGGGGTAGCATCAGATCGTGGTAATCCATTCCCCATGCGTAGCTGGAGATCAAGCCATGGGAGGGATCGTCGCTGAGTTCGTCGGGCAGAGGACCAGGATAGTAGTTCAGCCCCACGCACACGACAGAGCGTATTCCTGGCAGCATCGCCGCCGGATTCTCCCGCCGCGCGACCCTGTCCGGCCGCGCCATGTAGCCCATCTCGCCGTGGTAGCCCTGGGTGAGCCAGTCGTGGTAGCGGTCGAGGTGTGGGACGGGAAAGGCAGGGACGACACCAGCCAGATCGAACCCCAAGGCGAGGGCTTTGTTGCGTATCTGTTCTGTTGAGGCCATTTCGGTTGTCGCTCAGTATAACTTACACCCGATGCTCTGTCAATAAACAGTTGCGTTCGTCTCTTTCTTCCTCTATACTTGGGGTGTGCGAGGAGGCTTACATCCGACGAGGAGGTGCAATATGTATTGCCCGGAATGTGGAGCCGAGAACAGGCCCGATGCACGTTTCTGTCGAGAGTGTAGGGCGCAGCTATTGCCCGCTAAGCCTGCGCCACCCGCTTCGCCGCTGCCGCCCCGGCAGGCGTGGCGACCACCATCCCCACCGGTTTATGCCCCGCCACCGCCATCGCCTGCTCCCAGGCGCGGTATCTCTGGCTGTGTCTGGGCGCTGATCGCGGGTGGTGCCCTCGTGGGAATCGTCCTCATCATCGTGCTCGTTGCGGGGGCTTTGGTGGCGACGGGCGTCGTCGAGGTTGCCGGGCTATTCGCGACCCCAACCCCGACTGCGACATTGACGCCCACCCCGACGGACACGCCAACTCCCACGCCTACACCGACACCTACGCCGACAGACACGCCTACACCGATCCCTACAGCTACACTGACGCCAACCCCCACACCGCCACCGAGTCCCTTCCCGCAGGCGTGTGGCATGAGCGACGCGATGGCCGACTATGGTCCGATTGGACCTGGCTCCGTCGTCATTCTGGGCCGCCACCGGCCGGTGGACGGGGACGATAACTGGGCCGGCGGTATGGATGCGTACGTGGGTAAGACGGCCTCGATCACCGAGTTGGCCGGCGTGGATCCTTCAGGATGTCCCATCGTCCTCGTGGACATCGATGACGGTGAATGGTACTGGCGCGTGCGCGATCTGACTCTAGTATCGTCCTTTCCGCAGGTGTGCGGTATGACCGAGGACGATGCGGTTTATGGCCCGCTTGAGGAGGGCTCCGTCGTCATTCTGGGCCGTCACCGCGAGGTGGATGGAGACGACAACTGGGCCAGCGGTATGGATGCGTACGTGGGGGAACAGACTACAGTGGAGCGTCTGTCCGGCGTGGATGGGCAAGGTTGCCCGGGTGTCCGTGTGGCGATTGACGACGGCAGTTGGTTCTGGCGCGTGCGCGATCTTGAGCTCCCGTAGGTGATCTCGCAGCACTGCTATCCGAGGATGTCGAAGTGAAGGAAGTTACCGATCGCTCGCGGGTTGGTTGGCGAGGGCGGGTTGTTGCGCTCGCGGCGGGTTGGACCGCGCTCGTGCTGGCATGTGGATTGGAGAGAGGCTTGCCTGCGGCGACTCCTACTGTGACTCCGTATGTCGCCGGATCCGCTGCGACCCCGTCCGACACGCCAGTCCTGCCAACCGACCTGCCCGAAGCGCCGACCCTGGCACAGTTGCCTGCCGGGCCCGGCGCCATGTCCACGGCTCCGCCAATGCATACTGCTGAGCCTACGCCTGTCCCTACTCCTGTTCCCACATTGCTTCCAGGCCCCGCGATCGTCCGCGTTTACGCTTCCCGAGAGCCGGTTGGGGCGACCGAGATATTCGTCGAATACTCGGATGGCACAGTGGTCAACGTGACGAATCACCCAGCCGAGGATGGGTATCCCGACCTATCACCCGATGGGCGCAAGATCGCCTTTGCCTCCACCCGGGGCGGCGGTCCCTCGCACATCTACGTGATGAACGTCGATGGGAGCGAGGTGACACGACTGACCGACGCGCCATCGGGAGATACCTGGCCTGTCTGGTCACCCGATGGCGCACAGATCGCGTTTCAGTCCCTCCGCGACGGAAACTGGGAGATCTATGTGATGAACGCCGATGGCTCGGCTCAGACCAATCTGACGAACCACCCTGGGAGAGACTTGGAGCCCTCGTGGTCGCCCGAAGGGTCGCAGATCTACTTCCGGACCGACCGTGATGGCAACCTGTACAACGACTATGTGGTGAACGCTGATGGTTCAGGACAGTCGCCGCGGCCATAGTCGAGATCCGATGGCGGGGTTTCTAACGCCAATTTAACAGATACTGATTGACTTTATTGTTGAAATGTGATAGAATGGCTTCGAATGTGATCGCATCACTGCTGGGCAGGAGGGTGGGTCGTGTTTGAGAAAGTCGTTTACCTCGATAATGCTGCCGCGACGCGCTTGGACGAGCGCGTGCTGGAGGCGATGCGCCCTTATCTCTTCGACCTCTACGCCGTCGCCACCTCCCAGTTCGGCTACTCGCTGGGCGTGGACGCGCGGGACGCACTGGATGGGGCGCGCGGGCAGATCGCCGCTGCACTGGGGGCCAAGCCTGACGAGTTCGTGTTCACCTCCGGCTCCACCGAGTCGAGTAACCTGGCGCTCAAGGGGGTGGCCATGGCCCTGGGAGAAAAGAAGGGCAAGCACGTGATCATCACCCCCATCGAGGACTTTCCTGTGTTGTACAGCGCCCGCGCGCTGGAGAAGCAGGGTTTCCGTGTGACTTATCTTCCTGTGGACGATACCGGGCGGGCCGATCTTGATGCGCTGCGGGATGCTGTCACGCCAGAGACGATCCTGGTCTCGGTGCAGGCGGCCAATCAGGAGATTGGCACTCTGCAGGATGTAGCTGCCATCGGCGCCATCTGCCGTGAGAAGGGTGTGCTCTTCCACACCGACGCAACCCACAGCTTTACCCGTGTCCCGCTGGACGTGAGCGAGGTGCCGATCGATCTGATGTCGGTTTCTGCCCATACCATCCACGGCCCGAAGGGGATCGGCGGGCTCTACGTCCGCGAGGGGACGCCGATCCGCAAGTGGATGGATGGGGGTTTCCAGGAGTTCGATCTGCGGCCTGGGGTGGAGAACATCCCCGGCGCGGTGGGGTTTGCCAAGGCGGTGGAGCTGGTCACGCCGGAGGAGACGGCCCGTTTGCAGGGGATGCGCGATCGCTTGATCGAGCGACTGCTGAAGGTCGCAGACACGCGCCTCAACGGTCACCCGGTGCACCGGTTGCCGCAGAACGCCAATATCTCCTTCCGTTTCGTGGAGGGGGAGTCGTTGTTGCTCCATTTGGACATGCGCGGCTTCGCCGTCAGCACTGGCTCCGCCTGCTTCAGCCGCTCGCTGGAGGCCAGCCATGTGATGCTGGGCATCGGCGGTGACCACGAGCGGGCGCACGGTTCCGTCCGCTTCACCTTTGGGCGTTACAACAAGGAGCAGGACGTGGACGCAGTGGCGGACGCGGTGGTGGAGGTGGTGACCGATCTGCGGCGCATCAGCCCACTGGGGAAGGACTGAGGAGGAACGATGAAGTCAAAGGTGTTGGCCCAATAGTGTTCAATTGTTTTGCGAAATCTGGACATCAGGCGTGAGCCAGGTATCATGGGCAAAAACAGATTGGGAGGAGCCTGATGTCGAATCTGAATCCTGAAGCACGGGACTTTGCCTCATCACAGAAT
>DAOUDX010000425.1:0-19437 GCA_034430835.1 Anaerolineae bacterium
ATTCTGTGATGAGGCAAAGTCCCGTGCTTCAGGATTCAGATTCGACATCAGGCTCCTCCCAATCTGTTTTTGCCCATGATACCTGGCTCACGCCTGATGTCCAGATTTCGCAAAACAATTGAACACTATTGGGAGGACAGCGTTGATCAGCATCTTTGAAGTCATAGGCGGCTTGTCCCTTTTCATGTTTGGCGTGCGGCTGCTCAGCACGGGCATGGAGAAATTGGCGGGCAACCGAATCCAGGAATGGCTGGATCGCCTGACCAACAAACCCATCAAAGGGGCATTCTTCGGCGCCGTCGCCACGGCTCTGATCCAAAGCAGCAGCTTGCTGATGGTGACCATGCTCGGCCTGATCAACGCCAACCTGATGACGCTCGAACAGGCGGTAGGCGTGATGATGGGTCAAGAGATCGGCACGACCCTCACAGCTCAGATCGTGGCCTTCAAGGTCGGTGACTTTTGTTTTCTCTTTGTCGCCCTGGGGTTCGTCCTGATCGAGTTTGCCCCTCGGCGAGGCTGGCAGGAATACGGCGAGATTGTCCTGGGGTTTGGCATCCTTTTCCTGGGAATGGATCTCATGTCCGACGCCCTAAAGGTCCTGACAGAAGTGCCCGCCGTGGCGAACTGGCTGGCGTCCCTGGGGCAAAACTACCTGGCAGCAGTCCTGGCCAGCACCGTCGTCACCGCCATCGTCCAGTCCAGCTCGGCGATGACCGGACTCGTCGTTGCAATGGGGATAAGCGAAGCGATCACACTTCCCACGGCGATCGCTCTGATCTTGGGCGCCAACATCGGCACGTGCGTAGACACCCAGTTCATCGCCTCGCTGCGCCTCTCCAGAGCCTCCCGGCGGGCGGCCGTCGCCCAAACGCTCATCAACGTCGTCGGCGTCCTGCTCTTCCTTCCCTTCCTTTCCCCTTTTGCCGACCTTGTCAGCCGCACCGCCCCTGACCTCCCGCGCCAGATCGCCAACGCGCACACTGTCTTTAACGTCACCGTCAGCGTCGCTCTTTTTCCTTTCATCAAGCTCATCGTCCGAGCCGCCGAGTTCCTGGTGCCGAAAAGCCCGGAGGAGGAAAAACCAAAGCTCACGGCGTACATCGACGAGCGGCTGTATCGCCTGCCCCCAGTCGCCCTGACCGAAGCCCTCAAAGAGCTGATAAGGATCGGCGAGATAACGACCGAGATGATCGAACGCAGCCGACTGGCACTGATCCAGGAAGACATGGAAGCCGCCCAGTGGGTGCTGGAACAAGAGAGCGAGTTGGTAGACCCGGTGTGTGTGATCCTCGAACATTTCGTCAACACGTTGATGCAGGGGAACCTCAGCGTCAAACAGCAAAACCGCTGCTTTCAACTGAAAAACCTGCTCACCGACATCGAGCGGGTCGGCGACCTGGCGGAGGATCTAGCGCAGGCCGCACAGAAAAAGGTGACTCACAGTGTCGCGTTCAGCCCTCAGGCGGTGGAGGAGATAGACAGGCTTTGCAAACACACGCGCCGCACGTACGCATATGCCGTCACTGCCGTCCAGGATGACAACGAGCTCCTGGCGCGGCGGGCCTGCCGCCTGGAAGACGAATTCGACCAGCTCTATATCGAGGCGCGACAGGGGCACATCGACCGCCTGGCTGCAGGGGTATGCCAGCCAGAATCGGACGTCATATTCATCGAATCACTGCGCAACCTGGAGCGCATCAGCGATCACGCCGACAACCTGGGGATAAGCGTGATGCGGAATTAGACAGTGTAGAAAAGGAGGCACTTGATGAACCTTCTCGACTTTCTCAATATCGCCCGCGGCGGCGAGCCCGCCAATCTAGCTCTGCGCAACGGGCGCGTGATCAACGTCTTCACCGGCGAGATCGTGGACGCCGACATCGCCATTGCTGGCGAAACCATCGTCGGCGTCGGGCCCGGCTACGAGGCACGGCAAGAAATCGACCTGGGCGGGCGCTACGTCTGCCCCGGCCTGATCGATGCCCACGTCCACGTCGAGTCCTCGATGGTCACCCCGCTCCAGTTCGCCCGCGCCGTCGTGCCGCGCGGCACCACCGCCGCCGTCACCGATCCGCACGAGATCGCCAACGTCGCCGGAGCAGCGGGCATCTGCTACATGCTGGCTGCCTCCGAGGGACTGCCGCTGACCGTGTACGTCAACCTGCCCTCCTGCGTCCCGGCCACGCACATGGGCACTGCCGGAGCGAGTTTGGAAGCCGACGACCTGATCAGCCTAGCCGATCTCCCTCGCGTCATCGGCCTGGCCGAGTTCATGAACGTGCCCGGCGCGGTGCTGGGCTTGCCGGGCGCCCTTGAAAAGCTAATCGCTTTTCAAGGGCGCGTCATCGACGGCCACGCCCCCGGCGTGAGCGGCAAGTGGCTCCAGGCCTACGTCGGTGCCGGTCCCGGCTCCGACCACGAATGCACAGCCGCCGACGAGATGGTAGAGAAACTGCGATTAGGGGTATACGTGTTCGTCCGCGAGTCCACCGCCGCCAAAAATCTGCGCGCCCTCCTGCCCGCCATCACCCCGCAGAACAGCCGCCGCTGTGCCTTCTGCAGCGACGACCGTCACCCGGCCGATCTACTGGACGAAGGGCACCTCGATCACATGATCCGCCTGGCCGTCGGCGAAGGGCTCGACCCCATCACCGCCATCCAGATGGCCACCCTCAACGCCGCCGAGTGGTTCCGCCTGCGCGACCGGGGCGCCATCGCTCCCGGCAAGCGCGCCGATCTGATCGTCCTATCGGACCTGAAAGACTTTCGCCCAGAAATTGTGTTCGCCGGAGGCGCACTGGCTGCGCAGGACGGCGCTCCCACAGGCAAGTGGGCCACCCCTGCCGTGGACGATGCGGACGTGCGCGAAACCGTGCGGGTGGATTGGGATCACCTCAGCCTCGCCATCCCTGCCGAAGGCAAACGAGCACGCGTGATCGGCGTCGTGCCCGACCAGGTCGTCACCGAGCACCTGATTGAAACGCCGACCATCGCCGAGGGTTTTGCGATCGCCGATCCAGAACGAGACCTACTCAAACTCGCCGTCATCGAACGCCACCGTGGAACCGGCAACGTGGGACTGGGGTTCGTCAAGGGCCTGGGGCTCCAGCGTGGGGCCATCGCCGGCAGTGTGGGCCACGACGCCCACAACCTCACCGTCGCCGGATGCGACGACGTCTCGATAACGTCCGCCGCCCGCGCCGTGGGCGAGATGGGCGGCGGACTGGCGGCTGCGGTGGGCGAGGAGCTGGCGGCCTGCGTGCCGCTGCCCATCGCCGGCCTCATGTCCGACCAGCCGGTGGAGACTGTGCGTCAGCAGATGGACAAGCTGGTGGAAACCGCCCACGAGCTCGGCTCACCCCTGCACGACCCCTTCATGACGCTGGGGTTTCTGGCGCTGGAGGTCATTCCATCTCTGAAGTTGACAGATCAGGGACTGGTTGACGTGGACAAGTTTGACTTTGTGCCTTTGTGGACAGAATAGGCAAATGAAGGAGAACTCAGGCAAACCCACCGATCTGCGTAGCCAACGCCGCCGCGAGCAACGGCGGCTTCTCTGGGTCGTCGCTGGCTTCCTCGTTGCCGGCGGCTCCATCGCCATCTGGCTGGTCTACGGACCAAGTGCTGTACCGCTGGGCCTGACGTGTCTCTTCGCCGGTGCAGGCACTCTGGGTTTGCTGTGGTTGATCCTGACGCTGATAGAGAAACTCGTGGATAAATAGCCCTTCCCCCTTTCATCCATGGGGAGGGGGAAGGGATCAGGGTGAAAGAGAGCCAAAGGCGGCGACCACAGTCGCTGCCCCCTCAGTCGCCGGCAACTCCTGTCTCCGCAGAGGCTTTCGTCTCCTTCGCCTTGTCCTCTTTGCGCGTCACGAGGTAAACGATGAGCAGCCCCAGGCCGATAAAGAGCGGAATCAGGCCCAGCAGCAACAAAGGGCTATTATAGGCGCTCGTGATAGCGACAGGCAGCAGGCCAAGAACCAGCGCCAGACCCAGCCCGGCCAGCACGAGCCCCCAGACCAGGAACCCTCGCCCCTGAGATCGCGGCGCTCTTGCATACTGCTCCGGCAGCAGCCCCTTCTCTGCCATCGCCACAATCTCTCTATGCTTGAACCATCGAAGCAGGACAGCAGTACCAAAGATCACGAAGAAGAAGATGACGGAACCCGTACACGGAATCAAGCCAAACAGAACTGTGTTTTGGTCCATTGTTTCCTCCTCAATCAAGGTGATAATCTGTCAATCCACGCACCATCTACCGACTCTCCAGCGTGACATCCCCGCTGCTGGTCGCGATTTCCAGCATCGCACCGCCGCCATTGACCGCACCCACGAGGCGGTGTTCGTCAAAGTCGGCCATCTCGACCACAAAGCTAGTCTTGATATCGCCAGACGTGGTTGCGATGTCCAGACTCAGGGCCGAATCCTTTGGAAGAATCAAACGCACATCCCCGGAGGTGCTTTTGATGCTGTGATCGCCTTCAACGGCCAAGCCTCCAGCAAAACCGAGCCCGCCGCTGCTGGTCTCAATCTCCAATTGTACTGCAGTCGCGTTCTTCACATCGATAGTTCCAGAAGTTGTCCGGATGCCCACCGGCCCGCTGCACCCATCCAGTGACACATTGCCGGAAGATGAGACCAGCCGATAGGACGAGGCAGCGACGCCTACCACAGTTATGGGAGAGGATGTGTTCTCCACGTCAAGCTTGCCGTCCAATGTCCCCCTCTCCACCTGGACTCGGGCGCTACTGCCACTCAGTGTAAGACTGCCTGCTGACATATCTCGCAGCACCACGTCGCCGGAGGTGACTTCAATCCCGATATCACCGCCGATATCCAGGCCGTCGAGCGCAGGTTCGCCACTGCTGGACTCAACAGTGAGCGTCCCAGCTTCCAGATCTTGCAGCCTTATGTCGCCCGAAGTTGCCTTGACCTTGGCGTCTCCGAGAACTTTCAGAGCAGTCAGCGTCAGATCGCCGCTGCTGGCCTGGACGACCAGGGTGTCGGCCTCCACATCCTGCAGAGTTGCCTTTCCAGACGTGGTATCGACCACCATATTGCCGGCGTTCGTGAGACCGCTCAAGACAACGTCGCCACTGCTGGTATCGGCCCTCATCGCGCCATCGAACCCCTCCACCCTGATCCGACCGCTGGTGGCCCGCAGATCCGCCGAGCCTGTGACGTTGCTCACCGCCAGATCGCCGCTGGAGGTCGCCAGCTCCACCGCAGTTCCATCAGGCACGCGGATCTCAAGATCCACGTCGGAGCCCATGCTGACTGTGAAAGCATATATCCACCGTGGTCGTTCCACCCGGATAGTGATCCGATTCCCCTCTTGGGACATCTTCACATCCAGTTGCTGGCGGGCATCCTCCTCGTCCTCGCCCCACAGACTCAGGTGTGCGACCACCTCCACCTCGCCTTCAGTGCCGCCCGTCACCGTCACGTCGTCGGAGGAAACATCCACATCCAGGATCGGCGCGCCATCCACTTTGAAAGTCTCCTCTATCGTCTCCTCGACATGGGTGTCGGACACGTAGAAGAAACGGACGCCATCGAAGGCTGACCGGCCACGCCATGCAAGCACAATGATGCCGGCACAGACCAGCAACTCCAGAAACACCAATCCTCCCACAATCCACCACTTTCGCCGCATAGGATTTCCTCCCTGCAAGTCATTCCTTTTCACTTCTTTTGACAAACACCAGCGCGGAATGTTTCACGCATCGCGCCTCACGTTTTTCGTTTCACGCTTTGGGCGTATAATGTGAAACATCGAAGCGCCCAGAGCGGTCTAATGAGTAGAAACCAAGATGGGTAAAGGGGCCACGACGTTGCAGAACGCCAAGCCATCTGACGCGGCCCTGGTCGCGCGAGCACGCAAGGGCGACCAGGCCGCCTTCGAGCAACTGGTGCGCAGGCACCAGCACTACGTGTTCAACGTGGCCTACCGGGTGCTGAACGACACTACCGAAGCAGAGGACATAGCCCAAGAAGCGTTCGTGCGCGCGTGGCGAGGGCTGCCTGACTTCCGCAGCCAAGCCAAGTTCACCACGTGGCTCTACCGCATCGTCCACAACCTGTGCCTGAATCGGCTGCCAGGGCTTCAGCACGACCTGCTCCAGATCGAGCCGCTGGAAGACATGCTGAATGATCCCGCCCCCTCCCCTCACGATCTTTTCGAGGCGCGAGAGCGCGTGGCTTTTCTGCACGCCGAGTTGGAGCAAATGCCACACAAGTACCGACTGGTGCTGACACTGCGCTATCTTCAAGATCTGACCTACGATGAGATCGCCGACGTGCTGGACCTACCTATGGGTACAGTCAAGACCCACATCCACCGTGCACGTCAGATGCTGGTTGGCCGCTTGCGGGAATGGGAAGAGAAACCCTCTTGCGTTCCCCAGCAATCACACACGCCAGCGGTCACAAAATGTGGCAACGACAGGGAATCACCAGACTCGCTCGCCGAAAACTCGATGGGCTCAGACAGGAGTATGATCTATGCGGTGTCTTGATGTACAAGCAGCATTGGAAGCATACGTAGACAAAAGCCTGAATCCAGGGCAAGCAACAAGCCTTGAGAAGCACCTTGCCGGCTGCAGGTCTTGTCAGGCGGAATTGGCCTACCTGCAAGCAGTGGAGGAAGCACTAGGCACGTGGCCGCTCATCGCTGAGCCGGATGACCTTACGGCCCGTGTGATGGCTCAAGTAAAACGACACCCTGAGCTACCCCGCTTCAGAATCCGCTGGAGCGATCTGGCCGTCGGTCTAGCTGGGGCAATCCTGGCAACTGCTGCCCCGCTGCTCTGGCGCCTTCTGGCACCCATCAATCTGGCACAATCCCTGCAACAGCTACACGACACTGTGAGGCTGCAGATGCTGCCCCTGGAGATGCTCCAACTGGATATATCACTTCGCTTGCAGCCGTTGATCGAAACTGGCTTATGGATATGGCTGCCAGTATTCGCAGGCGCCATCCTGGCCCTTATTCTTCTCCCCGTTGTGTGGTTCCCCATACCGCGAGGCCAAAGAACTCCCGCGTAGTACCCTCCAATTCCATTCACACCCGCTGGCGCTGTAGCTCCAGTGGTGGTACACTTATGCTGTCCGATCAACCCCGCAAGTTGCGAACGCGCGGGCATTGTGCTATCATCACCATCGTAGAAACGCTACCTCGCTCAAAAGGAGGTGATACACGCGAGCAAGACACCTTCAAGCCTGGATATTCAGTCACCTGAAGCCTTTTCAAAACCCAAAGGGAGGTAGGAAAATGTCTAAATGTTTGTTGAGTCTGATGGGTATCCTGGTTGTCCTGGTCCTGGTGCTGGCAGCATGCTGCCCTACGCCGCCGGCAGAGACACCGGAACCCACCGCAGAAGAAGCGGAGGAATTTGTCTTCGGCGTAATCCTGGTAGGGCCGTACAACGATCATGGCTGGAGTGAGGCCCACTACACCGCCGCCGAGTACGTCACCGAAAAGATACCCAACACCCGCTTCGTCTATCTGGATAAACTTAATTCTGCCGACCGACCGGAGACCACCCTGGAGCAGGCCGTGGACGACATGGTTTCCGAAGGAGCCAAGGTCATCTTTACGACCTCCGACGACTTCAAGGAGGATACCGACCGAGCAGCCGAGAAATACCCCGACGTGGTCTTTGTTCACATCTCCGGCGACCATGTCCTGACCGGTGACGCGCCGCCTAACGTGGACAACTACATGGGCAAGATGGTATACGGCAAGATGATCGCCGGCTGTACCGCCGCCATGGCGACAGAGAGCGGCACCATCGGCTACGTGGGCCCGCTGATCAACGAGGAGACCCGCCGCCTAGCCTCCTCCGTCTACCTGGGTGCTCGCTACTGCTACGAGAACTATCGGGGAGAAGATCCCGACGACCTGCGCCTTGTTGTCACCTGGATCGGCTTCTGGTTCAACATCCCCGGCTTCACCCTCGATCCCACGGAGGTCTCCAACGATCTGATCAACGAGGGCGCAGACGTGCTGATCTCTGGCATCGACACCACCGAGGCACTGGTGGTCTCCGGCCAGCGCGCCGCCGCCGGCGAGCGCGTCTTTGCCATTCCGTACGACTACGAGAATGCCTGCGACGAGGCTCTTGACATCTGCCTGGGCGTACCGTACTTTAACTGGGGCCCCGGCTATCTCAAGCGCATCAAGGCGGTTCAAGATGGCACATGGAAGCCACAGTTCGTCTGGGCCGAGCCCGACTGGGCTGACATCAACAACCGCGACACCAGCCCGGTCGGCTTCCTGAAAGGCCCTGCCCTCACCGACGAGTGGGCGGGCAAGGTTGACGAGTTCATCGCCGGGCTGGCCGATGGCTCAATCGACCTTTTCGTCGGGCCGCTCAACTACCAGGACGGATCGACCTTCCTGGCCGACGGTGAAAAAGCCACCGACGAAAAGATCTGGTACATGCAGCAACTCCTTGAAGGCATGGAAGGCCCCAGCGAGTAAACAACACGCCAAGTTGCCAGGCACCTAGATAGGTGCCTGGCAACTCAATTTCACATGAAAGTCGAACTGATTGAAATCCACAAGCACTTTGGCCCCGTCCGCGCCAATGACGGCGTCTCCCTGACCCTGGAGCCCGGCACCATCCACGGCTTGCTGGGGGAAAACGGCGCTGGAAAGAGCACGCTGATGAAGTGCCTCTCCGGTTATCAGGCGCCGGACAGCGGGACGATCAAGGTTGATGGGCGGGCTGTTTCATTCGCTTCCCCTGCCGAAGCCATTCAGCATGGGATCGGCATGTTGCACCAAGATCCACTGGACTTTCCGCAGATGCGGGTCCTGGATAACTTTCTGCTTGCCTTCGACCGCCGGATTTTTCCCGATCGGCGAAGGGGGCAAGCCGCACTACAGGAACTAGGCGCGCGCTTCCAGTTCCACCTCGATCCCGACGCCGAGGTCGCCAGCCTGACCATCGGCGAGCGGCAGCAATTAGAGATCCTGCGCCTGCTGGCTCTGGGCGCACAGATTGTTATTCTGGACGAGCCCACCACCGGCATCTCTGCCCCCCAAAAGGCCAAGCTCTTTGCCACCCTGCGCCGCCTGGCCGAGGGAGAAGGCCGCTCGGTGGTATTCGTCTCTCACAAGCTAGAGGAGATAGAGGAACTCTGCCACGGCGTGACCGTCCTGAGAAAAGGCCAAATCATCGGCGAAGCAGAGATGCCCTGCCCCGCCGACCGCCTCGTGGAGATGATGTTCGGACGCAGCCTGCCGCCAAACGAGTGTCCGCTGGTAGAACACGGGCCGGTGACCTTGCAGGTGGAAGCTCTCACCATCCCCTCCTACCGCCTCACCGTAGAGGATGCGAACCTCGCGGTGCAAGAGGGCGAAGTGATCGGACTTGCCGGATTAGAAGGCAGCGGACAGCGGCTATTTCTGCGGGCCTGCGCGGGCCTGGAGCGCGCCACAGCGGGCCGTATCTTGCTGGATGGTCAAAACCTAACCCACGCGCCTTACAAGCGCTTCTTGAAGGCCAACGTCGCCTACAGCCCGGCAGGGCGCTTGGAGGAGGGGTTGGTTGGGGGGCTTACACTCACCGAGCACTTTGCCCTGGCGGAGCGTTCCGGCCCCTTTTTCATCAACTGGGGCGCTGCCCGCAACCAGGCGGCGGAGCGCATTCAACACTTTAACGTCATCGGTCAGCCAGAGAGTCAGGTAGAGGCCCTCTCCGGCGGCAACCAACAACGGGTTCAATTGGCCCTACTGCCGCCGGGACTGCGGCTGCTACTCATGGAGCACCCCACTCGCGGATTGGATATCGAATCCGCCCGCTGGGTCTGGCAGCAGTTGCTGGCCCGCCGAGAGGAAGGCACCGCCATTGTCTTTGTCTCCGCCGACCTGGACGAGCTTTTGGAATACTCGGATCGCGTCGCGGTTTTTCACAACGGCAGAATGATACCGCCGCTCCAGACCTGCGACACCACGGTCGAGCAACTGGGATACTTGATTGCAGGCAAGGAAAAGGTATAGCGTATGAAGCGAATTGTGCGGAGACTAAAGAATGGCCTGCTGAGCCTATCGTCGGTTCTATTGGCACTCCTGTTCACCACGCTGATCCTGGTCGCCGTCGGCGCGCCGCCGTGGGAGGCTTACAGACACATTCTCGAAGGTGCGTTTGAGAGCCCGGCCAAGATCGCCGACGCCGTCTCCGCCTGTGTGATCCTCATCCTCTGCGGGACCGGGATGTGCATCACCTTCACCGCCGGGCAGTGGAACGTCGGCGTCGAGGGCCAAATCGTCCTGGGTGCTATCTTTGCCACGTGGGTGGCCCGCAACATCCCCTGGCCGCAGGCGCCTCTGCTGACGCTGATGCTCCTGGCTGGGATGCTGGGCGGCTCACTGTGGGGCATGCTGGCAGGTCTCCTGAAGGTTTATGGCAAAGTGCACGAGATATTCGGCGGGTTGGGAATGAACTATGCCGCACAGGGACTGGCCATCTGGCTCATCTTCAACCCATGGAAGCCCGCCGACGGCGCGACGATGAGCGGCACCGATCCCTTCCCCGACCCAGCATGGATGCCCACCCTGGGCAACCTGCGCGTTGCCCCGCTGGCGGTGATTCTGGCGCTGGCGGCGGCGGCAGTAGTCTATTCCCTGCTGCGCGGGACGCGCTGGGGCCTGGAGTTCAAGGCGATGGGCAAGAACTTTCGCTCCGCCTTTCTGCTGGGCGTCCCATCCACGCCGCGTTTGCTGACTACCTTCGCCGCCTGCGGCGCGCTGGCCGGGCTGGCCGGTGCCATCCGCTGCTCCGCGCGCTACGGGCGCATGATCCCCGATATCGCCGGGGGGCAAGGGTACCTCGCTCTGCTGATCGCCCTGTTGGCCAGCTACAGGCCTCTATGGGTGCCACTGATCGCCCTCTTCTTCGCCGCCGTGGGCGTGGGCAGCTCACGGCTGGAGATGCAGTTGCATCTCGATTCCTCACTGGGCGGGGTGCTGCGAGCCTCGGTGGTGCTGGCCGTGATGCTGGTGGGCGGCTGGCGGGCGCTCCTGGCCCAGCGGCAAGCACGGCAAGAGGTCGAGACAGGCCCCGTTCCCGCTAAGGAGGTGGCCTGATGGAAACCGATTTCCTGATTCAGACGCTGGCCACTATCGTTGCCGCATCCAGTCCCATCGTCATCGCCGCGATTGGCGAGACCGTCTCGGAAAAGAGTGGCGTGATCAACCTCTCGCTCGACGGCTCCATCGCTCTCTCGGCGATGACCGGCTTTGCCGTCGCGTTCACCACCGGCAGCGTGGCGCTGGGTTTTCTGGCGGCGATGGCCGTGGGAGCCTTCGTCGCCCTGATTATCGCCTTTGCCAGCATCACCCTGCGCCAAGAGCAGGTGGCCGTCGGTTTTGTGCTGACAATGCTGTGCCTCGAACTGGCCAATTTCCTAGGATCGCCTTTTGTTGGCAAGCCCGGCCCATCGGTACCCCACACCCCAATCCCCTACCTCTCGGAAATCCCCACCCTGGGGCCGATCCTTTTCGACCACAACCTGGTCGTCTATCTGAGCCTGCTCTCCATCCTCGCCGCTTGGTGGTGGATCTATCGCACCCAACCCGGGCTGAAACTACAAGGGGTCGGCGAACGGCCCGAGTCGGCCTTTGCCCGCGGCGTGAGCGTCAACCGCCTACGCTATATCTACACCGTCGCCGGCGGCGCACTGGTAGGGCTGGCCGGAGCGTCTTATTCCCTGAGCGTCAAACTGGGCTGGGGCCACGACCGCACTGCGGGCTTCGGCTGGATCGCCCTGGCCATCGTCATCTTTGGCGGCTGGAATCCCTGGCGCGTGGCAGCGGGATCGTACTTTTTCGGCCTGCTCAAGGCATTGGGCAGCATCCTGCAGCGAGACCCAGCGTTCAAGAACGTGCCCACCCAGATTTTCTCCTCCGCCCCCTTCGCGCTGATGATCTTTGCCCTGCTGCTCATCAGCAGCGAGGGTGTGGACAGGCTGCTAGCCCTTCTGCCCACGCGCCTGGCCCGCGGGCTGGATCGAGCCATTCGCGGCCGACCGCCGGGCGGATTGGGGAAGCCATTCATCCAGGAATAGCCGCGAAGCGCGAGAGACTGTGCGGGAGGGCTCTCTTGAGCCTGATTTTGCGAGATTGGCAATTTGGGCGTGTGGAGACGCCTCTCACGTTGTTGGAGAAGGACTAAACCGACTTAGAAAGCTTACCCAATGAGAGGAGGCATTGAAATGGGCGCCATTTTCGGTCTGCTTTTTACTGGCATTGGATTGTTTCTGCTCGTCCGTGGCTTCATCGAATTTCGCACCAGCAAGGCGAGCAGGGACTGGCCATCTGTCGAAGGACAGGTCACCGGAGCGATGGTGGAGACAAAGATTGACAGCGACGAGGATGGGTCTTCCACACGCTACTCCCCGCGAATCATCTACACCTACTCCGTCTCCGGCCAGCAATATACGAGCGACCAGGTCGCCATCGGTGCCAGACGGTGGCATACCTCTCGGGCCAAGGCCGAGGCCCGGTTAGTGTACCAGTCCGGGCAGCAGGCCACCGTTTACTACAATCCCGACAACCCTGCCAAGGCTGTGCTGGAGGCCGGGGCTACTCGTGGAGTGTGGGGAACCCTGATCGCTGGGATCGTCTTCACCGTACTCGGCGCGATAGTGCTGGTCAGCGCCACCAATATACTCGCGCGATAAACGCATGGCAGACCTGTCCACCGAAATCGCTGGTATCCGCTTCGCCAAACCTTTGCCCGCGGGCGGGCCGCCAAGGTGAAACGGCAAGGCAATGTCTGAGATCGATGTCCCCAGCGTGACCGGAGTCAACACTGACGAGAGGCGAGCCTTTGACGACCTGCTCGCCCACATCCGCCGCGAGCGAGGGCTGGATTATGGCCAGTACAAGGACAACTTCCTGTACCGCCGATTGGCCATGCGCATGAGGGCACGAGAGATCGATACGTACCGCGAATACCTGACCCTTCTGCGCTCCGATCCCGCCGAGTTCGACGAACTCCTCGACGCCCTGAACATCAACGTCTCCTACTTTTTCCGCGATGAATCCGCCTTCGTGGCTCTCCGCTACGGCGTCTTGATGCCGCTGATAGCCCAGCAAGCAGCGGTTGGCAAGAACCGCCTGGCCATTTGGAGCGCTGGTTGCGCCACCGGCGAGGAACCCTACTCCGTCGCAATGCTCGTGACCGAACTGCTGGGATCGGATCTGCGCCAGTGGAACGTCCTCATCCACGCCACCGACGTAGACGCAGATGCCCTGGCACAGGCACGAAGGGGAACATACAAAGCACACAGCTTTCAAGATCTAGAAACCAACCTTGTCGAAAAGTATTTTGTCAAGAACGAGGACACCTACGTACTGGAACCGACGATCCGGCAGCTTGTCTCTTTCAAGAAACACGATTTGACGACACCGCCCCCCTTGCCACACTACAACCTGATTCTCTGCCGCAACATCCTCATCTATTTCGCCCGCGAGTATCAAGAGGAAATCGTGCGTCACCTGCTCGACCACCTGGAACCAGACGGGTACTTGATGCTGGGCATGTCAGAGATGCTTCCGCTGGCGCTCGTCGGCCAGCTTGAAGTCGTGGAGGGACGACTACGCATCTATCGCAAACCGAAGTGGACAAAGGAGGACGTATGAACGGCTTGCTTTCCACTTACACCCACGCAGAAGAGCGACGCAAGGCTCTCCTGCTCCGCACACTGCTATGGGCCTTTGGGGTGTTCGACATCGTCGGGTTGATCGTCACCCTGATCCTCAAAACATCCGCCGTCGTCATCCTCGCCGAAGCGTTACTACTGCTCATATTGGCGGCATGCTACGGCCTGCTGCTGCGGAGAAGACTGCGTTGGGCGATCCTCTTGTTCCTGGGTGGATGGACCTTGCTCACCTCTGGCTCCCTCTTCGCTCCGGAGGTTCCCCCGCAGCAGTTCCTGGCAATGCCCTATATCATGTATCCCGTCATCATCATCGCTGGTGTGCTGCTGACGCCCGCCAGCTCTCTCGCCGCAGCAGTGATCGTGGACGGACTCTTGCTGGTTGCGGTACTCGCCCGCGGCCGGTGGGATATCTACCTCAGCATCCCCTTGACGGTGAGCGCTGTCCTGGCTGCCCTCTCCTGGCTGTTCGGAAGAGACGTGAGCAAAGTCATCGTACGCTCTGAGGAAAACGCCCAGGCATTGGGTACACAGTTGGTTACTAACCGGAAACTGATCGTCCAGATCGCAGAGACGGCGACGCAGCTCACAGCCACCGCCGAACAGATGGCAGCGATGATGACCCAGGTGAACAGCAGCGCGGAACAAGCCGTCGCCACAGTGGGACAGATGGCGATGGGAGCCGGATCCCAGGCCCGGCAGGCGGAGGAAGCCTCACAGGCCGTGGCTCAACTGGCCGAGGCGACCGGACGGATCACCGATAACGCGCGCCAGACGGGAAGCGCCTCGACGCAGGGCAAGCGGCTGGTGCAGGACTCGGCCCACATCGTCAAGCTCCTGGGGGATAAGCTGGGCGAGATCGAAAGGGTTGTGACACTGGTAGACAGGATCGCAGATCAGACAAACCTGCTGTCCCTCAATGCCTCCATCGAGGCAGCACGGGCCGGCGAGCACGGCGCAGGCTTTGCCGTCGTCGCCGACGAGGTGCGCCGACTGGCGGAGCACTCGGCGTCGTCGGTGGGAGAGATCGCCAAGCTGAGCCAGGAGATCGGGAGCCGCTTGGAGGAAATGCTGACGACAATGGACGAGACGCAGGTCGCCGTGGACCAGACGGCAACGCTGGCACAAGAGACGGCATCTCGCACCAAGGAGCAGGAATCCGCTTCGGAGACCATGGTAGAGGCGGTGAACGAGATGGCCGCCGTCGCCGAAGAGAACGCGGCGGCGACGGAAGAGATCGCTACTTCTATCGGAGAGCTGGTCATCTCGATGAAGCAGGTGGCCGATTCAGCGAATGCGCTGGCGCAACTATCCAACGACCTGAAGGAAACCATGTCTGCGTTTGCCTCCGAATCAACTCTGAACTGCCCGGATTTCGCCACCTGCTCAGTGCTGGGACGATTCTTCGCCAATGAGGCAGACCAGATCTATGTCACGCAATACTGCGCTGGTGAGTTCGAGACATGCGAGCGAAGGAAACGCAAGGACGCCGGCCAGGCAGTGTCGCCGACGCTGCTCCCGGATGGCAGCGAAGTGGCCTGAACCCCGCGAGAAAAGGAGCTGGCAAGTGAACAAGCTACGACACACCGCAGCTCGTGCGATTGCCGTACAGACCGATGATCAAGACTTGGCCCGTCGAGGGGAATTGCTGAACGCAACCATACTGGGGGTGGGGATCATCGTTGTCATCGCGATCCCGCTCGTGTTGCTGACCGGTGCCCAGTGGGGCAATCTCGTCGCAATCGCCTCGCTGCTTGTGGCCTGGGCTGCGGCGTATCAATTGTCACGGATGGCCCGCGTCAGCCTGGCAGCATACATCTTCCTCGGTTCCCTCTCCCTGGCCATCGTCACCTACTCGATGATTAACGAGGGTGACCTGGCACACCTGCGAACTCCGTACTGGCTGTGCGTCACCGTGGTCGGAGCGGCAATAGTGATCAGCCCGCAGTCGAGCCTCTGGTTCGCCACGGCCAATACGTTCCTCGTCGCCATCGTCGCCATCGTCCTATCTATCGCCACGCCTGCCAGCGCCTCGCTTGACTTGGTCATGGCCGTCGCGCCCATCGTGGCGCTATCTTACACGCTTGCTTTCCTATCCTGGTTTCTCGGCGAAAGCTTGACCAAATCGCTGCAGAAGGCCCGCGAGAGCAGCAGGTCGCTGGACGACCAGCTCAAGCGGGAACGCGCGCTACTCAAACAGGTGCGTGAACACTTGGCTCCCACCGCTGAACAAATGACAACGACGACGAGACACGTCATGACGACTGCCGATACCATTACGTTGACCGTAGGGCAGATGGCGCAGGGCGCCGAAGACCAGGCCCGCGAGGTCGAAAAGGTGTCCCTCGCCATGACGCAACTGGCAGAGGTGACGGGACGAATGGCAAACAGCCTGCGCGAAGCGGGCATCGCCTCCGCTCAGACCCAGGCGCTGGTGCACAACACCGCTCAATACCTCAAACCACTGGAAACCAAGCTGGGCGAGATCGCCAAAGTCGTGACAGTGGTGGAAAAGATCGCCAACCAGACCAACCTCCTCTCGCTGAATGCCTCCATCGAGGCGGCGCGGGCCGGCGAGCACGGCGCGGGCTTTGCTGTCGTCGCCAACGAGGTGCGGCGGCTGGCGGACAACTCGGCCCAGTGGGTGGGAGAGATCGCCGCGTTGAGCCGGGAGATCGGCGAGCGACTGCAAGAGGTACTGGCCGCGATGGAAAAAGCCCAGGATGGCTCATCGCGCATGGTGTCGCTGGCACAGGAGACTCTGACCGCCGTGGGCGAGCAAGAACGCGCCACCAAGTCGGTGGTCGAGGCGATGAGCGAGGTAGCCAGCGTGGCCGAGCAAAGCGCTGCGTCGAGCGAGGAGATCGCAGCTACCATTGAGGAGCAACTGGCCTCGCTGGAACAAGTGGCATCGTCGGCTCAGGCGCTGTCTGCCCTGGTTGGCGATCTGCAGAGCGCGCTGGGAGGGAGTTGACGAATGAGCGAGGAACGCACAGAAAAAACCAAGGTTGCATCTACCAGCCAATACATCGTCTTTCGCCTGGGAGAGACGCGGTTCGGCGTCGAGATCCGCCAGGTCCTGCGCATCGTGCGCCTGACGCCCATCACCCGCGTGCCGCGCGCGCCCCACTTTCTGGAGGGCATCGTCAACTACCACGGGCAGGCAGTGCCGGTCGTCGATCTCAAGAAACGGCTGGCCCTATCCGACGAAAGCGCCTACGACGACGCAGCCCGCATCCTGATCGTCGAGCTGGAAGAGCAGACCATCGGCATGCTGGTAGACACAGTCGTTGGAATCGCGCGCCTGCCGGACGAGGCCATCGAGCCACCGCCGGAGATGGTGGCCCAAGTCAACGGCGTATACCTCACCGGCGTGGCACGCCACGACGACCACTTGCTCGTGCTCCTGGACCTGAGCCGGGTGCTGACGGTAGAAGAGGTGGCCGAGGTGAGCGCCCTGCAGAGCAAGGTTGAGGGATGATACGAGAGAAAGCCCATGGCCGCTGCCACGATTGATGTACTGGTCGTCGATGACTCGTCTCTGATGCGGCGCGTGATCACTCAACTACTGGAGAGCGATCCACGCATCCGCGTCGTCGCCACGGCCGCCGACGGTTACCAGGCCATCGAGCGCGTGGAGGCGATCCGCCCGGACGTGGTGACGCTGGACATCGAGATGCCCCGTATGAACGGACTGGAGGCGCTGCAAGAGATCATGCAACGCGCGCCCACGCCCGTCGTCGTCCTCAGCGGCGTTGACGAGGCATCGGTGGCCGTGCAGTCGCTGGAACTGGGGGCCGTCGAGTTCGTCGCCAAGCCCTCCGGCACCGTCTCCATCGATCTATACAAGGTGCGCGACGAGCTAATCAACAAGGTCAAGCTGGCCACACTGGTCAACCTCGACCGGATGAGCCAGGCAAAACCTTTGCTGCCCATCGCCGTCCCACATCGAGTCGCCTCGGGCCAGCCGTGGATGCTGGCCATCGGCGCTTCGACCGGCGGGCCGCGCGCCGTGGGGCAGATCCTCGAAAGCCTGCCCGCAGATCTGCCTGCCGGCGTGCTGATCGTGCAGCACATGCCGGCGGGCTTCACCGCGCCTTTTGCCCGCCGGCTGGATCAGAACAGCGCCCTCCACGTCCAGGAGGCCGAAGATGGACAGGCAGTCGAGGTTGGGGTCGTCTACGTCGCCCCCGGCGGCATCCACATGACCATCACGCAGAAACGCAAGCGGGCCACGATCCGCCTTCAGGATACCCTGCCGGTCAATTCCGTCCGCCCGTCCGCCGACGTGCTGATGACCTCCGTGGCCAAGGTCGGCGGGGAGCGAGCCATCGGCGTCCTGCTGACGGGGATGGGGTCCGACGGCGCGGAAGGATTGGCCCGCATCAAGGCAGCGGGAGGCCACACGCTGGCTCAGGACCAAAAGACGTGCGCCGTCTTTGGCATGCCCAAGGCCGCTATCGACAGGGGTGTGGTGGATCGGGTCTTGCCCTTGCCGGAGATTCCCCAGGCCCTCACCGAAATGATGCAGGAGGAAGGAGCGTCGTGAGCGAGGCCATGCCCGACATCGACATGGATCAGTTCCGCGACCTGTTCGTCGCCGAGGGGCAGGAGCACGTACATACCCTGAACCGATGCATGCTGGCCCTGGAACAGGAACCCGGCGACGCCTACACGCTGAACGCCATGTTCCGCGCGGCCCACTCCCTCAAGGGCATGGCTGCGACGATGGGATTCGACGGCCTGGCCTCCCTGGCCCACGCCGCCGAGGACGCGCTGCACCAAGTGCGGGACAGCAACTGGGCGCTGGCCCCCAAGCTGGTGGACCTGCTGTTCGTATCCATCGACACGCTCCAGGCGATGGTGGACGACGTGGCCAGCGGCGGCAGCGGGCAAGCGCCCGCCGGCGAAGCCGACATGGCGGCCACAGTGGAGCAACTGCGCGGATACGAACCGGCAGCGGAAGAAGCCACGCCTTCCAAAAAGCGGACTGTTCAGAAAGACACAGGGCGGCCCGGGGAACCGGCGACGACGATGATCCGGCTGGACGTTCGCCATCTGGACACCCTGCTGGACATCGTCACCGAGATGGTCATCCACCGCAGTCTGTTGACCCGGCTGGCGCAACGGCACACTCTTCCATCTCTGGACGAGGCCCTCCGCATCCACGAGCGATTGCTGGCGCAGCTCCAGGACACTGTCCTGAACATGCGCATGATGCCCGTAAGCCACGTGTTCGATCGCTTCCCGCGCATGGTGCGGGACCTGCTCAAGACGGAGGGCAAGAAAGCAGAACTCGTTATCGAAGGGAGGGAGGTTGAGCTGGACCGCACGGCGCTGGATCTGCTCGGCGATCCGCTGATGCATCTGCTGCGCAATGCCATCGACCACGGGCTGGAAACCCCCGAAGAGCGCAAAGCGGCAGGCAAGTCGCCGACCGGCGCGCTCCGCCTATCGGCGCGACGGGAGCGCGAATCAGTCATCATCGAAGTGAAGGACGACGGGCAAGGCATCGACGCGCAGCGGGTCGCGGCTGCTGCCGTGGAGCGGGGGATTGTCACCGCCGAGATCGCCGCAGAAATGAGCGCGGCGCAGAAACTGGACCTCATCTGCCATCCGGGATTTTCCCTCAGCGAGAAAGTGACCACCGTATCCGGGCGCGGCGTGGGCATGAACGTCGTCAAACAGCAACTCGAAGCGCTGCACGGCTCCCTGCAGATTGAGACGGTAGTGGGCCAGGGCACGACCTTCCGCCTGCAACTG
>DAOUDX010000426.1:0-3848 GCA_034430835.1 Anaerolineae bacterium
GAGCAGTCCTTTGTGGACGGCGCTATCGATTTCCACGTAACGAAGAAGGGTATAAGAATCGACCAGAAAGGTCAAGGTATCATCAGCGCCTTCGGCCTCGCCCAGCAGGGCCATGCTCTCTCGCGTCAACACCGCCGTCAGCCCCTCACGTTTCAGCGCGTTGACAAATCCGTAGACGAGAGCCCGCAATTCCGAGGGAGTCTCGCTGAGACGCTCAAAGTGCGAAATACTATCCACCAGCACTCGCTTGACACCTATCTCTTGTACCAGTCTTTCGATCCGCCCGCCGACCTGCTCCAGGTCGGCCTTGCTGACCTCCGGGCTGGTCATCACCACCCGCAGTGTCCCCTCCCGCTCCATCTGGCGAAAGTCCCACCCGAAACTGGCTGCATCGTCATAGTACTGCTGCGGGAACTCTTCGAATGTCAATATCAAACCAGGCTCCCCGCAGGCAGCGATGCCATGATGAATAAACTGCATCCCCAGCGTCGTCTTGCCAGTGCCCGGCGCTCCCTCGACAAGATTGGCCGTCTGGGGCAGAAAGCCGCCCAACAACATCTCGTCCAGGCCAGGTATCCCCGTCGTCACTCGTTCCATCGGCTGCCTCCTTGTACATCTGCCATGGTAGTAGCTGAGGACTCGATTCCACATGCCAAGAAAGGGCCAATCGCGTTCATACAATGCGCGCGCATCGCCATCACCGCATCCCTCGAATGATGTGATAGATCGCCTTGACCCGGAACTGCCGGTCATCCGACGCCTTCACGAACTGATCCAGCATCTCTCTGATCCGCTGATCTTGGGCCAGCGAGTAGACGATCATCCCTCCCAATTGGTTCTCCTCCAGCACCCCGTCCCGCGCCAGTTCGGCGAGCTCACCCCGAATAGTCTCGACGCCACGACCAGCGTAACGGGCGATGTTCTCAGCGGTATCTGTCGTGTGGGGACTATCGTGAAAGAAGCGGAGCAGATCCCACTTGGCGAATGAATTAACCTTCGTCCGCAGGAACTCGAGCAAATCGGGATCCATGTCTGCCATAAGGCGACCCGTCAGATCAAGCTCCATATCCTCCATCAGTATCCTCCTCCTACTACCTTTGTCGCCGCCTCTTCCCGGATGACTTCGAGGACCGAGAAGAAACAGTCTGGCTCTGTTGTGCAATGGGACCTGCGTGGCCCGCTGTATCCTGCCGCATGTGACAATTCTTGTACTTCCTACCACTGCCACACCAACAAGGATCATTGCGTCCCAACGACTTATCGGGCCGATCGAGAGCGGGCTGTGCCTTCTGCTGCCCGCCCTGCTTGGGTGCACCGGCACGCACCGTCTGCAACTGCCGCTGCCGTGGCTGAGCCACCAGAGCCTGCGGTACCAGATAGACAGACCGCGCCACCATCTCCTGAACACGCGCCAGCAGCGCCTCGTACATCTCGAATGCTTCCTTGCGATAGGCCACCAGCGGGTTCTGTTGGCCATAGGCCCGCAGCCGGATGCCTTCGCGCAACTCGTCCAAATCGGTCAGATGCCGCACCCACAGGCTGTCCACCGCCCGCAGCATCAACTGCCGGTCGCGGAAGACACGATAGCCGTCCAAGAACGCCGTCTCGACCTGCGCCTTCATCTCGTCGGAGAGGCGGCGCACGGGTTGAGCGGCCACATCCCTGCCCGGCTCCCCTTCCAGGCGCTCGACCAGTATGCGATAGATCAACTGCTGCAAAGGATCTGCGCTCCGGGCCAAAGCCTTCAACGTCACGTCCTCCCGCGCCGCCTGCCGATACACCTCGTGCCCGATGCTACGATTGAGCTCGTCGTAGGCGCGCTCGGCGATCTCAAACAATCGCGCCTCGATCTCGTCGGGAGAGAGCTTCTCCCACTCGCGGTAGCTGAACCCAGGAGGCAGCGGCAGTAGACCGCGCACCTCTCCATAGAGCCCACGCAGGTCCCAGTCGTCCGGCTCCGGGCCGGGGGTATGCGCGGCCACAACACCGCCGATCTCCTCCTGCACCATGCGCAACACCTGGTCGCGCAGGTCGTCGGCACTGAGCACCTCCCGGCGCTGGGCATAGATCACTTCGCGCTGCTTGTTCACGACGTCGTCGTATTCCAGCACGTGCTTGCGGATGTCAAAGTTGTACCCCTCCACCCGCACCTGCGCCGACTCGATGGACTTGTCCAGCCACGAGTGCTGAATTGGCACCTCGTCCACGCCAAATCGGCCCATCAACCCCTGCACCCGCTCGCCGCCAAAACGACGCATCAGATCGTCCTCAAGGGAGATGTAGAACCGCGAGGAACCCGGATCGCCCTGGCGGCCCGCGCGCCCTCGCAACTGGTTGTCGATGCGGCGCGCCTCGTGCCGCTCAGTGCCCAGGATGTGCAGGCCCCCCAAGGCCACTACGCGCTCGTGATCGGCAGCGCAGTCGGCCACCGCCTCGGCCAGAACCCCCGCCCAGCGGTCGGTGTACACACTCGATACATCCCGCCCCTCGCGCAACATCTCCAGCGCGTGATTCCAGTCCGCCTGCGGGATCTCGGTCAGATCGATCCCCTCCCTACGCAGCCACTCGCGGGCCACTCCCTCCGGATCGCCCCCCAGCTTGATATCGACGCCACGACCGGCCATATTGGTGGCAATCGTCACTGCGCCGGGCCGCCCCGCCTGGGCGATGATGACCGCCTCCCTCTCGTGATACTTGGCGTTAAGCACTTGGTGATCGACGCCCCGCCGCTTGAGCGTCCGCGAAAGCCGCTCCGATGTCTCGATGGCGATGGTACCCACGAGCACCGGGCGCTCCGCCTTGTACAGCGCCTCGATCTCGTCCACCACGGCCCGGAACTTGGCCTTCTCCGTTGCATAGATCATATCCGAGAGATCGAGCCGCTTGAACCAGCACCGCCCGTTCCCGTCAGGCGACTCGTACGTCATCACCTTCACCGGCCGGCCTGCGGGCAGCCCGAGGCCCTCGGCACGTCCATTCAACACACCGGCAAAAGCGACGTCATCGATCCCCTCCACCGCCCGCTCCTGGGCGACCAAGTCGCCATAGACGGCACGGTACTCGACGTTGGTGGGCAGTACCACCACGTCCAGATCGTAGATCCGTTGGAACTCCTCCTCCTCCGTCTTGGCTGTGCCGGTCATGCCGGCCAGCTTCTCGTACATGCGGAAATAGTTCTGGAAGGTAATGGTCGCGTACGTCAGACTCTCCCGCTGTACCTGCACCCCTTCCTTGGCCTCGATGGCCTGGTGCAGTCCCTCCGAGAAACGCCGCCCGTGCATCAGCCGACCGGTGAATTCATCGACGATGATCACCTCGCCGCCATCGCTGACGACATAGTCCCTATCCCGCTTAAAGGTCACATAGGCCCGCAGTGCGTTGTCGAGGTAGGGCAGCATATGTGCGTGCTTGGGATCATAGATGCTTTCCTCTGCCCCGATCTCTGGCACCATCCGCTCCACCCGCTCCACCCCCTGCTCCGTCAGCGTGACGATACGCGTCTTCTCCTCCAGCGCATAGTCGCCATCCGGCTCCTCCTTCTGGACACTCTCGGGGCTGCTGGGGCGCAGGCGGCGCACGACATCAGCGAAGCGGCTGTAGAGGTCTGAGGGCTCCTCTGCCGGACCAGAAATGATGAGGGGCGTGCGCGCCTCGTCGATCAGGATGTTATCTACCTCATCGACGATGGCGTAGTGCAATTCGCGCTGCACGCACTGGCTCAAGTCGCGCGCCATGTTGTCGCGCAGATAATCGAAGCCGAACTCGTTGTTGGTTCCATAGGTGATGTCGGCCTGGTATGCCTCGCGGCGAGAGGCAGGGCGCAGACTCAGGAAGCGATCGTCGGCTGA
>DAOUDX010000427.1:0-10203 GCA_034430835.1 Anaerolineae bacterium
CAAGACTCGCGTTTCTTGCGGCGTGGGGGACAAGAGCATCTTGAGCCAGTTTGAACTGTGTTTCGGATGCCCCGCGGGGCGTCCAGATGGCCCTTTCGCCATTTATCTCAACTGTTGAGAAACATTACCAACATATAGAGGATTACCGGAATCGCCAGGTATTGTGTAGTCGGGTGATACTTTCAGAACCTCATTGTTCTCGACTATCGTTGTGGAATACAAACCTGCTGGTACCCCGCGGGCCCGTGCCCCTTCGAACACCACTTGTTCACCCGCGATCCCAGTCTCCAAATCATCGGCATCTCCTAAGGTCGCCACGTCTCCGGCCGGAAAGATGTCATCTTGGAAGACAAATAGACTAGTTTCATCTCCACCATCGAAGAGATAGTCACCCGCGAGGATAGGAGCAGGAAGAATCGAGGCCCCAGTTTCGGGGTCGAGTATATCCACACTGATTACTACTGCCCCAGGCTGAAGCCAGTGATCGTGTGATAGAATGGCGTTGGCATCAATGATAACGCCCGCACCGTACTCACGAAAGACCGTTCCATCAGGAAGAGTGTAGTCAACCGTGATGATAACATAGCCAGGTGGCAGTGATCCAGTCCGGTTATCGTGGTCTTCCCAAGGCGGTATACCAGATGGCACTTCATTGTGCCCTGTGACATCCACATATTTCAGAGGATTGTTTCGAACATATGTGAACCTGTTCAGACTTTGCGCATTTGCAGAATTGGGTACAATAATATCGGCACTGGCCCAGCGAGCGAGCCTGGGGTCATACCACCTAGCGCCCATCTCGAGCATGTCAATGTAACTGTCCCGGCGCTGCCCGGTGTAGCCGTAGTCGGTTGTCAAGGTGCCGGTGATGTAGCGGGTCTCCCCGTAGGGGTAGTATAGCACGCGCGCCACCAGCGCGCCAGCCGCGTCGGTGGTCAGGCTGGTAGAGCCCACGTGCAGTTTGGCGCAGCCAAACTGCCAAGGAGTTCGCCGAAAGGCGAACTCCCGTGGTCGCCGTGCAGGTAGGTCACGGTGGTGGACACCCCCACGGTGGTGCGCATCGCGGCCCTGCTGCGCAGGGCTAGGCGCTGGCCGCCAGCCTGCCCTGAGCCTGCCGAAGGGGCGTAGTAGTAGCTGGTCGTCGTCACCACGCCGCCGGCCTCCATCTTCTCGTAGATGCCGCCGATGTAGTACGTTGTTCCACTGCTGTCCACCTTCTTCACCCGCGCGCCGTCCTTCGGCTGCGTCCTTCGGCTGCGCTCAGGACATCGCTCAGGACAGGTTGCCGTCGCAGGTAAAGACGATGTCCTCGCTGCCCTCCGTCACGCGTTGTACCTGTCTGGGTCCCTCCCCCGCTGGCGGGGAGCCTGTCCCGAGCGCAGCCGAGGGAAGGGAGCGCGCGAAGCGCGCGAGGGTGGGAACCTCCCTCCCCCGCTGGCGGGGGAGGGAGCGCGCGAAACGCGCGGGGTGGGGGCCTTCCCCACCACCATCCCCGCTGTCGCTGCGGCAGGCGTTGGGTTGAGCGGAGCAAAACCCGACCTAAAGACTTATTCTCCTGTCTTCACGAGCCTTCGTACCCGCTCGTGGAGGAATTCTAGGTTATCGGGAGTATAGATGGCCATAGTGATTCCTCTTGTGAGCTCCTTGTCATTCACGTGAACATGGTCCCCTTTAGCCGGAGTAAGCTGTCTGAGCTTGTCCAGTAATTCGTCTGATTCCTCTGGCGTGAGAAGAATCAGCACTGAGGTAAGCGGTCTATCACTACTTTCATCTAGAATTCTCACTGGTGTCTACCCCCTGTCCGTTTCTGAAGATCCACGGTGCCCCACATCTCTGCGACTACTCGCCATTCTCAAAGAAGATCCGGAACGCTTCCCATTGGCCATTTATGAATTGGTCGAGATGGATGTGCGGCTGATTATGAGGATAGTAGTTGTTGAAATGGGCCTGGAAGCGGAGCGTGTTTTCAGCATTTCTGGCGATCAGGTCACCGTTTTGATTTTTGATGGCGACTGGATCATCGCCGAGCCACTCGATAACATCGTCTGCCGTGTCACTTGTTGCCTGGGATCCCACGCCGAATACCACACTTGAGCAGATTGGGTTCATTAAGCACTGTGTCCCGAGATAGGTTGCGCCAGTCTCTACACCTGTCACAATTGCCGGTCCCCATTTCACAGCACCCACCACACCAAACGACAACCAGAGGAAGGGGTCCTCCGATGTCATTGCCAGACTCCTGCTGTTGCCGCAGCTCTCGATAGTCCATTCTTGAGGATCTACGCCCAGTTCCAGTATGGCTTGCTGATCCTGTGGGGGAAGCTCTTCGAAGGCCAACCCTTGGTAGTCGAGAGGCCAGGGATTGTCCGGTGTTACAAGGGGCATCGGCGTAGGCCCCGAAGCTGACTCGTCCACATCTGTTGCGCTCTCTGCCTCCCCCTCTCCTGCTCCCCCATCTCCTTCCCCTGTCAGACGCCCGCAGACTGCCGGGTCGTTCCCTGCCGCGACACAGGCTTCATACTTGCACTTTGTGTCACCCTCCGCGCAATGCCCGCTTGGGTCCCTGTACTTGCATGGGTTCCCCCCGACGTACATATAGCGGTTCTGGGCCTGGCTCCCCTTCCCCGGCACAACCGTATCGGCGCTCACGAAGCGGCCCAGGGCGGGGTCGTAGTAGCGGGCGTTGTAGTCCATCAGCCCCAGCCCGGCCTCGGTGCGCTGACCGGTGAAACCGTAGTCGGTTGTCAAGGTGCCGGTGATGTAGCGGGTCTCACCGTAGGGGTAGTATAGCACCCTGGCCACCAGCGCGCCAGCCGCGTCGGTGGTCAGGCTGGTGGAGCC
Organism: Anaerolineae bacterium; assembly: GCA_034430835.1. Classification (GTDB taxonomy): domain Bacteria; phylum Chloroflexota; class Anaerolineae; order B4-G1; family B4-G1; genus JAFGED01. The sequence goes on from DAOUDX010000427.1 coordinate 2,842, forward strand.
GAGGTGGTCGCCGTGCAGGGTGGTCACGGTGGTGCTGACCCCCGCGGTGGTGCGCATCGCCACGCGCTGGGAGCCGGCGTAGTAGTAGCTGGTGGTCGTCACCACGCCGCCGGCCGCCATCTTTTCGTACAGCCCCCCCACGTAGTAGGTGGTGCCACTGCTGTCTTCCTTCTTCACCCGCGCGCCGTTGCCGTCGTAGGTGAAGGTGGTCTCCTCGCCGCCTTCCGTCACTACGGCCACCTTGTTCTCGGCGTTGAAGGTCAGCGCCTGGTCGTAGTCGCCGTCCCCGTCCCTGTCGCGCTGGGTCATGTTGCCGTTGGCGTCGTAGGCGTAGCGCTGCACCCCGTCGATGTGCGTCACGGCGTGGATGTGGAGGGGGTCCTGGTAGGTGTAGGCGCCCATATCCGACTTGGAGGTGATGTTGCCGATGGCGTCGTAGGCGTAGGTGCGGTCGTAGTAGCCCGGCCCGCCGGGCGCGCCCGTCACCGCCATCCCCGTCAGCGTGCCGCTGCCCTCGATCGCCAGGTAGTGCACCACCTCGTCGGTGTGATCCGTCTCCTCGTCGGCGGTGGTGTCCTCCTCGATCATCACCTGCACCCCGCTGGCCGTCAGGCTGGTGCGGTCGTAGCGCAGGTAGGCCCCGTCGCCGCCGTCGTAGGTGGCGATGCCGGCCACGAAGCGTGGAGCCTGCGCAAAGCTCTGCGCGAAGGAGATGGCAGCCCACGTGCTGCTCACCACGTCTGCCGTTTGAGCCGCCTCGTACTTGTGTCCGTTCCACGTCCCCGTCCCTGGCGCGATGGCTAGCCAGCCGACGATCTCGCCGCCGTGCGGCGCGGTATTGGCGTCCTCCTCCTCCAGCGCCACGTCGAACCCCGATGGGGTCACGTCCTGCTGGCGGGTCTTGACCCAGTGCGGGTCGCTGTTCGTATGCACCTGGCTGACCACCACCGGCGCGGCCCCGAACGGGCTGCCGAGATTCACGTGCGCCCACGTGTCGTCCACGACGCCCCCGCCCACCGTCGCCGACGTGTTCACCTGCCCCACCTCCAGGCGCGTGCCGTCGGGCAGCGTCCAGCTTCCTGCCTCCAGCACGATCCAGCTCACCGCCTCGGTGGTGTGCGCGCCGTCCCTGTCCGGTCCCTCGTGCACGTACAGTGTGAAGCGGTCGGCCTGCACGTCGGTGATGCGCACCACCGAGGTATCGCCTCCGTCGCGCGAGACCGGCGTGGCGAGCACCACCGGGTTGACGTAGGAGCGGCTCAGCATGACCGTGTAAGGCTCGTGGGTCAGCGCGTCGTCGATGAAGCCCACCTCGCCGATCGCCTGCTCGGTGGTCGTGATGGCCTCCTGGTGGCCGCGCGTCAGCCGGTCCAGGTCGTCGTACGCGAACTGCTGCCGCACGTCCAGCACGTCGTCGGTGATGGTCTGCACGTTCCCCACCGGGTCGTAGGTGTAGCCCAGGTCAAGTAGAGGCATTCCTTGTGAATGCCCGGAGACCAGCACACGTTCCAACCGGAGGTTGAGCGGGTGGTAGGTGTACTGCGTTGTCACGCCGTTGCCGTAGGCCATCGTCGTGATCTGCCCCAGCGGGTTGTAGTCGATATTCTGCACGTAGGGGGCATACCCGCTCAGACTCTCCAGCCCTCCGCCGTCGTTGTAGGTGTAGGTCACCACCTCGTCGTCGGGATACTCCATCGACGTTACCCGGTCCGCCGCGTCGTAGGTGTACTCGGTCTCAAAGGTCTGGGCATCGATGGTCTTGATCTCCTTCGTCACCCGCCCGCGCGCGTCGTAGAACCAGGTGGCGGAGCCGGAGTCGTCGGTCATGCGCGTGAGGCGGCCCAGGCTGTAGCCGTACCCCGGCTCGTCGTAAAAGTAGTTCACTGCCTGGGTGTCACTGCACGTGCCGCCGTATGTCTTCCTTTCCAGACGGTTCAGCTCGTCGTATGCGAAGGTGATCGTACAACCCCGCGCGTCGGTCTGTGATTTCAGGTTGCCCAGCAGGTCGTAGTCATACGTCCAGTGGCCCATATCGGGGTCGTCCATCCAGTCCTTGCGCCCCAGGCCGTCGTAGTGCATCGAGGTGGTGATCCCGTTCGTGTCGGTCACTGTGGTGAGGTGATCCAGGGCATCGTAGCCGTAGGTGACGGCAACGTCTGCGGTCGTACGGTAGTTTACCTCGGTGTAGGCATCTATCTCCAGGGTGCCGTGTCTGCATAGCGCCATAAAGCTCCAATTGACTTCACTCCAGAAGGAGCTATCGGTCATCTCTCCCCACTCAGCCCGTACTGCAGGGTCATCCCGCTCCCATACTGCGATGGCGAACTTGCCGTCATCCCCAATTTTGATCACGGCACGGTACCACACATCGGCCCTCGATGACATCAGAATAACAGGCGGCCGTTCGGTCGTACCCTGGAAGGATAGAACAACCAGCCAGTTGTTGTCTACCTTCAGTCCCCAACTGCGGAAGCTATCCTGGCCCCAGGTACCGCCATCCACCTGAATGATAGAGAACATCTCAGTGCTATCGGGGGTCAGCTTGAAGTCGAAGACGTGCCACTGCTCGTCGCTCAGGCTCTGAGGGTGATGATATAGTTGTGTGCCGTCGGTGCCGTCTCCTGTGAGGCGTACAACACCGCCCGCTTCGGTCACATTGCCAATAGGCTGCCAACCATCTCCCAATACGCCGTCATCAAAGGTGTCACGCCAGTTTTCCACCGGGTCGCTCACTGCCTCCAGGCGTCCAAAGACGTCGCTGCGCGAGGTATGCAGGCGTCCCTTGGCATCCACTGCCATCGCCCATCTGCCCTCGTAAAAACCAGCCGTCCAGGTGCCATCCGGGCTGTCCACCCAGCTCACCCGGCCCAGAGCGTCATAGTCCGTGAATGTGTAGGGACCGTCGGGTGCGGCGTACAAATTCGAGTCCCCAAAGCTCGGCAGATACCCACGCGCGGGTCGTCCCAAAGCGTCGTATCCGGTGCTGGCCACCGTCCACTGCCCGCCCTCCGCCTCGCCGCGGGCCTGCACCTGCCGCCCCAGCCCGTCGTAGTAGACGTAGGAGTCCAGCGTGCCCGCCTGCCCGCTCGTCTCGCGCTGGCGCACAGTCACTCGCAACCCCTGCACGCGCACGATCTCGACATAGTCCACGTCGGCATTCAGGTCGTCAGGCGCGACTCTCCAGATGTGCAGCTTCCCATCCCCCGGGTTCCCACCGGTGATGTAACTTCCCTCCACTACCCGCCAGGAGCCATTCGCGGCGGCGGTGATCGGGTACTTGACCCCCTCGTTGAGCGGCAGGTTGACCTGGATTGTCCCCGAACCCTTGAGGGCCAGGCGCGTCAGGTACCTGGAACCCGGCTCCATTGCCAACTGAGCGGACGTGAACATCGCCCCTGCCGTGCCCCCATCTTGCATATGTACGTACCACGAGCCGCTGTACGCACCGCCCGATTGGCACGCGGCGTTCGTCTCCCATAATTTCCAACCGGCTGGCCGCTGACCCAGAGTACAATTGGTTTCAAAGTCGTCGAAAAAGACGGCTTCGGTGAACAGATCGTAGTCGTATTCCACCGTCGGCAGATCCAGCGTGTCGCCCGGACGGATCACTTTCCGCAACCGCCCGAGCTTGTCGTACGTGTAATGGGTCGCCGTCGCCGCGCCATTGTCATCCCATACCCGCCACACCTGCCCCGGCAGCCCTCCGCCCGAGGGCGCGCCGGGCGCGTTCACGCCGTAGTACTCGACGGTGCGATGCTGGTCCAGGGCGTTGGTCGCCGTGATCGGATACAGGTGGTACGTGCTTTCGTAGGCGATGTGGATGTTATGATCCAGCGGATCCCACACGTCGGTCAGGTTGCCCCAGGCGTCGTAGGCGTACTCTACCTCCACGACTTCGGTCGAGGTCAGCGGGTTGACCTGCCGCGCCATCGTCAGCGTTCCCGAGATGGGCGGCGCGCCGAGGACGGCGCTGCCGTCGTAGTAGCTCTGGGTCCACCCCAGCAGCGTCCCGCCCGCATCCCCTGCGTACACCTGCATCTCCTGCGGCTTGCCCACGATCCATACAGCAGGGTCGGGATTGGGGGTGTACGTCGTGACCGTGGTGCGATACGGCGCGCTGCCATCTCCGTATTCGCGCACGTGGGTCAGGTTGCCGTACTGTACGCCGCCTTGCAGCGCCGGGTCGTACGTGTACGTCACCGTGGTGCTGAGCGGCGCGCTGCCGGTGTAGTCGGTGGAGACGATCTGGCTGACGTAGTTGAAATCCCTGTCGCCGGCCCAGGTCGTGTCGGATTGCTGCAGCGGTGTCCCGCCGCCGTCGTACACCTGTGCTTGGTATTCCCGCCCTCGCTTCCACGAGTTGTTGTCGTCGATGTAGTAGCGGTGCGTCGTCGTGACGACTGGCGTGTCGTCAAAATCGAATGCCGTCGCCGTCACCCAACTGTGCCCCACCAGCGGGCCCAAGTTCTCGGGGTGCGCCCCCCGGCACAGCGCGCCGCCGTTCGTTCCACTCGAGCCCGAGCCCCCGTTCGTCTGGTCGTAGCAGCGCGTGCCGTAGGCATACGTCACCCGCGCCGGCGTACTGCTGATGCCGTCAAACGTCTGCGTCTCCACCACTCGGTAGCTGTACCCGATCTCTGGGTCGCAGCCGGTGCAGCCGGCCTTGGCCCGCCCGTCGCTCTCGTAGGTGAAGGCCACTCCACCTCCGTACCCCAGGTTCACCGCGCTCACCCGCCGGAAAGGATAATCGCCGTTATAGTTCGGCAGCGCCGTGTGGTGAATCTCCACCGGCGGCAGCGATTCCGAGCCGTCGCCCGAGAACTCCTGGATGCTCCACAGCGCCCACTCGGAATACCCGCCCCAGTTCGCCTTGTCCGCCGTCCAGCGCACCTGCCGGATGCGCGTCCCCAGGTGATACACGTCGATGCGCTTGACGCGCATGTAGTTGTCACTGTCCACATCGCCCGACACCGGCACGAAGACCACCTTCGAGGCCCACTGGCTCGTCTCGTAATTGTTGTAGCGAATCTCGGTCAGCATGCTGCGCTCGACGTTGGTGAAATCACCCGGGTGAATCGATTTCTCCCGATAGGTGAACGCCATGCGGTTGCCCAGCGGGTCGGTCACCGTGTCCACCCGCCAGCGGGTCGCGCCGAAAGTGTCAGGGTCGGGAGAGCAGTATCCGTGGCAAATGAGCAAGTTGTATCCTTGCTTGATGTCCGCTTCCGAATTAGTCGTGTACCCCAAGCGGTACGTCGTCCCCTCTACCCGCACGATCCAGTAGTCGGACGTACGGTTCGCTGTGCTTCCGTTGCCGCAGAGCTCGTTGCGCCGCTCCACGTACACCCCCGGCGCGCCGCGCACCCGGTACCGGCCACAGTACCCGCTTTCGGCCTCCAGGTCGTAGGCGGCGCCGTTCAGCACCAGCGAGAAATCATTAGACTTGTGGTGTAATAGCAGAATTGACTACATATGGCGGTCAAAGGGCACAAATTGTGCTGTCCAACCGCCACATATGGCGGGGAACGCCTATTGCGCCACAAGTCTATTGTACAGATGCAGACGCATGTGCGCTCCATCTGACTTGTGCTTGTGCCGACGCACGATCTCGACGTCGCTTGCCCCCAGCGACCAGCCCAGAGCCACCGGCCCGCCATCGTCGTCGTCCAGGTCGATCAGCGTGTCGATGCGCCGGCTGTTGTACGACAGCGCCACACTCGGCTGCAAGCCGTTCCGCCCTGCAGGTACCTGAACGGGATAATCGTACGTTACCGCCCCGCTGAACAGGTCCGGCACCGGCGGGGTCAGGATCGGCTTCCACCCCTCGCCCACCATACCGATCTCCCACTCGGAGAAGTGATCGATCTCCGCCGCCAGCAGCCCCGTCTCTTTGTCGTAGGCTGCCTCCACGTCCTCCATCTCCCCTGTCTCCGGGTCGATGAGGTAGGCCAGATAGACGTGCTGGCCGGCCAGCAACCCGCTCGCGTCGATCAGTCCGCGCAGGTCCACCGACAGGATCACGGGACGGCCGAATTCGTGGACGTCCTCGCCGGTCGTCGCGTCCTGCGCTTCGAGGGAAAAGCGCAGCAGCGTCCCGTTGCGGGACGGTGCCTCGTCGTCCGCCGCCCGCTTCGCGCGCCCGCGGGGATCTGGCTGTTGCTGGTGCATCCGGGCGCTGACCCTCACCTCTGCCCGCAGTGCGCCCGCCGGGAAGTGCACGCGTACGCGGCCATCTCCACCGTCGAACACGCCGCCTGCGGCGGCGACTCGCCGCGCCTCCTCTGCTCCTGCCACGCCCACGATGGCCGTGGTGGTCGCGCGCGCCCCGCCCAGCCCGCCGCTCACTCTGATCTCGAATGAAAGCGGCCCCGATGCATCGCCGCTCACTTGAAGAGGTAGTTCGATGGACGCGGTCTCGCCCAGCGCCAGGCTGTCGATGGCGCTGTTCCACCGCCGCCCGCTGCCCTTGCCGCCCGCCACAGATAGTCCGCCGGGCAAGTTGGCGCTGAGCTTTAGCCCTGTAGCGTCTTCGTCATCGTTGTACACAGTGATGGTGCACACCGCCTGCGCCCCCGGCTCGACCACGGGTGGATCGACGACGGCGTAGAGCCGCAGGCCGGGAGGGATGCGGCTCGCCTGGGCAGGGGATTCCGTCTGCGCAACGACGCCCGAGGACGTCAGCGGCAGGCTCGTCGCGGTGACGACGATGGTGATGAGAACGTGGAATAGCTTCCGCTTTAGATGAGAACGCGTGGACATGGGGACCTCCTTATGCGAATTTGACCTGTCTGCCAAAACACAACCCGGCCTTCGGCAGGGACACACATCCCTACCTCCGGCCGGGTGAAGAACACGGCAAGGCGGCACAGCCCCGCTGAGTTGCCCGGGGGCGGCGCAGTGTGCAGTTCAGGGAGAAATCGGCTGCCCGTCACTTCCGGTTCGTGGCTCCTTTTGTGCACTGTGATCGTACTTCGACACTGTCACCTCAGACAGGCGAGTGCTCTGAGCGGAGCGTAGCGCAGTCGAAGAGTGCTCGCGGAGGCTTCTTCGACTGTATTCCGCTTCGCTCATTCCGCTCAGAACGCCTCCGCTTGTCAAATCGTCGAAATGTGACGTTGCCAAGGTACTCAGACTTTCGCGTCTGTCAAGCGCCAGCGGCCCCTGTGGTTCTGGCCGCATCAACTAGCGATACGCAGGGTTACCCCCCTCCCACATTATGGGGAATCATTCCCCTTCCGCCGCTTCAGTCCTGCCGTCACGTCGCAGGTCACGCGTGCTGCGCCAGCTCGACTGCCTTGTCCTGCAGCACGTGATAGCGCACCGGCTTGATCAACACCAGGTCGGCTTCGTCCTCGATGGTTT
>DAOUDX010000428.1:0-6628 GCA_034430835.1 Anaerolineae bacterium
CCTCTGGAGGACTAATTTTAGCCTCCCCTCCCCCCTCAATTATCACTCATCCACAGCACCATCCACCCATCCTCACTGCCCTCGCTCGCCCCCAGGATTCTCTCCACCACCCCCCACTCGCCCCGATGCACCACGCCGGGCCCATCGGCTCAAGGGGGCCTCACGAGGGGCGGTTGGGCCGCGACGCTGCCCAGCAACGATAGGGGCGCTCGGCTCCTGCGACCGGTTAGCCGCCGCCTGATGACAGCTCTGACTCCAAGTGCAACAGCGAATCCGCGAGTGCCCTTTGAACTACCTCGGCAATTTCACTCCCCTATGTTGAGGTAGGACTACCAAGGCCTCTGTCGGGGAAGCCCTTCCATGCTCAAGGGTCTACTCTGAGTTCAGCCCACCTTCTCCACAATAAGAAGAAAGTCTATATGGGGGGCGGTCAAACCAAGGGTGATATTCGGGATTATCGCTGCAACTTCGCCCTCCAAGCTGTTGAGAAACTGCTCTAGCTTACTTTGGTCGCTTGTCATCCTGATATCGAAGCGATGAACTCTGTATTTCATCTCCCCACCTCCTGCACACAGGCGGCGGCTGAAGGATGAGCCCAGGCGCTCACGACGAGCACGAGAACAGCCACCAATGCCAGCCATCGCTTGTCCATTACCCGCTCCTTCTGTTGTTCTATTGTGACTGATCTTCTCAGGGGGGATCTTCTATCGTGGATTCGCGTTACCCAGCCCCTTTTCGTGCCTACCACCGGCCGGTCCAGATTGCACAGGGGAAAACGGGCTCTTTCCAAATGTGCATCGCCTCCCCAAACGCCCCACGCACGGCCTCGGCCAGTACCCCACGCCAGCCCCACCCTCATTGTACAGGCGATTTGGCAGGCGCGCAAATGGCGGCGGCCAGGCTATTGCGCCGGGGCGATCTCGATATCGGTCAGCACGAGGTGGTCGCCAGCCGACGTGCCATCAAGGGCCGCGTCCAGCCGCTCGCCGGTGGCAGCGTGGTACAGCGCGACGGCGAGGGTGTAGCGGCCAGGGGCCAGGCCGGTAGGGAGCAGGACGCCGTGCCGGTCGGCGACGGTCTGGCCCGGCTGCCAGGCGCTGGTCGGGGCGAGGCCGCCCACCGGCTCGCCATCGTGCTGGGCGACGAGGGCGCCCGCAGGGTCGAGCACCTGGACGGTGACCTTGTACACCTCGGCCACGGGCGACCGCGCTTCCCAAAACAGCGTCACGGGGAGCACGTCGCCAAGAGCGAACGAATCGCCCGCCAGGGCATAACCGCGCAAGTGTATGGCCGCGCCTGCGGCGTTGCCAAAGCTGGCGTCGAGCGGAACCGCAGGCTCCTCCGGCAGCGGGGCCACGCCGTAGGTCGCCAGCCGCACGCGGCCGTACCAGCGGTCGTCGGCCTTGTAGGTGTGGGCCGCCAGCCAGGACTCGACACGGCGCTGTGGGTCGGACTCGGCATCGCCCCAGTAGAGCACGTAGAGCCGCCGGCACCGCGCGACGAGCGGCGCGAGAAACGCATCCGCCTCGGCCGGATCGGGCCGGTACGGGGCGGGGTAGACGTCCCGGTCGGGGTAGTAGTAGGTGAACACCTCCCACTGGTTGGGCGCGTCGAGGATCACCGCAGCGGACCCGGCGGAGGGGGCGACGTCGGCCCCGACATCGGACGCGATCTGACGGTAGTCGTCGCGGAAATAGGCGGGGTTGAAGTAGAGGTTCTGCAAAGAGGGACGTGTGGCGATAGAAGCGAGGATGAGGACAACGAAAGAGATTAGGGATTGGAGATTGGATGCCCGGAGTCGCCCAACCCCTAATCCCCAATCTCTGCTCACCAGGCGAGCCAGATTGTCGATCCCGCGCGCAACAAGCACGTGAAACGGCGGGAGAACGACGATGAGGAACTTGAGCCAGGCTTCCTTGTAGAGATCGAAGGCAAAGATGAGCGCGATGGGGAGCAGCAGGTAGAGGGCAAGCGTCGCGACGCCAAACCACCGGCTCCCCTCTCGAAGCCCTGCGTCTGCAGATGGCTCGTCCGCGCGCGGGGCAGGCCACAGCCCTGCCAGCAGCAGCGCGCCCGCGCCGGCGAGGCCCACCCACGCCTCCCGCAGCGGCAGCGTGTGGCCGACGGTGAGCCACCGCAGCACGTTCAACAGCGCGGTAGGCAACGCAGCGCCCGGCGCGTACGCCTGACCCGCCGAGGGCCAACCGGCGACGCTCCTGATGGCGATGGACAGCCACGGCAGGTAGAGCGCGACGACCCCTGCCTGCGCGCCAAGCCACACCGCCAGCCACCGCCAGCGCGCCACGGAGGGGCGGCGCGAATGCACCAACCACCACACGGCGAAAACGACGTTGTGAACGAGGAGGACGAAGGGGAAGGCGTATTGAGTATACAGGCCAGCGGCGGCGGTCAAGACGTAACCGGCAAGCGCTACCACGCCGCTTCGCCGGCTAGAGAGAGATTGGCTATTGGGGAGCGCCCGCAGGAGCAGGTAGGTCGAGGCCGCCGCCAATGCGGCCAGCAGTGCGTACATCCGCGCCTCCTGCGAGTAGTAGACAGCGAAGGGCGAGATTGCCCCCAGGAAGGCGGCCATCAGGCCGGCGGCCTCGCCAAAGAGACGCCTGCCTAGCAGGTAGGTGCAGAGCACGAGCGCCAGCCCTGCCACAGCGGAGAGGGCGCGCAGCGCGAACTCGCTCTGGCCGAAGAGTGCCCGCCAGGCGTGAAGGAGCAGGTAGTAGCCGGGCGGGTGGATGTCGCTGGCGGTGCCCGCGATAATGAGGTCGAGCGACCGCTCCGACAGCCGCGCCGAGTTGCCCTCGTCGTTCCAGAAGGACTGGGCGTCGATCCGGTAGAAGCGGAGGGAGGCGGCCAGGAGCAGGATGGCGAGGAGCGCGAGACGTGAAGCGTAAAACGTAAGATGTGATCTGTGGTTTGCGGTAGTCTCCCTTTGGAGTGTTGGTGATGGCAGCGAGCGTCCTGAGCGGAACGAAGTGGAGTCGAAGGACGCTCGCGGAGGCTTCTTCGACTGCATTTCACTGCGCTCCATTCCGCTCAGAAGGCCTCCGCTCGCCTGTTGTGTCCAACAACACTCAAGGAGGACACCACCTGGTTTGCGATCTGCGGCTTATTGGTTTTCATCTCTTGCGCACGACGCGGGCTATGAGCCAGGCCCCTGCAGCGAGCAAGCTGGCAGCGCCCAGGACGAGCCAGGCGGAGGGGCCCCATGGCTGCCGGACGACGAACCCGTCGATCCCGACCTCACCCAAGACGGCGGTCAGCGCGACCTGATGGCACGCGCGGCCCAGCCCGCCGTCCACCTGCACCGGCTTGCCGTCCAGCACGACGCGCCGGGGAGCGCCGCCGTCCACGCTCAGGTCGATCTCGCCCGCGCCCGGGCCAGGCACCAGCGTCAACGCACCGCCCTCGTACGTGAAGTGCACCGTCGCGCCGGGCTCGGCGGCCCGCCGGTACGTGCCCAGCGTGGCCGCATCGCCGTGGACCACCTGCCAGTCGCCTGCGTAGGCCAGCGCCCAGTGATCTTCCTGGTGATAGCCGGGGTAGAGCGTGGGCGTGAGGCCGGCGACGTATTCCCGCATCGCATCGTAGACCGGCAGCGGCGTGAAATCCGGCTCGACCATGCGGAAGTAGTACCACGACTGGCCCCTCTCGGCATCGGAGGGGCGCTTGAAGAACCAGAAATTGACCACGCCCACCCACGGCCACTCCTCCATCGCCCGCTGGTAGGCCAGGGGGGCGTAGCGCGCCTGCTGCTCCAGCGTCACCATGCCGTAACCCCCGACGCCCGCGATGTTCGCCGGGTCGTTGGGCACGGCGTTCGAGTTCATCTCGCTGATCCAGATGGGTTTAACAGCGTCGCCGTTGGCGACCATGACGTCGCGGACGTAGATCGGGCGGCTGAAATTGATGTTGAGGGGCGCCATACGATGGTCGGTGGGGCCGGACCAGAGCATGTAGTCATTGACCGCCATGATGTCGAAGCACGCGCCTGCACCGGCGTCGTACATGCGCTGGAGGAAGATGAGCTCGTTCAGGCCCGTTGCCGCTCCCGGGCCGGGGTCGAGCGAGACGGTGGGGGCCAGTGCGCCGCTGATGATGATGGCCTCGGGGTCGGCCTCCTTGGCGCGGGCATATCCCTCACACAGGAGCTGCGTATATCCCTCCGGATCGACCGGCCGCTCGCCCCACTCCGGGTAGACGTTGGGCTCGTTCCACAGTTGGTAGTAGCGCACCCGTCCGCGGTAGCGCGAGACGACGGCGTAGACGTAATCGCCCCAGTCGGCCAGGTCGTCGGGAGGGGCCTTTTCGCCGACGGTGTCGGTCAGCGCGCGCGTCCAGGCGGGAGGATTGCTCAGGCGGGGGACGATCTCCAGGCCGTACTGCTCGGCCAGATCGACGACGACGTCGTACTTTTCCCAGGCGGAGCGGTAAGGTTCGTGCCTGCGATCCTCGAAATCATCCTTGCCGTGGATCTCGATATCCTCCCAGGGGAACTCTTGCCGGAGCCAATGGAAGCCCGCCTCGGCGATCATCTGCACCGAGCGCTCCCGCTTCTCTGGCTCGACCTCTTGGTTGAGGAAGACGTTGATGCCAAATGGGTTGACGCCCGCGTGGGCCACCGGCACGTCGGAGGCTGTATCGGGCTGGGGGTAGAGTCCGTTGGCCGCCAGTTGGACCATCCCTTTCACCTGGCGGGGCAGACCTTCCTCGCCGGTGTAGTCGAACAGCCAGCCCTCCCCATCCTTTCCCCACGAATGAGCAGGGCTAAGAGAAGGAGAGCAGGCAGGCAGGATCAGCAACGCCAGGATGGCCAGGGTGAGGGTCCGTTTGCGCATCACGCTGCGATTATACCCTGCCCGTCCCGAGACGCAAGGCACGTTCCTCAGCCTGTTTTCGGAGGCAGGGAGCAGGAACGGCATTCATACATTGCTGAAAAGGCCAGGGAAGAGGCTCGTGAGCAGCAGGACGATGGTGAGTACGATCAATGCCACGACGATGATCCACGCCAGCACGTTGAAAAAGCGGCCGTTGACAAACCGGCCCATCAACTGCCGATCGTTGATCAGCCGCAGCATCACAACCAAGATGATCGGCAAGAGAACCCCGTTGAAAGTCTGGCTGGCCAGCATCACCTGCACCAGAGACCGGATCGGCAGCAGAATGATCCCTGCCCCCAGGACGATGAGGGCGATGTAGATGCCGAAAAAGACCGGCGCTTCGTTGAGGCTGCGATCGACGCCGGACTCCCAACCGAACGCCTCACAGAACACGTAGGCGGTCGAAAGCGGCAGGATCGCTGCTGTAAAGAACGACGCGTTGAATAACCCTAACACGAACAAGGTGGAGGCATACCGGCCCGCCAGCGGGCCCAAAGCACTCGCCGCATCCCCGGCCGTTTCGATGTGCACGCCGTGCTCAAACAGGGTGGCGGCGCAGGCAATGACGATGAAGCAGGCAACGACAGCCCCGAACACAGAGCCGACGGTCACGTCCAGCCGTTCGTAGGCGTAATCAACCACTTTCAATCCCTTGTCCGCGATCGTCGATTGCTGGTAGAATTGCATCCAGGGGGCGATCGTCGTGCCGATGATAGTGACGGCGAGCGTCACGTAGCCAGCCTCAAAGCGGAACTGGGGCGTGACGATGGCCTGGGCGACAACCGACCACCGAGGTCCTGCCATAATAGCCGAGACGATATAGGCCACATACAAGGCGCTCGCGATCAGGAACACGCGCTCGACCAGCTTGTAACTGCCCTTGACGACGAGCAACCATACGGCCAAAGCAGTCAGCGGCACCGAGATATACTTGCTGACCCCGAACACCTCCAAGCTGGCCGCCACGCCCGCAAACTCGCAGACAGTATTGGTGAGATTGGCGGTCATCAGGATACCGAGGATGATGGCTGCCGAACGCAATCCCAACCTCTCCCGAATGATGCCGGCTAACCCTTTACCCGTCACCACTCCCAGGCGTGCGCTCATTTCCTGGACGACAATCAGTGCCAGTGCCACCAGAGGCATAATCCACAGCAGGCTGTAGCCGTAGTGAGCGCCTGCTACGGAATAGGTGGCAACGCCACCAGCGTCGTTGTCGGCGCTGGCGGTGATGATGCCAGGGCCGACAACGACCAACAACGCTCCCAGTCTGGCCCATAGAGGTCTGAACCGATGTCGGATGGCCATAGGTGTCCTCCTGCCGGATCAATGGTACAGACGGGGCAGGCGCTTCTTCCAGGCGGTGGGGATGATCTTGTCAAGCGCATCGGCGGCAGTGACGATCCCGTGCAGCCGGCTCTGGTCGTCCACTACCGGCACGGCCAGCAGATCGTACTTGGCGACGACCTGCGCCACCTCGTCCTGGCTGGCGCGCAAGTTGACGCTGACGACGCGGCGGTGCATAAACTCGGTTACCGGCGTTTGCGGCTTGGCCAGCACCAGGTCGCTCAACGAGAACACACCGACCAGATGGCCCTCATCGTCGGCCACGTAGACGTAAAAGATCGTTTCGGCCTCATGGGCCGTTTCCCGCAGGACCGCGATGGTCTGTTCGGCGGTCAGGCTGGGGCGGACGGCGACGAACTCGGTGGTCATCAACCCACCTGCGGCGT
>DAOUDX010000429.1:0-13956 GCA_034430835.1 Anaerolineae bacterium
CCCGTCGTTTTGTACCCATATTCATCTCCATCGACACAATCCGACACGATGCAATCCCCATAAATACACGCCGCCCTAAGCAAAGGGAAGTCAGACAACTCCACTTTACACACCTGTGATTTGTAGCGCTTGACTATTCGCCTTCGAAGCCGCTTCCCGTCGGTTCCGAGCTTCCCTTTCGGATCAATATACACCGCCCAGGCCATCAGCAACATAGCCGGTTTGCGCATTAGAGGTAGAAACTGCGACTTGTAGAACGACTGGCATCGCTGCCACTTCTGCGCATAGTCTACGAACAAATCTACAGCATCATCAGTTTCTTTGTGATTCAGCTCACCCTTAACCTCAATGATTGCACGGACCGACTCGGGTCGCACCACAACGAAATCTTCATCTCTGAACAGGAGGGGATAAGTATGGGAATCAAACACAATGAGGTCGAGCTGCCTGGAAAGCTCATGGGGACACCAGCCGAGCTTAATCGCATCTACGATTCTTAACTCCTCCTCGCCCACATCTTCCAACTCTATTTTGGGAAAAAGGACAAAACCCGTCGCAACATCGTATCGCTTGGGTATAGACTCGGCGATGATTTTCTTGAGAAGCCTCTCCTTGTAAACACCCAGACTCGAATGGTGAGAATCCCCGATCAACTGTGCCAGCAAGCCAATGCGTTTCTCAAAGCTATCCCCAAACATTCCAGTATAAGATGTCAGATCGCCACTCCGTGATCTCGATTTGATTTCCTGGTTATTGTAGGCAATGGCAGCCTGTACATCCTCTCGGGTCAGTTGAGGGTATTCGGCCAATATGTCCTCAATGCTCACCCTGTCAGCGAGGAGATCGAGAATCATGGAAACCCATATCCGCGTGCCGCGTATGCAGGGCTTACCGAAGCACACATCAGGATCAACTGAAATGCGCTCAAGGATCGGGTTCATTCCGCCGCCTCCTCCAGCGCCTCTACCAATGTGTCGATCTCCTCGCGCGGGTTCATCTCCGTGACGCACAGGAGCATGTGATCCGCCAGGTGGCTGTAATCCCGTCCCAGATCGTAGCCGCCGATGATGCCCCACTCGCCGAACAAGTAGTCGTTGATCTCCTTCACCGGCCTGGGGCAGCGCACGACGAACTCCTTGAAGAACGGCCTCTCGCCCACAGCCACATAGCCCTCGAGTCCATCGATCTGTCCGGCAGCGTAATGCGCCCGGTGATAGCACAGCTCCGCCACCTGCCGCATCCCGCAACGTCCCAGGGCAGCCATATAAACTGCCGCCGCCAGCGCCATCAGGCCCTGGTTGGTGCAGATGTTGGAGGTGGCCTTTTCCCGGCGGATGTGCTGCTCGCGCGTGGAGAGAGTGAGGACGAAGCCGCGCCTCCCCTCGGCATCCACCGTCTGGCCCACCAGCCGCCCGGCCATCCTGCGCACATACTCCTCGCGCGTGGCGAAAAAGCCCAGATACGGCCCGCCGAAGTTGAGTCCGGCGCCCAATCCCTGTCCCTCGCCCACCACGATGTCCGCCCCAAACTCGCCCGGCGGCCTCAGCAGCCCCAGCGCGATCGGGTCGGCCACGACGACCAGGAGCGCCCCCACCACGTGTGCCGCCTGAGCCAGGGGAGCTAGCTCCTCAATACGTCCCAGAAAATCAGGGTACTGCACGATCAAACACGCCGTCTCCTGGTCGAGCAAGTCGGTCAACTCGCCAACTTCATCATCTCCGATCACCTCCAGCCCCATCCCCTGGGTGTAGGTGCGCACGACGGCCCGGTACTCGGGATGCACATAGGGGGAAATGACAACCTTGCGCCGTTTCGTGCGGTAGACGTTAATAGCTGTGATGACCGCCTCGGCGGTGGCCGTCGCGCCGTCGTAGTGAGAGGCATTGGAGACCTCCATCCCCGTGAGCGCACAGATCATCGTCTGGTACTCAAAGATGGCCTGGAGCGTGCCTTGGCTGATCTCGGGCTGGTAGGGCGTGTAGGCCGTGTAAAACTCGCCCCGCCGCAGGACAGCATCCACCACGGCAGGGCTAAAGTGGTGGTAAGCTCCCGCTCCCAGGAAACAAGGCCCATCGGCCGCGGTGAAATTGGCCCCGGCCAGGCTCCCCAGTTCCCAGCGGGCCTCGATCTCCGAGAGGGCAGGTGGGAGATTCAGCGAGGGAAAGCGGACGTGCCCAGGCACGTCCTCAAATAGGTCTTCGACGGACCGAACGCCGATGGCGGCAAGCATCGCCCGGCGATCGTCGTCGCTATGTGGGATGTATGGCATGAGTCAGGTCAACCCTCACCCTTGGCAACGAAAGCCTCGTAGTCGTCGGCGGCCATCAGGTCGTCGAACTCGGCAGGGTCAGACGGAACGAAGCGGATCATCCAGCCTTTGCCGTAGGGGTCCTGATTGACCAACTCCGGCGTATCCTCCAGATCCTCGTTGACGGCGACGATCTCTCCGCCCATCGGCATGTTGAGATCGGAAGCAGCCTTCACCGACTCGACAGTGCCAAAGATGTCTCCCCTCTCAAACCCGTCCCCTACGCCCGGCAGCTCCACGTAGACGACGTCTGAGAGAGACTCCTGGGCATGGTCGGAGATGCCACCGACGACCTCCTCCCCGTCCCAGCGGGCCCACTCGTGCGTCTTGGCATATCGTGCTTGTTGATCCAGTTTCATCGCTGCAACTCCTTTTTCGCTGACGCAACTGATCCCTTCTGCAACCAGCCTGCTACACGTATTATACTCAACGGGCTTTCTGAGAGCAAGCAATCCCCTCCCTACACCACTCTCGGCACCCGGGCCAGGATTTCGGAGACCACCTCATAGTTGACCGTTCCAAGCCAGTCAGCCACCTCCTCGGCGCTGATGGCATCATTCCCCTGCTTGCCGATGAGCACCACCTCGTCTCCCACACGGACGTTGGGGATGTGAGAGATGTCGATCATCGTCTGATCCATGCAGACGCGACCCACGATGGGGGCCCGCTGGCCGCGCACCAGCACGGATTGCCAGCGCGTGGGCGCGCGGCGGAAGCCGTCAGCGTAGCCCACGGGGATGACGGCGATGGTCTCCTCGCCCTGTGTCTGGTAGGTGTTGCCGTAGCTGACAAAGCTGCCCGGCGGGAGGGTCTTGACCTGGGCGATGGTCGTCTTCCACGCCAGCGCCGGCCGGAAGCCATCGGGGAGCTGGACGTGGGGAGAGGGCTGGAGACCGTACATCGCCAGTCCCAGCCGCACCATGTTGAAGCGCGCCTCCGGCAATCGCAGAAGTGCGGCAGAATTGGCGCAGTGAACGAGGCGGAAATCAATGCCGATCCCAGCCGACTGGTCCAACACCTTCAAAAACCGATCCAGTTGCCAGCGAGTGTAATCCAGGTTCCCGTCGTCGGCCACGGAAAAGTGCGTAAAGATACCCTCCAGGTCAAGTCCGGGCAGATCCCGAATTTCCTGCACAAAGGGAACGAACTGATCCGGCAGGAGGCCCAGCCGCCCCATGCCGGTATCCACCTTGAGATGGACGCGCGCGGTGCGGCGCAGATCGGCTGCCGCCCGGCTGTAGGCCCGCGCTACATCGGCATCGTAGAGCGTGAGGGTGACATCGTGCAACAGAGCCTGCTTTGCCAGCCAGGCAGGGGTGTACCCCAGGACCAGGATCGGCGCATCCACCCCACTCTGCCGCATCCGTATCGCCTCGTTGACCGAAGCCACACCGCAGAAGGAGGCGCCGTTGTTAAGCGCGGTACGGGCAACAGTCACGGCGCCATGGCCATAGGCGTCAGCCTTCAGCACCGCGAGAACCTGTACCTCCGGTCCGACGATCTCTTTGATTTGCTGCACGTTGAAAGCCACAGCCTCCAGATCGACCTCTACCCAGGTAGGCCGGGCGGGGCGGGCGGCCCGCACCACACGCCCATCCGTCCGCCGCACCAGCCGAGCAGCATCGGCGGGATCGGCCAAGAGACCCTCCACCACTTCCTCCATCCGGGTCTCAAGATCGCCCTTGACCAACACCACGTCTCCCGGCCCCAACTGTGGCGCGAGATGACGCACTGCATCCCTGGTCGCGTAGGTGACAAAGACACGCTCGCAGGCAAGCCCTGACTCCTTAGCCGCCTCAGCGATCCAAACAGCTCGCTGCCCCTTGGTCACCAGGAGATCCACGAACGCGGCGGCTTTTTGCCCCACCAGGCGGTGCCCCTCCACCGCGTAACCGCCCAGTTGAGCCATGTCCCCCAAGATGGCGATGCGACGCTGAGCCGGATAGTCGGCCAGGGCAGCCAGGGCCTGCAGGGCGGTCTCGGGACTGCAACTTGCGGAACCATCCAGCAGAAGCGAACCGCCGACCCCGGGAAGCACCTGCAATCGTCCTGGTCCGGGCCGCAGTTCCTCCACCTCATCCAGGATATCTCCCCAGGGAATGCGGTAAACCAGGCCCACGGCAATGGCAGCCAGAACAGTATAAACCTGGTGGCGGCCGAGAAGCCGCGTGCGCACCTCCGCTTTGGCCGGGTAGCCCGGCGTACCCAGGCCCCCGATCCCCGGGAAGTGAACGACAAACTGCAGCCCGTCGGGGTCGGGCCGCAGATCAGAGGCAACGATGTCCGCATCGGGGTTCAGGCCGTAGGTGACGACGCGGGCGCAGGTACGCTCTCGCATCGCCCGCACGCGGGAATCGTCATAGTTGAGGATGACCACACCATCTGGAGGAAGGGCCTCTACCAGCCGCCCCTTCTCCTGGGCAATGGCCTCCAGGCTGCCCAGAAGGGACAGATGGGCGTGATCGACCGCCGTGACGACGGCGATGCGCGGTCGGGCAAGTTCCGCTAGATGAGCAATGTCGTCGAAGGCATTACAGGCCAACTCAAGGACAGCCACATCATGCTCAGAGGAAAGCTCTGCAAGCGAGAGGGGCAGGCCGAATCGGTCGCTCAGATCCGGTGGATTACAGAACACCTGGTGACCGGAGGCCAGCACGGCAGCGATGGCCTGGCACGCATCGGTCTTGCCAGTGGAGCCGGTGACGCCCACCACAGGCAATGCACTCCTGCGCAGAATGTAGCCGGCCCAGTCGGCGAGGGCGATCTGGGTATCGGGAACGACGACACAGGGGACGGTGCATTCGGCGGGTGGGAACTGGCACAACACCCCACCGGCTCCTCTCTGCACGGCATCTTCGATGTAATCGTGCCCGTCCCCCCCCTCGGTCTTGACGGCGATGAAGAGATCGCCCGGGTTGACGCGACGCGAATCGTAGCAGAAGGCGGGGAACTGCACCGATGTCTGAGGTCCTTCCCATTGCCCACCGGTCGCAGTCAAAAGATCATGCAGATAAATCATAACAAAAGCCCGACGACGACAATGGGCGGCGCGGAGAACTCCCAGAGTCCCCAGACACGCCGCCCTCTGTGGGCGGTACAGGACTCGAACCTGTGACCTCCTCCTTGTAAGGGAGGCGCTCTAACCAACTGAGCTAACCGCCCAAAGGTGCATCAATTATAACCGGTAAAACATCCCTCGTCAACGCGCGCGCACCTGGCGCGCCTCACAGGCGGGGCAGGACGATCTCCTTCTGAGCCTGGTACTTACCCTTCTTCTCAGCATATGAGGTCTCGCACTCCTCGTCGCCCTCGAAGAAGAGCACTTGGGCGATCCCCTCGTTGGCATAGATCTTGGCCGGCAGAGGCGTGGTGTTGCTGATCTCTAGCGTGACAAAGCCCTCCCACTCCGGCTCGAAGGGCGTGACATTCACAATAATGCCGCAGCGCGCGTACGTGCTCTTGCCGACGCAGACCGTCAGCGTGCTGCGCGGGACGCGAAAGTACTCCACCGTCCGGCTCAGCGCGAACGAATTGGGCGGGATCACGCACACATCGCCCTTGAAATCAACGAAGGAGTCGGCGTCAAAGTGCTTGGGATCCACCACGATGGACTTGGCCGACTTGAGCTCGGCCAGCGCGCGGGAGGCTGTGTCGCGGCGGTGGGTCAGATAGGGCCAGACCTGGGCTAGAATGTACTGGACGTCGGCAGCCTTGCTCACCACCAGCTCACCTCGCTCGTTTCCAGACTCGCGTAAGGACCCCGTGCCGAGAGTCGCCTGAAGCCGCTCCAACATCTGGCGGTCGTCGCTGGCGACGACGAGCGCCAGAGCCGGGCGATCCTGCTTCACCAGGGCTGTGTATCCGATCTGTGCCTGGGCATCCAGAACGCCAGCGACGTAGGCACACTGCACGTCCGAAAGCTTTGCCGCTGTGATCTCTGGCTGGAAAATCTTGAACTCGTCGGCCACGCGGATATCGTAGCCGTAGGACGAGAGCCCGTAGGAAATGACGCCGTCGCGCACTTGCCCATCCACGAACGGCTCGATCATTCGATGCTCCACCGCCATCTTGCGAATCCAGCCATCAGGCTTGAGACCCATTATGTTAGACTCCTTGACCAAGATCAGAAAAGATGCAGGAAGCAAGATACAGGATTCCTGCATCCTGCCACTTGCCTAACTGCCACCTGCTGCTTTACATCCGTTCCGGCGCGCTCACGCCCATCAGGCCCAACACACGCGCCAGGGCGACCTTGGTAGCTCGCACCAGCCGCAGGCGGGCGCGGGTCAGATGCGCATCGGCAGGATCGGAGGAGACCACCCGGCAGTCACGATAGAAGGCGTGAAAAGCTGCCGCCAACTCCTGCGCGTAGAAGGGCAGGTAATGAGGCATCAATTGCGCCACCGCCTGATGTATCACCTCCGGCAGCTCCAGCATCTTGCGGATCAGCGCCAGCTCGCTCTCGTGGGTCAGGAGCGATACGTCACCGCGCGTCTCTACATCCCACCCCTGTTCGGCGGCGTGGCGCAGGATGCTGGCGATACGCGCATGGGCATACTGGACGTAGTAGACCGGGTTGCGATCCGACTGCTCGACCGCCAGGTCGAGATCGAAATCCATGTGGCTCTCTGGTGAACGCGCGAGCATGAAATACCGCACCGCGTCGGCCCCTACCTCATCGATCAACTCGTCTAGCGTGACGAAATGCCCCGCGCGCGTGCTCATCCGCACCTGCTCCCCGCCGCGCACCAACGTGACGAACTGGTGAAAAACCACGCGCACGTTTTCAGTATCGTACCCCAGCGCCTGCAGGCCAGCGACGACATCCGGGTATTCTTCGATGTGATCCGCTCCCAGGATGGTGATCATCAGATCGAAACCGCGCGAGATCTTGTCCACGTGATATGCGATGTCCGGCAGTCGGTAGGTGGGTGCGTCGTCGGATCTGACGAGAACGCGATCTTTCTTACCGCCCAGACCGGTCGCGCGAAACCACGTGGCGCCATCCTTCTTGAAAACGTACCCGCGCTCGTCCATCTTCTCTAGCACATCCCACACCCGCCCATCCTCGTGGAGCGAGTTCTCGTTAAAGTAACTATCGAAAACGATCCCCAGCCGGGCCAGCGTCTTGCGGATATCGACGAATATCTCCTCCTCAGCGATCTCCTTGAATCGACCCGCGTCCTCTCCAACAAAAGCATCGCCATGCTCCGCCTGAATCTTGGCGGCGATGGTCTCGATGTAGCCCCCCTGATAGTGATCCTCAGGAAACTCGACCTTCTGGCCCAGCAGTTCGAGGTAGCGAAGTCTCACCGAGTTTCCGAGGATCTCCATCTGCCGCCCGACGTTGTTAAAATAGTACTCGCGCTCCACCTGGTAGCCGGCTGCAGCCAGGAGATTGCACAGCGTGTCCCCCATCACGCCGCCTCGTCCCCGCCCCACAGTCAGGGGGCCGGTGGGATTGGCGCTCACGAACTCGACCTGGGCCTTACGTCCCTGTCCGACGCTCAGGCCTCCAAACGTCTCACCAGCCTCCAGAATCTCCTCGACCTGCTCCGCCAGCCACCCGCTGTCCAGCGTGACGTTGACGTATCCCGGCCCTGCCACCTCGACCGTGCCCACAAATGGCGCCGGAGGGATGTGCTCGACCACCCGCGTGGCAATGTCACGCGGCGAGATGTGCGCCTCCCTCGCCAGTCGTAGGCAGACGGGCGAGGCATAGTCGCCGTGCTCCGATTGACGCGGGCGCTCGACGACGACCTCTGGCATCTCGAGCGTCGGCAAGGCACCATCCTCCTGCGCGGCTTGCAGCCCCTCAGCAATCAGGGCTGCGATCTGATCGCGAATTAACGCTGTCATTGACCTCCCTGGAAGTAAGACCCGACAGGCTACCATTCTCCGACTCAAGCGCCTCACGAAACCACTCGACCATCTGCTCCTTTTCCTCCGGCGGTTGGAACGAACCCTCGGCAGCCGTCACGATCGCGCGCTTGATGTGGTCCAGCGTCAAGCCCATCGCCAGCATGGCGACCTCGTACTCGTCGGTGAGGGTCGTGTCACTGACGCTCGGATCGTCGGTGTTGACTGTGGCACGCAAACCAAGGGCCAGCAAGTCAATCAAGGGATGTTGCCCCAAGCGCCGCACGACCCCTGTCTGCAGGTTACTGGTCGGGCAGACCTCCAACGTGACCTCACGCTCGTGAACCAGACGCACGACGCTCGAGTCCTCGACAGTGCGTATGCCGTGCCCAATACGCTGGGCGCCCAGCAACTCGATAGCCTCTTGGACACTGCGCGCTCCAGCGGCCTCGCCGGCGTGCACGGTGATGTGCAGCCCCTCTCGCCGCGCCCATTGGAAAACCTCGGCAAAGCCTCTGGCCGGGTACCTCACCTCGTCGCCGGCCAGATCCAGACCGACGACACCCCTATGCCGATGCGCAACCGCAACCTCAGCAACCTGCCACGCGGTATCCAAACTCTCATCCCGCCCGATCTGCACGATCAGGTTGACGCGGATATCGATCTCGCGCTGGGCCTTATCGACGGCGCCACAGACCCAGGTCGTCACCTCGTCGAGCGAGAATCCCTGTCCACGAGCCTGGGCAATGGGATTGAAGCGCAACTCCAGGTACCTGACGTTGTCCTCCGCAGCATCGGCCACGGCTTCGTAAGCTATCCGCTCGACTGCCTCTTGCGTCGGGTAGAAACGCCGCAAGAAGCGGAACTTTTCCAGAAAGCGGTGGAAATCCGGCTCCTCGTCTGCCGCCGTCACGAAGGGGCGCAAGACTTTGATATCGTAACTGGGCAGATCGATCCCGTGCTCCTGGGCAATCTCGGCCAGTGTCTGAAGCCGCAAGGAACCCTCGAGATGGCGATGCAGATCCACCTTCGGCAACGCATACAGCCGGCTGCGCAGATTGGGCGCTTCCTCCGATTTCTCCGTAGCGCTATGCATATCACGTTGCTCAATACGGATCAGATAGCGACCTTTGCGCCCTTATCCAGGCGCTCACGCTCACTCGCCCGACAATCATCACCCTGGTATTTGGGGATCGCGAAATGGAACGCGCTGCCGTTCCCTGGTTCGCTTACCGCCCAGATCCTCCCTCCGTGCGCTTCCACGATGCGCTTGGCGATCGTCAGGCCCAGACCAACACCGGGGAAACGCCGTCGCGCAGAACCATCCACCTGATAGAATCGTTCAAAGATTCGCTCCAGTTGGTCCGGGGGAATACCAACCCCTTGATCGGCGACGGACACCTGCACCATCGAGCCTGCATCCTCGACGGTCACTATGATCTGTCCCCCTTCGGGACTGAACTTGATCGCGTTGCCCAGCAGATTGTCAAACACCTGTAATAGCCTGCCCTCGTCTCCAGACACCGGCGGCAGACCGTCCGATACATGTTCCACCAGTGTCAACCCTGCCTTCTCCGCCGTGGCCGCACATCCTCGGATCGCCCGCTGCGCCAGCTTGTTCAACGAAACCGGGAATCTCTTTGCAGGTAGCTTGTCCACCTGCTGCAGGAACATGATATCGCTCACCAATCGCGTGACTGTGTTGGTCTTTTCGATCACGATCTCGAGGTATTCTCTCTGCTCGTCGGTGAGCGGCCCAGCATCGCCGGCGAGCAACAACTCCACGTAGCCCTTCACAAAGGTCAACGGCATCCGCAGCTCGTGCGAAACATTCTGCACCATCTCGTCTCTCAGGCGGTCAACCTCCTGCAATTCCGCATATGCCTCCGTCAAGTTTCTCGCTCTCTGCTCAAGACTGGCATACAGTTGAGCATTCTCGATGGCATTTGCTACCTGGGCTGCCGCAATCGTCAGCAAACGCTCGTCCGCCGCACTGAACGCGTCAGGCTGATCGCTGTCCACAGTCAGCGTGCCAACCACCTTGTCCTTTATGTTCAAGGGCACTGTCAGGAGCGATCGCACAGACTGATCAAAGAAAATAAAGTCCTTCTCCCCCAGCGTATCGGGCAGATATACCGGCGTTCCTTCGAGCGCCACGCGCCCGGCTATGCCCTCGCCCAACTTCAGTTTGAACTCCTCTCTCCACTTGACCTGGACCCCTGCTGCCGCACGGATCTCCAACATATTGCTGAGAGGCTCTATGAGCGCAATGGAGCACGCCCGGCATCCCATCGCCTCTTTTAGCGCCCAGACGATGGAATCCAATCGCTCCTGGAGGTCGAGGCTCGTGTTCGCCTGGCGAGCCAGTTGGTAGAGCGTCGATACCTCGGCTAGACGTTGCTCGGTCTCCTGGTACAGTCGCGCGTTCTCGATCGCCACGGCCAACTGGCGCGCAACCGTGCTCATCAAACGCTCGTCGTCGGCGCTGAAGGCATCGCGGTGCGTACTCGCGGCATCGATCACGCCGATCACCCGATCGCCGACTACGAGAGGAACGACCAGCACCGAGCGAACGCCAGGAACCCGTTCGACGTAGCGATCATCCTGGGAGACATCCCCCACCCGCAACACGGCGCCATGATCGGACACCCATCCTACCAGTCCCTCTCCCGCCTGCAGCTTGGCCCCATCTTGCATCGCCGCCCCACGCCCGAGGGGCTCCAGCACATCCCGTTTCTCATCGACCAGGAACACCTCCAAGTGCTCGAATCCCAGCCCTTGCTCGACGACGGCGATAGCACGGTCGGCGATCTCTCTCAGCGACAACGTAGACGCCGCAGCCAGCGACACTTCGTGCAACATGGTGAGCTCCTCCAAGTGCTGCCGCGTCTCCTCATACAGCCGGGCGTTGGTGATAGCCGACGCTGCTTGTGAGGCCATCAGGTCCAGCACGCGCAACTCGTCCGCGCCAAAAACGTGAGGGCCGAGATAGGCAACCTCCATGACCCCCACCGCCCCCGAAGCTCCCAATAGGGGGAAACCGGCAACGGCCTCGACGCCAACAACCTCGCCCTCAGATGAAGCAAAGTGCGGATGTTCGTGCGCGTGATCGACGACCAGCGGGCGGCCGGACTCGAGCACAGCCCGGGTGAAACGACTGGGCTGCTTCTGCAGATTCAGTTCAGTTGGCTCACCCCGCCAAAACGCCGTCCCAAACGTAAGGCTGCCATCCATTGGATCGTGAAGATAAATGTGCACGTCGTCGGCATTCGCCAACTCCAGCGCGTTGCGGGCTACGGCGCCCAGAACCTGCCCGGTGTCCAGCGCCGATGCCACACTCAGATTGGTCTCCTGCACGGCCGATAGTTCAGCCACACGGCGCTGGGTCTCCTCGTACAAGCGAGCATTGTCAATCGCCACGGACAGCTGCTCGGCCACCGTCTCCATGGCCTCGACATCTTCTTGTCCAAAGGCCCCCCGCTCCAGATTTCGGATGTCGAGAACACCGATCACTTCGTCACCCCGCATGATCGGGACTGCCAGCTCTGATCCCACCGGTTTGACCGTCGGTGCAATGGGCTGATAACGTGGCTCGAGAGCAATGTCATTGACCAGCAGGGTTTCCCCCGCCTCGGCAACCCATCCCACAACCCCTTCACCGAGCACCTGGCGATAGCCGCGCCGCATGACCATCGCATGCCCACCGGCAATGGAGCGCAAGACCACTTCACGAGACGCCCTCTCGTTCAAGAAAAGGGCTACGTTGAAATAGCCAAAACCTCGCTGGATGGAGGTGGCCGCCATATCCAGGATTTCGCTCAAGTTGAGCGTCGCTGTGGCCTGCCTGGCCACTTGATTGATCAGCGCCAACTGGGTGGAACGCCGCGTCTCGCCCGCAAAGAAACGGGCGCGCTCGATGGCGATGGCCGCCTGCTCGGCGAGCAAGCTCACGATGCACAACTCTTCGTCAGAGAAGGAACGGGCTTCATCCAGGGCAACGGCGAGCACGCCAAAAACCCGCGCGGCCCGTCTAAGGGGCAAAACAGTCAGAGCCTGCATGCCGTGGGCCCGCCATCCATCCACACCCTCGTACACAGTCGTGAGATCGTCCAGCACCACCATCTCACCACTGCGTGCAGCTTGGGCGGGAGGTCCCTCCCCCGACTGGCGACCGCCAACCGAGGCCCGCGTCCCATCCCGGCTTAACGCCGTCGCAAAGGCTAGCCTATCATGCTCGGCGTCGTATAGATACACCTCTGCCGCAGCGACATCGACCAACTCCAACAACGCGGAATTGACGGACTCCAGAACCGTCCACAGGTCAAGGGTGGAAGCCACCTGCATGCTGACCGCCCGCAGCGTCGTCAATTCCTTCACCCGGCGACGCGCCTCCTCGAACAGACGGGCATTATCGAAAGCGATGCCGATCTGGTCAGCAATAGCGGAGATGAAAGTAACTTCGTCGGGGGTGAAATCACGCGGCGCGTGGCTCATCACGCCCAGCACGCCCAGGGCGCGGCCGCGGGAGCGCATGGGAGCCAGCGCCATCGCCTGCACAGGCTCGTCACAGAACTCTGGGACAACTACCCTCGGGTCATTCTTGACGTCACCGGTCACCACCGGCTGTCCGGTTGACACTGCCAGGCCTGACAGGCTCCGATCGACCGGCACGCGAACGCCGCTGGCGACGAAATCGTGCACGCGCCACCCTTGCTGCGCCCGGAAAACCAAGTCGTTCGTGGTTTCTTCGAGCACCGAGATGGCCCCGGCCTCGACTCCCACGACCTCGAGAACCTTTGCCAGCGCCTGCTGCAGCACCTCGTCCATGTCCAGCGTCATGCTGGCCAATGCGGCCACTGCATTGAGCGCAGCCAGTGCCTGGTCGCGGACCCCGGTCTCCTGTAACGGGGATATTTGATCTAGATCCGGAGAGAGAGGTGGCTGCCCAGAAGACAACTCTTCTCTCACTTGATCTTTTCCTTCAAGATCCATCCCCAATAATGCCAAACGAGCACGAGAACCAGCATCACGCCGACAACCAGGGGGAGATAGAAGCTCAGCACAGCGAACAGGGGATCACATAGGAACTGTGGGGCCTTCTCGGCGATAGCCGCAGTGCTTCGGATCACCTGACTCGTCGCAGCCACAGTGATCAACGCACTGCCCACTGGGAACCAACGATAGTAATCCCTCATCTTGGTCACCGCGCTCAGCCGCCGACTAAAGTTGCCGAACAGAAGCGCCAGGTAGGCAATCGCCAGTAGCCCCAAAGCTCCCAACGGTGCCGTGATGATATTCATCGGCGTTCTCCTGTCATTAGCTCCTGCAGGTGCATACCAAACAGTATGAGCAACAGGCCACCGCCGAACAGCAACAGATCGGCGACAGGTTCTGCAGTGAATTCCACGTTGGACACGAGATACCAGATCGCTCCGGCAGCCAGCGTCAATGCCGGGATGAGAAGCAGATAATATCCCACGCGCTGCCCGGAGGTCTTTTGATAGAAATAGGCGATTCGCCCCAGGAAAACGAGCAACATCCCAATCGCGACCCACGAACACAGGGCAAGTACATACTCAACAACCTGCATAGGACACCTCCTACTCAGCGCCGCACAAAGGCCTGCACGAACGAATCCACCATCCGCCGCGGACTGCCACTCATGATCCCCTCACGTCCCTCAAACGGCGCGCGGACTTCGATGCCGCGAGACGTGATGTCAAACTGCCGGATGCCCTTATCGTGATTGCTGCCTCGCATCTTGAGAACGAGCAGTCCTTTGTGGACGG
>DAOUDX010000430.1:0-5568 GCA_034430835.1 Anaerolineae bacterium
ATAAACTGAGTTTGGCGGATAACCGAAAATCTCGTGCGCGAGAATTAGACGACCCGGATCCCCTATATGTGGCGGTTGAGCAAATTGAAACCCATATATATGGGTACAAGTCCAATTTAGCGGAAACTAAAGTTCTCAGTGAATTTCGAACAATTTTCCCTCGATCGGCGTATCGTCGCTGCCATCAAGACGGTCGGTTATACCACACCCACCCCAATCCAGCAGCAGGCCATCCCCATTGTGCTCAAAGGGCACGACGTGCTGGGGCTAGCACAGACCGGCACCGGCAAAACCGCGGCCTTCCTCTTGCCCATTCTGCATCAGCTAACGCAAGGCCCGTTGCGTCAGGCGCGCGCCCTTATCGTCGCGCCCACGCGCGAACTCGCCGAACAGATCTACGAGGTGAATGTCGACCTGGGCCGAAACACCAAGGTGAGCAGCGTCTCTATCTATGGAGGCGTGAGCAAAGGCCCCCAGGTCGCAGCGTTGCGGCGCGGCGCAGAGATCGTCGTCGCTTGTCCCGGTCGCCTGCTCGACTTGCTCAGTGACGGCAGCATCAATCTATCACACGTTAAAACGTTGGTGCTGGACGAAGCCGATCTTGGATCTTTGCAGAACGATGTGTTATCTAGAGAGTTCTATGCTAACTGAACGAACCGACCTGCGCAATATCGCCATCATCGCTCACGTGGATCATGGAAAGACCACACTCGTAGACGGGCTGCTGAGACAAGCACGAGTCTTTCGTGAAAACCAGCAAGTTGTCGAGCGTGTTATGGACTCGAACGACCTCGAACGGGAACGGGGCATCACCATCCTGGCCAAAAACACGGCCATCACGATTTGGGACTCTGTTACGAAAGGAAACGTCAAAATCAACATCGTAGACACGCCCGGTCACGCCGATTTTGGCGGGGAGGTCGAACGGGTCATGAATATGGTAGACGGCGTTCTGCTGCTGGTCGATGCGGCCGAAGGCCCGATGCCGCAGACCCGCTTTGTGCTCAAAAAGGCGCTGGAGATGAATCACCGCGCCATCGTCGTCATCAATAAGGTGGATCGGCGAAATGCCGATCCTAACCGGGCGCTGAATCAGACCTTTGATCTATTCATCGAATTGGGCGCCAGCGACGAGCAGGCGGACTTTCCAGTGATATACACAAACGCCATCACCGGCCGGTCCGGATTGACGCCAGACCTGGGACCAGACCTGCAGCCCCTTTTCCAGGCGATCCTCCGTCACATCCCTGCTCCGCAGGTCGATGCAGATGCACCGTTGCAAATGCTGGTTAGCACTCTCGGATACGACGAATATCGCGGCGTGACCGCCGTCGGGCGGATTTTCGCCGGCCGCATGCAAGTAGGGCGTCCGGTCACTCGAATGATGACCAGTGGAGAGGTGCGGCCCGAACAAGCCCGATATTTGTACGTCCACGAAGGACTGAAACACGTCGCGGTAGACAAAGCTCAAGCTGGGGAAATTGTGGTGCTCGCCGGGTTGGAAGACATCTCTATAGGAGAAACGCTGGCCGACCCCGAAAACCCGGTCGCGCTGCCCGCTATCCGCATCGAGGATCCCACGGTAAGAATGACCTTCGGGGTGAACACATCACCCTTTGCCGGCCGCGAGGGACGATGGGGAACATCGCGCAAACTACGCGCGCGATTGTTTGACGAGTTACGCCAAAATGTCGCCTTACGTGTCGCCGAAACCGACAGCGCCGACACATTCGACGTTTCTGGGCGGGGAGAATTGCACCTCGCCATTCTGGTCGAGACCATGCGCCGGGAAGGGTACGAGTTCCAGGTCTCGCGCCCAGAAGTGCTCCTGCGCCAAGGGAAACAAGGAGAATTGCTGGAGCCTCATGAAAAAGTCTACATCGAGACCAGTTCGGACACGCTGGGAACCGTCATCGAGATGCTCGGCAGCCGCTGTGGGCAGATGCTCGACATGGTGGACACTCAGGAAAACAGCTTGCACTTGACCTATCTCGTACCGACACGCGGCCTGTTGGGTTTTCGATACCATTTCTTGACCGCTACGCGTGGTATGGGCGCGCTGCACACCCTGTTCCACGGATACCTGCCGATGGCGGGAGAGATCAACTCCCGTTCAAACGGCTCTCTGGTTGCATGGGAGATAGGCGCAACCACTCCGTTCGGCCTGCAAAACGCCGAAGTGCGCGGCTCGCTGTTCGTTGGCCCCGGGGTGAACGTATACGAAGGCATGGTCGTGGGAGAACATCAACGCTCCGGGGATTTGTCGGTCAACGTGTGCAAGAAAAAACACCTGACGAACATGCGCAACTCGATCCGAGAGATAGACGAGCGTCTGACGCCACCCCGCCAGATGAGCCTGGACGAAGCTATAGAATACCTGGCTGACGACGAACTCTTGGAAGTGACTCCACAAAGCTATCGCATCCGCAAACGCATCCTGGATACAGACGAGCGCGGCAAACACGCCAAACGTGTCAAGAAGGCGCAACAAGCATGAAAATGACTGGCTGTGCTGCTCCGAAAAGTACATCCGTTCGAGATCGGCGCACAAAGCCTCATTTCTGGCATGATCAAGGCTGATTCTCTAGAACCGGTGTATTATTCGGCCTCCGCCGCGACGGCGCGCCCGCGATATACCACCACCAACCCCACGGCCAGCCACACGGCAATCCCCACCAGTCCCGTCAATCCGCCAAGCAACGGGTTGACGTTTGGGAACAAAAGTCGCCAGATGCCATACGCCTGGCCGTTGAACGCGCCGTGAATCCACCCCGCCAGGATCGAGCTGCGATTCCGCAGCGTCAATTCGTTCAGGTAGATGCCAAAGGCGGTGGTCAGACCCATCATGCCCAAGACGCCCAGGATGGGATAGCCGGGGTAGTTAAAGCCCACCAAGACCAGCGGTGCGTGCCACAGCCCCCAGATCGCGCCGAGGATGACGTACGCCCTGAGCTTGCCCAGCGCCATCAGCTTGGGCAGCAGATAGCCCCGCCAGCCAAACTCCTCGCCAAAGCCGAATAGGCCGTTGATCGTGGGGCCGACGACCAGGCTGGATAGGAACACGACCGGTAGTATCAGCGCCGGAGGGGGCATCTCCGAGGTATCCGCCCCGGCCGAAGCCATCAACGCGGCGAAATCGGCCATGCGCCAATCCGGCCGGCCCAGGCCAAGGAGCCACGTCAGCGCATAGGTGGCGACGAAGCAGGCCGGCACGACCAGCGCCGAGGTGAGGTACGGCTTCAACGCGCCGATGCGAAAGCCGGTACCGTCAAACCCCTCCCGCGTGATCCACTTGGCCGTGAGCAGCGCGGCCAGCGCCGGGACCCACATCACCCCGGCGATGACGAGCTGGCCGTAGAGCGGGAGGATGGGCGTCAGCCGAAATCCGGTCAGGATCAACGCGCCTTCGATGGCGTAGGTGACGCCGAACGTGATCGCCAGAAATGAGAGGATGCCTTTGCGGTCTAGCATTGTGTGACCTGTCCTTTTCATAGTGCGCAGTTGGGCGGTGGGTTTTGGCTTGTGGCCTCGGCCCAACCTACCTGGCTGCCGCAGCTCCAAGCGAACGGGTCGCACCATGCTGGGTTGGCGGCACATTCTCTTGAGCCAGATGGTGCTCGCTCCCATCTGGAGCCCACGCAGCGCTTTGTGCCGCCGATCACTCGCCTGACGACGCGACACACCGAAAGCCGAGGAGGCTGCGGCGAAAGCGGGGAAGAAAGCGGTTACGGAAGGCAGCGTGCATGTAGCTCCAAAAGTTGTTCCAACCGCCCCCGCGCATCACCCGGCGGTCACCCGTAGAAGGACCGGTGGGGTTCTCCTGCCGCCCGGAGGGGTATTCCCCGTACCGATCGGCTCCCCATTCCCACACGTTCCCCGCCAGGTCGAGCGCCCCTGCCCAGCTCGCCCCCTCCGGGTAGGAGCCCACCGGCGCGGTGCGGGCGTAGCCGTCGTCGAACGACGCATCGGCCCAGTCGAGCTCACAGTTCGCGTCGCAGTAGTTCAGCCGTGTCCCGTCCAGTTCATCGCCCCAAGGGAAGGTGTAGCTCTCCGACCCGCGCGCCGCGTACTCCCACTGCGCCTCCGTCGGCAGCCGCGCTCCCACCCACCGGCAGTAGGCCGCCGCCCCATACCAGGAAACCTCGACCACGGGATGGTCCGCATAGCCGCTCTTGGGCCGGAACTCGCCGCCCGTGCGCTCGATCAGGCGATAGTCGCTCTCCAGGTCCAGCCAGGTCACGTCCCCCTCCTCCTGGTTGCCTTCCTCGTTGAGGAAAGCAGCGAACTGGGCGTTGGTCACCTCCGTGCGGTCGATCCAGAAGCCGTCCAGTGCCACGGTGTGAGCCGGCAACTCGCGCTCAAACCAACTACGTTCACAATCGTCGTAGTACTCGTTGCACAGCGCCAGGGCAGAGTCCACCTCCTCGTCGGTGCTGCCCATCTGGAACTTCCCCGCCGGGACGTACACCATCACCATGCCGTCGGCGGGACGGGTGCGCGTGTCGCCCAGGGATGGGCCGGCAGGGGTGGGCTCCTCCGTGGGAATTTCGGTCGCGCTTGCTATCCTGGTCGGCTCCTGGGAGACCACGCTCAGGGGGTAGCCTTGCTCTTCAAACACCTGCGCGAATAGCTCAAAGGGCAGGTACTCATCCAGCGAACCAGCAGATACATCCGTAGGTCGAAGGGGTGTTTGCGCAACGTATAAATAGCCAGGATTCTCTCCACACTGTGCCGCCATAACCACATGCGGTGTTTCTAATCCTTGATAACCTTGTGTCTCATCTGGCACGTGAACAAGGTCAATACTGCAGGCAACGCCATTAGTCAAGGTACAACTAGGATGGCGGACAGCAACACAATTGCTTAGTATCTGGTAGGCTTCCGCAAGAGTGTACGACGGATTCGACCAATTGGCAGACATAACACCGCCAAGGTCTACTGTGTCGACAATCGCATCATAGCTATCAGGAACCGGACCATCCGAGAAATAGAGGTTGAGCATCTCGGTCACGATGATCGTTCGGACTTTGGGAAGGCTTGTCGCAAAAGTAGTTTGGGTTGGGGGCGGCGGTTCCGTCGGGGGCTGCGGCGCACAGCAACCACTCACCGCGGCGATGAGAACCAGAGCGAACCACGATCGCGCAACGATCCTGTTGCTCATTTTGAACCTCCCTGGCTGTACCGTCAGGCTCCAGCAGGCTATCGGAGAGAAAACCACTCCACGCCAAGTATACGCCCAAAACCGCGCCGGGTCAAAAAACCGGGCGGGCGGCGCCCGCAGGCATCCGCCCGCTGAGCTCGATTATAGCAGGGAAAACGCGCGCCCGGCGTTGCGGTTTCGATTGCACTTGCCGGACGCCAGACCTCGAGTAGTTCCCCTCTTGAGTGTTGTTGGTTGGCCTGATTTTACCGCTGAGCACGCAGAGAGCGCAGAGAAAATCTCAAATTGTAGAAAAACTCGGCGTCCTCAGCGGTCTCTGCGGTAAGAAACAGTGCGGCAGCAACCACAACACTTTGCAGGGACATGACCAGACCTCGGAGGTTTTGGAAACCCCCGAGGTCCCGTTT